>CAVJRQ010000036.1:2354-75172 GCA_963652075.1 Acutalibacteraceae bacterium
AGATTACACTAATCAATAAGAAGTATTCCAATTCACAAAAGAAGGCAGATTTTCTGCTTGCATATTTGAAAAACGACATGCCTAAATTCTTGAAAAAAGCACAAGGAGGAACTTTATATCGCAGGTTAACTAAAATTGGAGTGCTTTTTGAAAAAGAATAAGTTGGTACGTGACAACCGCCACGCGAGTACGTGACTTTCCTGTACAGTAGTGCATTAGCTATTATTTCGCCTTCAAACACCCGACCGGCACAACGTACACTCCGTCCTCGGGGCGCTGGTAGGCATATTTTCCCACTCCCGTCAGCACCATCTTGAAAGACGGCGACTTCATCTTGGTGGTGTCTATCTTGTCGGCCAAAGCAGTTAGCGTCCTTGCACCTTCCTCTATCAACTTGTCGCCTCCCAGCTTTACTTCCACCAAGCCATACTTGCCATTGCGCAGATGAACGACAGCGTCGCACTCCAATCCGTTCTTGTCTCTGAAATGATAGACGGAACCTCCAAGAGCATCGGCATAGACGCGCAAGTCGCGAACACATAGTGTCTCGAAGAACAAGCCGAAAGTATTCAAGTCGTTCACCAAATCTTCGGGGCTATCTGCCACTCGTCTATCAGTCGAGGCGTTTCACCCCGAAGCAACAGTTTGATGTTGGTATTGGCCATGGCGATGTTCTGCTCCATCGTGTCCGGGTCAGACATTGACAGAATGCTTTTGGCTTGTCGGGCCGCCAGTGTAGTCTTGCCGCAATACTTGGGTCCTTCTATCAGAACTGCCCCCATTGCGTCCAACTTTTCTGCCAATATTTCATCAGCAATCCTAGCCTTATATTCTTTCATATTTTCTTCTGTTTATGACTACGGGTACAAAAGTACAACAATTTACATAATATCAGCGCAATAAACCCATTAAATACTGTTGTAACAACGCATCCGTTGTGGCAGTTGGCGGATTTCCGTTGTGGCAGTTGGCGATTTTATATGCTTCCTAACTTTTCTATCAACCTCCCCAGTTCAGAGTAAGTATAATCTCTACCACTCTTCAGCTTCTCATCCATAGACCGATTAGCATTGACCACTGCCTTTTCGAGACTTCCGCCATTGCGCTCAAAGTAACCATGCAATCCCTTGGTTTTGATAAAGAACTCTACCGTCTTTCGATACTCCACGCATTGGTTGAGGTCTTTGAACAATGGTTCCTGTGTCTCGTATGGACGTGAGGTGTAGCGGAAATAATAGAGGAAGAACAGTTCAGTACAACGGTAAGTTTCAAAGAACTCAACCTCGCAGTAGATACCTTTCTTTGGCTTGTCAACGGGTTTGGCATACTTTGCCTTTAGCTTACGGTATTGTGAATGCTCAGGCTCCCTGTCCTTCGTGTCCATGTCGATGATGCAGAAGATATAACTGTAACCCATTTCCACACCCTCCGCAATCTTTGCATCCAGTTCCTTGATATTGGTATGCTTCGGATAATCCGGCTTGATGGTCAGACGTTTGAACACGTCGCATAGAGATTTGAAATAGAAGAATTCCGTTGACCCTTCACCCAAAATGAGTGCTGTTTGTCGTAGCTTTCCCATATCAGTCCTCCAGATTTACAAAGATACTACCCAGTTCCGGCTTGGCACCCAATCGACCAATACGATATGAATTGTATAGCGACAGGTTCTTGTGCAAACCAAATGAATCGCCACGGGCATATTCTGATGACGCTGTCTCTTTGTTCTTTTCAACAAACCACACCACACCTCTGTTCTCGTTAATCATGTCCTGTGACAAGAGGGTAGTCTCCTGACTCGTGATAACCAACTGCGACTTGTCGGAGTTGAAGATGAAGACATTGAGATAGTAGTACAGCAGGTCGTTATGCAAATCCTCTCCCAGTTCATCAAGATAGCACACATGAGGACTTGTTATCATGTCGTATAATGCATCCAATATGCGGATGTACTTCTGAGTTCCCTTTGATTGCCATCTGAGCGGAATGTCAAAGTCACCATTGTCCGAATGATTCAAGAATGTGACGGAATCTGAGGTCGGCTTCAACAGGACATCTTTCATCTCCTCTGGAATACTTTCCTTCCGGATACGCTCGCGGAAATCATTGGGCACAATGCGGTCTTCCACAACAGGACGATATTCCAAGATGTTTAGGTCGGCCTTTTGAAGCATGGTGTTATAGAATTTGCGTTTTTTAGGGTTGCTATAAGCATCTTTCAAGATTTCGACTATACCTTTGTCTCCACCACCATCAATTTCATGATAGTTATCCATTATCCAATTATGAAGCGCGTTAAACGGAGCAATGTCTTCTTTCAGTGCAGCCTTACGGCAAACCGACAGTACACTATGGTTATTCAGAGTGTTTTCGCGGATGCTCTCCTGCGTCTTGACCTGGAGCTTGAGGCTCGCGCCGAACCTGATGTCTGCCTGAACATTCTCGCCCACAAAACTGCGCTCATAGAACAGGGATTTTGATTTGTTGGGGTAATAGTACAAGGCTTCGCTCAAAATATGCTTGTCGTTGAACTTGGCATCATAGTCGTATCTTGTACCATTGGCATAGAATGATACGTGCATTTCCGTCGGTTCATTCTTGGTGAGTACAAATGGAATACAACCACCGATTCCGACTGCCGCATCAGACTTTGGCATGACCAGCAGGCGAAACACTTCATTCATGGCAATCAACATGTTGGATTTTCCAGAAGCATTGGATCCATATAGGATTCCTAACTTATACAAGAACACCCCTTCGGCAACCTCTGTAACAAGTTCCGAAGAAGGCCCCTTAGCCAAGAAACTCAACTCCTGTTTGTCTCGAATGGAGAGATAATTCCTTACCCAAAAATCCCTTATCATAGTGTATGTTTTATGTCATTATTGTAATATTATTGCAAAATTACAAATTATTTTTCACGCATAAGAAATATAGCGCACAAATATGTAGGAATATTACACCTTATCCATATTTTAACTCTTGTAATCATATCGTCCGTCCTTTACAAGGTATTTGATAGCCTGCCTGGCTTTCGGGCATTGCTGCACTTCATCTAAAATACACCGAAATCTTTTCTCCCGATTTATATACCCACACCGAAATCTTCGGCTCGCGACGCGCACTAAAGACATGCCCAGACAGTACGTTACAACGAGCGGTTGTGGCTGGCGCAAACTACAACCGTTACAAGGAGGTTATGACCAAGAGGGACACATGCGCTTCAACCCTGAAAGACATCAGTCTGACACGTTCAACCTGTAGGACTTGATGATTGAACGACAACTGTCATAACAGTGGATGACAGTTGTCATAAACATTGCTGACAGTTGTCGTAAACTTGAATGACAGTTGTCAACAACATTGATGACAATTGTCATAACATAAATAATACTAAACTTTTACACTATTAGATACGGATTCTTACATCGTTATGTATATTTGCACGGGTCGTCTCAACGGCCATGCGTCAAACGACAAAAACTGAGTAGTAACCGACAAACACAAGAAAGAACATGAAACTGAAGTACGATGTTTACACAATCAACAACGCCACGGGAAGCGGCGAGAAAAGACGCTTCGTCAGAGTGGTGCAGCACGAACCGATGACCGCCAAGCAACTGCAGGAGAGGATACAGCAACAGTGTTCCCTCACCAAGGGCGATGTGGCCGCCGTGCTTGCCGAGCTGCACGACATTTGCGTGAGCGAACTTCAATCGGGCCGTCGAGTCTACATTCCCGAAATAGGCTATTTCTCAATGTCCGCCAGGCTGGAGATGCCGGAGGAGAATCCCGACAAGAAGATTTCAGGTAAAGAGGTTCGCCTCACCGGCATCAATTTCCGTCCCGAAGCGAGCCTGTTGCAGGAAGTGCAGCGGGGATTGAATTTCGTACGTTCCAGATACTCCAGTCAATCCACCCAATACACGGAGAAAGCGTTACTGACGAAAGTCAAGGAGTATCTGCAAGAAAACCGCTACATCACGACTCGCATGATGCGCTTCCAGTTCGGCCTGACCCAGTACACCGCACAGAAATGGCTGAAGCACTTCTGCAGCCAAGGCGTCATGGTGAAGGACGGCACGGCACGCTCGCCCATATACTTTCTGAAGGAGCAGTCAAAAGAGTAGAGCCTCAAATCCTCAACCGCATGCCAAGGCTTTTTTCAGTTAGACCAAGTGGATAGTAAAGCAGATATGTTCCAGTAAGTTATATATTAGCAAACTCACTGAAAAACGATAGTCATTGTGCACTTTGAGGCAATTCCGTTATGCACTTTTGAGGATTTTCATTGCACCCGCTTCCAGGCCAAGAGACCCTTTCCCTCTTCGTCAAGCTCAATGCCCAGGCCGATGACCTGACGCTTGTCGGCCTTGAAGGGTTCCATGTATTGGCGGTCGAGTATTTGCCGCGAGGCGGCTTCCTTGCCTCCGCTGTTTCTCAGCTTGAGCTCGATGACATAGATGTAGCGGGAGGTCTGGACGGTCATGTCAATCCTTCCCGTGGCAATCATCTTCTCCACCTCCACCTTCAGGCCGATGGCGTTGAAGATGGTGCTGATGATGAGGCGATAGCGTTCCTCCATGTCCATCGAGGCGAGTTTCTTGTTGCTGTAAGGCACGTCGGCAATGAGAGCCTTCAATGATTTCATGGCGTCGTCTACCTGTCCCATGCCCATTTGGGCGTAAAGGAAGGCCTGAAGGGACTGGATGTCACTTCTTGTCCTCAATGTCAGGGACGGAAGCACCATGTCGTAGAGTGCCTTCCTCACCTCTTCGTTGGGGAAACCTAATGTATAGCCATATTCATCGCTGTCCTTGATGGTAAGGTAGCCCGACTGATAAAGGAACAACTCGGATCCGCCGCCAGTGACATCCGACATCTCCAAAGTGTCGCGCATGATGCGGCAACCCTCGAAGTTCTTCAGTCGAAGTTCCATGTCGTCCACAAACTTGGGGAGCAGGGACGTGGCGCCAGACGCAGCCCAGAAATTGCGGATGTCTTTAGTGTCTAAGGAGTTGATGAGGCTATACGGATTGTAGATGTCTGTCATGTTGCGGCGGCTGAAGTGGTAGCCGTCGTAATAATCCTTCAGACGGTCGTGGGTCTGCTGCAAGGTCCATCCGTTCACCTCTGCCATCCTTTCCAGCTCGGGTTGGAAGTTCTCACCGATTTCCTCCTCCGTGATGCCGCAGATGGCGGCGTACTCGGGCTCAAAACTGATGTTGCTGAGGTTGTTGAGTACGGAGAACAGGGATATTTGGGTGAACTTGGTGATACCCGTGATGAACACTAACCGCTCGTACTCATCAGCGGCTTTCAGAATGGCAAACACCTCACGGTAAACCTCCGTACACCTGTCGTGCTCGGGGGTGTTCCAGGAATGCTGGAGAGGCGAGTCGTATTCGTCGATGAGGATGGCGACCTTCAGTTCCGTCTGTTTGTAGGCGGCGGCAATGATACCGCTGAAACGGTCAGCGAGTTGTGCCGTGGCTTTCGGGATGATGCCATACTTGTTTTCGTATTCCTCAAAGCGTATGTCGAGATAGGAACGCAGTGTCTCCGCGTTGGCCCCGCCACGGCTGAGGTCAAGGCGGATGACAGGATATTGCTTCCAGTCCTTTTCCAACTGCATAATCTTCAGCCCCTCGAAGAGTTCTTTCCTACCTTCAAGGTACACCTGTAGCGTATCAACAAGGATAGACTTTCCAAAGCGTCGTGGACGGCTCAGGTAATTATACTTATTGCCACTGTTCGCTAAGTTCCAAACGATATCGCTCTTGTCAACGTAAAGATAACCTTCTTCCCGGATTACCTTGAACGACTGGATGCCTGCCGGTAATTTTCTGCCATTGATGTTTGCCATGTCCGATTCTCCTTTCGTTGGCAAAGATAAGTAAAAACATCTATATTCCCGCAAGTTATATAGATTTAGAAGGAGATTGTCTCATGTTAGTTTTCACGCTTTATAAGATTATCCGTAGATGTTACCATAATGTGGCCAATATCATCCACAGACTTTTGACGAGTGCTGTTCTTAAGGGAAATGCAGTAGAGTACAGCACGTACCGTACCTCCGGCATCCCATACGTCATGGTGGCACGTGGAGGCAGGTTCTCAATAGGCAAGAATTTTGCCATGAACAATGGGATAAAAGGGAATCCCATAGGATGTTATGAGCGGTGCACGTTCTTTGTAGACCGTGGAGCCAAGTTGACTATAGGAGATAATGTGGGTATGTCGCAGGCGGCATTGATTTGCCATAAGCGTATCACGATTGGCAATGACGTGAAAATTGGTGGTGGTGTGAGCATCTATGATACGGACTTTCATTCCCTCAACCCGGATATTCGCCGAAGCAAGGATGATTTGGGGTCAGTCCTTCAAACATCCAATGGGAACAACATATACTCCATCCTCTCGGCGAATGGCGTATCTTGACGTGCCTGTCAAGACCATCAGGAACGACGGGGCTTTCATCTTGGTCGTATCAATTTTGGAAGCCAATGACTTCAGGTTCTTGGCTCCGTCTTCTATATTTTTCTCACCGCCTAATTTGATTTCAATTAGCCCATAGTTACCATTACGCAGATGAATGACCGTGTCGCACTCCAAGCCATTGCTGTCCCGATAGTGATAGATGGTTCCATCCAAGGCATCGGCATACACACGAAGGTCCCTCACGCACATTGACTCGAAAAACAGTCCCATCGTATTCAAGTCATTGACGAGGTCGTTTGGCCCTAATCCCAACGCTGCAATGCCAATAGAAGGGTCTGAGAAATACCGGGTCTCGGACGTTCTGATAGCGGTTTTACTCCTAAGGTTGGGATTCCATGCGGGCGAATCTTCCAACACAAAAATCTTCTTCAACGCGTCTATGTAGGATGTGACGGTTGTCCTGTTGGCCGCAATAGCATCGTTGTTCTCAATGTCAGCACATATCGTGTTGACTGTACCTTGTGCGCATTGGTTACGCGCGACGGAACGAAGGATTCTTTTTGTACGTTCTGAATCCCGTTTAATGTTATCCACCCGCGAGATGTCGTTGTTGACAACAGCTTCATAATACCTATACGCCATGTCAAGTGCCACTTCTTTCTTGACAGTTGTCGCCTGCGGCCAGCCGCCTCGGCAGATAAGCCACGCTATGGAGTCGATGTTTTGGTTGTTCGTTCCAAAGACATCCGCACCGGGGTTGTCAAATAATCCCTTGACGCTGACTTCTCCCGTAGAGTCACCGGATTCGGAAAGGCTCATGGTTCGCATGGTCAGCCAGGCGAACCTGCCTGTACCGGTATGATGAATTTTGGCGGTATCGGCAGGTACGGCTGAACCTGTAAAGATGAACTGACCAAGTTCGCCTCTATGGTCTACCTCGAAACGGGCTGTATCCCAAAGCTGAGGCGCAAGTTGCCATTCGTCAATAAGGCGTGGAGTCGGCCCGGCAAGAAGTTTCTTGGGGGACAAGCCGGCAAGTTCCAAGTTTTGTTCCATGTACTCCGGGTCGTCCATATATACGATACTTTTTGCCAGCTGTTCCGCAGTGGTAGTCTTTCCGCACCATTTAGGTCCTTGTATCAAGACGGCACCTACCCCTTGGAGTCTTCTGCTTAGCATTTGGTCAGCTATCCGTGGAGAATACCTTTTCATTTTTCTTCGTTTTCCGTTCGGAGGCAAAGGTAAGGAAAATCATCTATATTTCCGCAAGTTATGCGGCAATAAATCCACAAGGAGCAATAACCATTGTGCACTTTGAGGCAATTTCATTGTGCACTTTGAGGCAATTTCATTGTGCACTTTGAGGATTTTCCGTTACACAGTTCCTTTCATTCATAACTCAAACAAAGGCGACGTTCACTGCCTGACGTATCACCCGGAATGTCGAACGCCCCCATATCCGTTTCACGACCTTACCAACCACAGTTGCATCAACTGGTCGTCTATGTAATATGTGCCCTGTGAAGTGGACACCAGATGATACTCCAGCAGTTTCCGGGTGGCACTCTGTACACTACTTGCCGAGCGGAGATTGTACTTCTTTGTGAAGGCGGCAGAGGTAATCTGCCTGACAATGCCGTCCTTGGCAATGGCATACAGCAATTCCTTCTGTGGAAGAGTGAGACGTGACAGGTTAAAGGTCGGGGTGTTGGAGATGGGGTCGTAGCCAAAGCAGTGTGCATGGGAACGCTAACCCCTGTCTTTCCGCATCCGCCCGTACAACCATACGGAGAAGGCATAGATGAGGAAGGCGGAGAAGAAACCGGCAATGGCATCAATCAGGTAGTGGGCCTGGATGTAAACGGTGGCGCAGCAGAGCAGCAGGTAGAAGGGCATCAGACACCAAAAGAGGGGTTTCTTGATGCGGTAGGCCAACAGGAGGATGATGGTGGACATGCCCACGTGCGAACTGGGGAAGGCCGCCGTCGGTCGCTCACCGGCTTGCTGGGACATCTCCACTAACTTGTAGAAGACACCCCACTCCGGTTCTTTGGTAGGGAGCAGTTCCGCATGGTAGTTGAAATAATCGCCTATGGCGGGAAAATGAGACTGGGACACTTGTTCCAAGCCAATGGCAGGGAAGTAATACTGCGGTCCGGCAACGGGCAGGAACAGATAGATGAGGTAATAGACAAAAAAGGAGGTGACAAGGATGAACGCCACCTTGTCGAACTCGCTGTAGCGGCGGAAAAAACAGAACAGAGCGATGCCGAAAATCATCGGGTAGTAGCTGAAGTATCCCAAGTTGAAGGCTTCGCAAAACCAGGCGGACGAGCAGTACTGCGGAAAGAGGATGGCTGGTTGGCAATGGAAAAGGGCTTGTTCGCACGAGGCGAACAGATGGTCGAGGTTGGGAAACAGGCGGTTGAACTCATACGTGTCGGGGTACCAATAAGCCAACAGCGCCATCTGGTAGGCGGTGCGCAGGAAAGCCGTCAGTTTGCAGGCGTATTGCCGGTAAACCCAAACCAACGCCATCATGACCGCCACGATGGCCAACCGTTCGAGCAACATGCCCACGGGACGTTCCATGTCGCGGAACAGCAGCGCGATGACGACCGAGGTAAACAGCGTATAGACGAGCCCTATCTTCTCTATCGCAAAGAGACCCTTCTCCGCATCCGTCTTTTTCAGTAATTCTAAAGCCATTTTTCTTGTTTGTACCAGGCGATGATTTCCTTCACGCCACGCGCCAGGTCATAGTCGGCCTTGTAGCCAAGCTCTTCCTCCGCAGGAGTGATGTCGCATTGCCAGTTGCGTTGTTTCATGATTTGATACTTGTCGCCGTTGAGCGTACTGCTCTTGCCACAGAGACCAGCCGCTTTTTCGGCCAGCAAAGATACGACTTTTAGAATAAACAAGGGACATTTGACGTGGATAACAAACGGATTGCCCAGTTCTTTCTCTATCAGGCGGGAGAACGCGCTACTTTGGTAGACCCGCCCGTCGCTCACCAGATAGGTGCGGTCCGTCACCTCCTTGTCGATAGCCAGATAGATGGCCTTCACCAAGTCCTTCACATAGATGAAGGTGAGGTCTTGCCGCTTGAAGCCTACGGAGAAATCGAGGTGTTGCTTGATGGACTTGGCCATAAGGAAATAGTCCTTCTCGCGCGGGCCATAAACGCCTGTGGGGCGGAAGATGACGCAGGGAAATCCTCCGAGCGACTCCAGATAGCGTTCGGAAGCCAGTTTGCTCTCGCCGTACGCCGTGTTAGGTCGAGCCTCATCGGTCACACGGATAGGAGTGTAATCCTTTTCACGGAGCGGCCCCATCACGCTGAGCGAGCTGATGTAGACAAACTGACGGGGAGTCATCTCCAGTGCCGTCAGCGCCTCCACCAAGTTACGCGTGGCTTGGTAGTTGCCCTCCATGAACTCCTCCCGGTGGCGGCACTTGGTCACGCCGGCACAGTGGACAATCACGTCCCAGCCACCGTGTAGCCGTTTATGCTCACGCAGCTGATTGTGCAGTGTCTGAGGGTTGGCAAAGTCGAGGCAGGCGAACCGTATCCGGCTATCCTGCAAGTAGCGGCACGAACTGCTCTGGCGCACGCCGGCCCACACCTCCATCTCTCTGCGCAAGGCTTCTTCCACCAGAAAGCTACCGATGAAGCCGCTTGCTCCCGTTATCAATATTTTCATTGGCTATTCCGCATTTGTCTGTCAAGTGTGCAAAGGTAATGCAAATCGGACGCAGAAGCCTAAAACTCGTCCGCAATAATTTGCCGATTCACGCGTTAATCATGAAACATCCCTGTATCATCTGAGGAGGTTGAACGCTTCCAACCTCAAAAAACAGGGACGAAATGCACCGGGATACAAGAATAATCGCTTTCTTTGTAGGAGTAAACTGACAACTGTAAATATTCACAATTATGGGCAAATCGGGAAGAAAAGGCGGCAAACGCATGACGAAGAAGGAGTTGGTAGGACAGCTGACCGCTCTGTTTCAAAAGGATATCAATCAGATGTGGAGCTTCAAACAGATCTTTAGCGAGCTCAACCTGGACACGCATCCACTGAAAGCGCTCTGCTTGGACATTCTGGAGGATTTGGTGGAGGAGGATTACCTGAGCGAACCCAAGAAGGGTTTCTTCCAATATAGCGACCACGGGCAGATTATCGACGGCACGTTCCAGCGAAAGAGCAACGGAAAGAACTCCTTCATCCCCGAGGGTGGCGGTGAGCCGGTGTTCATTGCCGAGCGCAATTCGGGTCATGCGATGAACAACGACAAGGTGCGTGTAGCCCTCTTCGCCAAGCGGAAGAACCGCGAACGCGAAGGCGAAGTCATCGAAATCGTGGAGCATGCGGAGCAGAACTTCATCGGCACGCTGCAGGTGGAGAAGGGTTACGCGTTTCTGATTACGGAAGACCGCAACCTCGCCAACGACATCTTCATCCCGAAGGAGAATCTAAACAAGGGAAAGACGGGCGACAAGGCCGTGGTGAAGATTACCGAATGGCCTTTCCGTGCCAAGAACCCCATCGGCAAGGTGATAGACATCTTGGGCAAGGCGGGCGACAACACGACGGAGATGCACGCCATCCTCGCCGAATATGGACTGCCGTACGTCTATCCGGAGAACGTGGAGAAGGCGGCTGACAAAATTCCCGAAGAGTTCACGAAAGAGGACTTGGAAGGGCGCGAGGATTTCCGCAAGACGGTCACGTTCACCATCGACCCTGCGGACGCGAAGGACTTCGATGACGCGCTCTCTATCCGCAAGCTGAAGGAGGAACTTTGGGAGATTGGCGTACACATCGCCGACGTGTCGCACTACGTGAAGGAGGGCAGCGTCATCGACAAGGAGGCGCAGGAGCGCGCCACGTCGGTCTATCTGGTAGACCGCACCGTCCCCATGTTGCCCGAGCGGCTCTGTAACTTCATCTGTTCGCTGCGCCCCAATGAAGAGAAACTGGCCTACTCCGTCGTCTTCGAGATGAACGAGAAGGCCGAAGTGCGCAGTTCACGCATCGTACACACAATCATCAAGAGTAACCGACGCTACGCCTACGAGGAGGCCCAGCAAATCATAGAGACCGGTGAGGGCGACTACAAGGAGGAAATTCTCACGTTAAACCGTCTGGCAAAGATTCTGAGGGAAAAGCGTTTTGCCGAAGGTGCCATCAGTTTCGAGCGCACGGAGGTGAAGTTCAACCTCGACGAGAACGGCAAGCCTATCGGTGTCTACTTCAAGGAAGCCAAGGAGGCCAATAAGCTGATAGAGGAGTTTATGCTGTTGGCCAACCGGACGGTTGCGGAACGCATCGGCAAGGTAGCCAAGAATGTGAAGCCCAAAGTGTTCCCCTACCGTATCCACGACCTCCCCGACCCCGACAAGCTGGAGAATCTGAAGAGCTTCATCACGCGCTTTGGCTATAAGTTGCGCACCACCGGATCGAACGCCGAAGTATCGAAGTCCATCAACAGTTTGCTGGACAAGGTGCAGGGCACACGCGAGCAGAACCTGATAGAGACCGTGTCGCTGCGGGCGATGCAGAAAGCGCGCTACAGTACCTATAACATAGGGCACTATGGTTTGGCGTTCGACTACTACACGCACTTCACCTCTCCTATCCGCCGTTACCCGGACTTGATGGTTCACCGCTTGCTCACGCGCTATCTGGCGGGCGGACGTTCCGTGAACAGGGACAAGTACGAGAACCTCTGCGAGCACTGCTCCGCCATGGAACAGACCGCCGCATCGGCCGAGCGCGCCAGCATTAAGTACAAACAGGTGGAGTATATGTCCGACCACATCGGGCAGGCCTACGACGGTGTCATCAGCGGCATCACGGAATGGGGGCTCTACGTGGAGCTGAACGAGAACAAGTGCGAGGGTCTGGTACCTATCCGCGAGTTGGGCAACGACTACTTCGACTTTGACGAGAAGAACTATTGCCTTATCGGCCGCCGGAACCACAAACGCTATAACCTGGGCGACCCCATCAAGATAAAGGTGTCTTGCACCAATCTCGAGAAGAAGCAGCTCGACTTCACCTTAGCGTCCACCCCCGACGACCGGATTTCTTCTCCACAATGGCACGGACAGACCAAGGCGAACCGCATCAAAGCGGACAAAGGGAAGAAGGGCGGCAAGGAGAAAGGCCGGAAGAAACGGAAGTAGAGGCACACAAGACTTTGGCCTCACCAACCCATCGGAACGATTCACCCGGATAACGCAAGCGGTTGCACCTGTCAACGTAAGTACTTACGTGAGCCAACGTAAGTACTTTCATCGGGCAACGTAAGTACTTACGTGGACACACGTAAGGTCAATGGTCGGTTAACCGAATAATCGCCACCGGGTTTTCGGGCCGACCCGTATAACGTTTATGTGCGCGTTATATCTTTTCCAACCAGTAGACCCCACCCTTCTCGGCTTTCAGGGTGTAGTCACCGGTCACTTTCACCTTCTTGACGAGCAGGGTGACCTCACCGCTTCGCTCGTGTACATACTTCACACGGTACATTCCGGCAGGTAGTTGCAGCGCAACCTCACTGCCCTTACCCACACGCACCAACGCTCCGTTGTCGCCCTGCAACAGGTGATAGTCCGCGTCACCGTTCACTACGGGCTTCATCTGCGGAATGGCACGAAGCAGGGCTTCGTCGCCGAGGCGCAGTACCGGGCACGAGCCTCCCGCCATCAAGACAGGCCATCCCTGATTGGGATAGTTCTGCGCATAGAGCATCACGGCCTTGTCTGGATATTTGGTACGGTATTCGCTCACGGCCTTGTAAGCGCCCTCCTCACCCATCTTGCCTTCTTTCACCTTGCGCGCATGCTGACGCGGTGCCATGTTCTTGCCGCCTTCGGGAGCGTAAGCCGAGCCGTCCACCCGATAGTGCCAGTAACGAATGTCGATGATGTCGACCACCGCAGCCCGTTTGGGGTCGCTCAGGATAGCATCCTGCACATCCTTGGTGGCGCTCAACGCAACCAAGGCATGCTTGCCGGTTTCCTGCTCCCACTCTGCGATGCAGTCGAGCCAGAACTGCATGAAGTAGAGCGGCCCGGTATACTCGGCGCTGATGAACTGGATGACGTTACTGTTGTCCGCAAAGTTATTGAGGCACTGACGGATGTAGTTACGATGGAGTTCCCTGCGCACGGGGTGACTGATGTCATAGAACATCTCCGCCACAAAGATACGTTTGTCACCGGCAAAGTTCACCGGTTCGGTGAATCCGGTATCGTTGATGTTGTTGGCCGTACGCCAGGGGCAATCCACCCAGTGCGCTCCAGCCTCGAGTATGTTGTGTTGGAAGTAGTTGTTGTAGTAGAGCAGGATGCCTTCCGGTTCAGCCTTGTCGGCGAACTCTTTCAAACGTCCCCAATACCAGGTGTTGGGTCGGGTAAGGTCATACTTGCTCATCCCTTCCCAGGCAGAGCCTTGTCCGCTGCGCGCGAAAGGCTGTTCATAGAAGGGTGCCCACACGTCAGCGTCGCGCCGACGGATGCGTTCGTGGTCGTCACGCCGACGGTCGTACCAAAGTCCGTAGTTGTAGTACATGGCCACGTTGTGACGACGTTTCATCTTCGTCACCACGGAATCGATGCGGTCGGTGAAGCCCGTGCCTTCACGGTCGGGCACAAAGCGGGTGATGTTGTCCGATGCGTCACGCACATAGTTGGGGCGCAAGCTGCCGCTCCACCAGGTAGCCTTGCGCACATCGCCTGTCATCAGGCAGCCGTCCGCCACCAGCACGCCATTCTCCACACGGCATTGTTTCTTTGCCGGGGCACTCACTGCCGGCTGCTTGAACTTCACCTCATCCATGGATTTCACCCCGTCGGTAGATACCGGAGCGTCAAACGGACGTTGGTCTATCCACATCCTCAGCGTGAGCCTCGGTTTTATCGCCTCTTTCGACATCAACGTGGCCTGGTCGATAGTAGGGCTACTGGTAGCGCCGCTGGAAGAGAGCGGCCACACCCGGTTGCGCTTCGACAAATCCGTCTGCAAGCGGGCTTCCAACTGTGCGTCGAACAAGCTGCGGGGAGACACGTGATTGTTGGAAGCGGACCATACGCCGTCGCCCGAGAACTGAGCCCAACATCCGTAAGCGTAGTTTTTAGCGTCCGCTGCGGGAGCGTAGCAATGAATCTCCGCCGCCGTACATTGCCAGAAGACACTGTTTGCCGTGTTCCATCCGGCTCCGGCCTTGGACTGTCCCAAGTTACGGAACGCCAAGTCGTGACCGTCAATGTTCACCACATCGAACAGCAAGCCACAAGCCCATGCGCCCACCGCACCGCTATAGCCTTTCGATTCGGACGATTCGCACTGCACGAAAGCATTGGGGCCGGCAGCGTTCATGCCCGCCACAAAGTCGTGTATTCCCTGTTCGGAGAAGCAGCGTTGAAACAGCGTGAGCTGACCCAGCGTGTAGAACGTCTGTCTGCGCAGACCGGCGACCTCCGACACAGGATGGGTGGAGATACAGTCCTCCACAGTGACTTTAGCTACCGTTGGCTGAACCACAACGGCGCTACCTGCCAACTGTGAGAAGTTGAGGTTGCGCACCCAACAGTTCTCGGCATGGTTGATGGAGACACCCGTCCATGCGTGGTTCTCGTCGAGAGGATAGCGTTTGTCATAGTCGGACACCAACGAGAGGTTCTCCACACCACTGTCGGCAATGCGTCCGTTCCAAGTGTAGAGCAGCACTTTGCTGTGGGCGTTGGAAGCGTCCAACGCCATGGTGAGCGGAGCATCGAGCGTGATGGAGTTGCCCTCCACCCGTTCCACCGTACGGTCCCAATAGAGGTCGGCATCACCGGGCTTCCAACCCAACGAGCTGATGCCCCCACCGAAGATATCGCAACCGACGGAGGCTATCCACTCCTTCTCGGAAGGGCGATAGACCAACACGCGGTCGCCGGCTTTCAGGTTTCCTTTGGAGGAGAGTGACAACGTACGCGCATTCACCGGCACATACTCCGAAGCCACGGAGAGCGTATCCGTTACCTTACGGTTGTCGTAGCCTTCGATGTAGACAATCGCTCCTCGCTCATAGCCCTGCTTTTCGAGTACCGTACCCGTCTTGTCAGCGCCTCTCAGCACGACACCCGACGTACGGATATAGATCGACTTGTCCAGTCTGTAAGTTCCTTTCCGCAGCAGCACCGCCCCACGCAATCCGTTGGCATCGGGCTTCAGGGAGGATACATAGTCAATGGCACGCTGGATAGCGGCACTGTTGTCACCCTCCACGGGGGAGACATAGACCGCAACGGGCACGTCGGGAATCTCCACGTTGGAGTTGCGATAACCACAATAAGAGAAATCGATGATACGGTTTCCCTTCGCGTCCGTCTCATAGAGGAGCTGCCCGTCCTTGTAGGCAATGGGAGTGTCTTGCGCATAGACGGAGCTCAACGTCAATCCGCACAACAAGCCCACACACCCTAAACGCCTCAGTTTGTATGTTTTTGTTTCAATGGCACATACCGCCTGAAGTAATTGTTTTCTCATCTTCATATTTATAAAAGGTTCTTGGTTCTTTCCGCTTGTGTGGGTACACTACTTCTGTATACCGAATTCTTTCTGTTGCTTGTCCACCTCGTCAAGTGCCTGGCGTTTCTCTTCTTCCGTCAGCTGCACACCACCCTTCTGCCCAGTCTGCACAGTCTGCCTGCCCGCACGCTCTTCATCGAGATAGCAGAAAGGAATCGTAGCCGGCACACTCTCAAAGGTGATTTCCGCCGGTGTGGGCGCATGGGTACCTTCAAATTGCACACGAGCCTTCACGGTAATCTTGCCGGCCTTACGGGTAGAGCGTACCAGTACGGGAGCCGAACCCCATTCTACCGGACGGGGATTGGCATGAATGGAGGCATCGCCTATGAGTTCGCCCTCTCCTTCAACGGTGAATACAATGTTCTCTTTCGCCAAACGACGGACGTGACCGCTGTCGTCAGTGACCTCCGCCACCACGACAATGATGTCCGAACCGTTGGCCACGAACTCCTGGTTCTGCCAATCGACATAGAGGCGCAGCTTGGTGGATCGGCGCGACGGCATCTTCTTGGTGGAGCATACCACCTTCCCGTCAATGATTCCTTCCGCCACCATATTCACCTTCTGCCAGTTCTTCTGTTTGTAGCTGTAGTCACGGGCTTCCCAGAAATCCCATACGTCATCGAACACCACCGGAGCGTTGGGCATGCCGCCTTGTTTGTGGACTACAGGTTTCGTCCAACTCTTTGTGCCGTCATAGACGGAGAGGCGTACGGAGTCACAGTTGCTGAAGACCACCACATCCTTGTCGGAGAACTGCGTCATCTCGTGCATGATGTAGACCATCGGCCCACAGTCCGCCACCGGATGATGCAATTCCGGAGAGGTCTGGCTACGGAACATGTAATAGGCGTATTTTGGTTGGCGGAAACAGTCGAACAGTCCGCCCCAATAGGGGTCTGGGTGATAGCCGCGTTGATGGTCGAACGGATGCCACAAGGCACCGCCGATAAACTGTCCCGTGGTACGATAAAGCCCGTCGTAGGTCTTTGCCAACGACAATGTCTGCACCTTCATCGGACGTTCGCCCCAACTGCGTGAGGCGCGGTTGTCGTTGTTGTGGGCGTACCAGTCGTCCACGTTCTCGCCAAACTCACGGGTGAAGATACACTGCTTGGGGGCATCCGCTTTCTCGTCGTCTCCCGGCCAGCCATAGACCACGTCGTAGTTGTCGCGCACACCGGCGGAGTGCACGTCAGCGACGGCGACAGGACGACCCGGATAAGGATATTCGTCTTTCGTTACCTGGAGTGCTTCCAAGGCAAACTCCTTCGGATAGGAAGTCTCATTGAGGATAGGTTCCCACATCAATACGGAAGGATGGTTGCGGTCGCGGCGGATGATGTCGCGCGTGTTGGCGTGTACGCGTTCGGCAAACTCCGGCTTCTTGTTCCAGAACTGCCAACCGGGGGTAGCCACGATGACAAACATACCCAGCTCGTCGCAAGCGTCCATAAACGAGGGGTCTTGCGGATAGTGCGCCACACGGATGATGCGGCAACCTGCATCGCGCAGCCGTTTGGCATCGCGCCATTGTTGGGAGTTAGGCACGGCGTTGCCCACATAGGCAAAGTCCTGGTGACGGTTAGCACCGACCAGTTGTTCGTAGCGTTTGCCATTCAGCCAAAAGCCTTCCTTTCCCCTGAACTCGCACAGGCGGATACCGATGCGGGTAACGCCGCCATCCACGCAAGTCCCGTTTTGTTTGACGCGGGACTCTATGCGATAGAGGTAAGGAGCGTCCGGAATCCACAAATGAGGGTTCTTGACCTGTATCTTTTGCGTCACCGTCTTGGTCTCACCGACTGCCAACGGGATGCGTTGGCTGACCCGTTTCACCACCGTGCCGGCAGCATCCAGCAAGGAGGTCTCCACCACGGCTTGGCAGGATTGTTTGCCGTCATTCGCCACTTCGGTGTTGACAAACACGTCCGCCCGTTTGTCGGAGATGTTGTCATAGTGGACAAATACTCCCCCACCCGCCGTACGGTTGGCCTCAACGGCATCGGTGATGGCAACGGGCGACTTGGCAATCAGCCACACGTCACGGTAAATGCCTCCGTGGTAGGCAAAGTCCAACGTATATTGTGTCTTGCCGGGAGGATAGGTCTTGTCGTCGCTATTGTCAGCCATCACAGCCACCACACAGGTGTCACCGGCTTGGATGCCGGCCTCGGAGAGCTGTAGCGTAACGGGCAGATAGCCCCCCAAGTGTTCCTTCACCAACTTTCCGTTGACGTAGAACTTCTGCTTTCCCATGATGGACTCGAAGTGGAGGCTCACGTTTTTCCCTTTCGTATCCTGTGGCACCACAAAGTGTTTGCGGTACCAGACAATGCCTTGGTAGTTGCGGCAACCGCTGGCTTCCGCCGGCATCAGTTCCACGCTGTGGGGCGTTGAGACTACCGCCCAAGCGGAGTCATCCAGTTCGAGCGCTTCGCCGTTCGCCACATCTCCCTTATGGAAACGCCATCCGGCATTGAAATCATAGACAAGGCGTCCGCTCTCCGAAAGCGGAAAGAAGCCGGCAACGGAAATCTCTTGCGACAGGTTTGCCCACAACGTCATGCAAGGGACGAGGAGCAACAGGGCTATCAGTGTTTTCTTCATGCGATTATAAGGTATTATGTTATTGCTTCAAATTGACTATCACATCGGCTTTGCGGCTTTCGGGGGTCACTTGCAGGCGCGCCAGCTTTCCGTCACGGAGTTCCGCCTCCACCACCGTCTGGTCGATAGCGTGGAGCTTGAAACGTACATTCCAAGCAGCCGGCCAGGCAGGGAAAAGGTAAATCTTCCCGTTTCGGGTCTGCAGCAACATCTCTTGCAGACCAATCATGCCGCTACCTCCCCAGTTATGATCGGGAGTCCAGTCGAACCCCGGCCCCCAAAAGGCAGGGAAGCGATGAGGGCCGTCCGCCAATTTTTCTTTGGTCAGTCGGGCCGCTTCGTCGGTCAAGCCCAAGCACGCCGCCCAGATATTGTCCTGCTTCCACCCTTTCGGGGAGCGGAACTTGATGGCATCGGCATCCAGGTTGTAGGTGTCACGTGCCACCTGCAACGAATCTCCTTCACAACCCACGCCAAAGATACGCCACGGGAAGACGGGATAAAGTTGGGCTGTCTCCACGTTGTTGACCCGCTCCCACGACTTGGCAGGAGCGATGGTCTTCTTGCCTTCAATCCGGCGGTAAGGGAGGTCAGGGATGCGCACCAGCATCTCTTTCCATCGTCCCACAGCCGTGTCACCTGCCATCTGCTTCATGTCGATATAACTCTTCAGCACGGTCTGCAGGGCCGCCACAGTGGAAGCCGCATTGTTGGCCATCTTGTAGGTCTCGCATCCCGAACCCGGGAAGAGGATGAGTTTCCCCTCTCCGTCCAATTTCTTGATGCCCCGTCGGGAAGCCAGATACTGATAGTGTTCGTCAAAGAAGGTGAGCGCACTCTCTATCAGGTTGGTATAGGAAGAGATGTCCGTAGCGGCGTAGCGACGCAACTCCAGTATCATTTGGCAAAACTCAAGCACCGTGTCCCACGTATATTCGAGCCAAGCGTTGTATTCCACGCCCTTGTCGAACCACTCGGGACGCTTCAGTCCATATTCCGCCATATTGGGTAGTCCGAAGCATTCGGTCTGTTCAGTAAAGCATCCACCCGCATGATTCCAGTAGAAGCGGCTTCGAAGCTCGGCATTGTGGAGCATGCGGTTGTAAGCCTCAAACTGCGGAATCATCAGGTCGGCATCCCCGTTCTTCAGCATGGGCCAATAGACAAGCCGTTGGTTCTGTGCCGTCATCGTGCCACCGCCCCAGTTGCGGTAGTCGGGGGTGTAGTCTGCCGTAGGAGCGGTCTTCACGTACTGCGGGTCAAAGGTAAACAGGCCTCCGTTGAACTTGGTCGGTCCCGATCCGTAGGCGTTGCAACCCAGCATGTAACGGAACAAGGTGAAGTTGCGGGCAACGTCTGCCGCCTCGCCATCCGCCTCGATGTAGCTGCGCTTCCAAAACGCGTTCCACCAGGCGACTGAGGCTTTGCGGTCACGCTCGGTCCGGATGGACTTCTCAACCTGTTCCAACCCCGTCAGCCATTGTTCCGTATCCGTTGTCTGTAGCGTGTGGAACGCGATGGTTACGTGGTGCGACTTGGCGGGTTTCGCCGATTGGAAGTTCCATGCCTGGTAATCCGTACCAGCGTATTCGCCTTTAGAAGTACCCGTAAAGGAGAGGTTGTCGCCGCTCAACCGTCCGCCGGAGAGAAGATTCGCTACGGGATTCCACAGTTGGTTCTTGATGGAGTCCAGTCCTTCGAGGCTCACGGTTCGGTCGAACACGGTAACGGCTGGGTTATGATGATAGAAAAGCACCCCGTTACCCGATGGACGTATAGAATCCTTGGAAGTGACCAAGCCCGTGGTCTTGGCCCACTTGAGGGAGTTCTGCCGTGCTTCTCCCTTACGGAACGCACGGTCTGCGTAACGCCAATTCTCATAGCTGAGGTTCAAGGTGGAGGCTTCGTGTCCCTTTACCTCCAAGTGAACCACAGGACGGTACACGTCTACCCAAAGCAGCACGGTGTAACCGCCCAAGTGAATCTCCTGGGTGCCGTCCTTCAGTCTGAGTGTCTGTCGAAAGCCGGTTTCGGGCATAGGCGAGCCATTCATGCGCAACCGCACCCGTCCTGCCTTCAGGAGTGTGGTGTACTCGTCGTAGGCTCCACTGCGGCTCATGTAAAAGAGCAGTTCGCCGTTCTCCACCCACACGTTCAGTCCAATGTCACCGCCTCCGCAAGGCATCGACTCCGAAGCGTTCTTGCTGAAGGTTGTCCAGGTGTAGTCGGCAGGCTGTCCCCACACCGTGTGGCAAAGGGAAAACGCCGCCATCAAGAGTATAGTCCGTATTCTTCGCATGGGTCTTGTCCGTTAGTAATCCGTTATCTGTTTATGTCTTATTTTTTCAAGGGTTTCGGGTCTTCCCAGTCATCGGAACGGAAGGAAGAGACGGGCAAACCCTCCGCACCATAGAGGTCACCTTCAGCATAATCCTCAAAAGCGTAACGCACCGCCACCGGATGAGCCACCTTGTCGCTCGTCACAATCACGTTCTGCCGTTTAATCTCCGCCTTTGCAGGATAGAACACACGGTCTTCACCTGCCACCTTGAAGTTCTTGGAGGCGAACCCATGCTTCACGTTGACCCACATCGGCGCACGTTCGAAGCTGACGATGACCGTGTCGTTGCGTATCTCACACGACTTGTAGTAAGGGCTGTCGCCCGTGATGCCTTGGATGCCATACGCTTTGTTGAGTGCCAACAGAGCCAACCGTTCGCCCGGGGTACGTTTGTCGTAGGGGTGAATGCCGTTCTTAAATCCCGCATCCATCAGCACGGCCATGCCGGTCTCGGGCACCATGAACTCAACCTTTGCCTGTGCCTCGCGCAGGTAGGCGGAGTTGCAGAGCGGTTTGCCCTTGCCCGTGATGTTCCCGTAGCTATAGGGAGCAATCTGGCAATAGTAGAAGGGGAAGTCGCCTTGTCCCCACACCTTGCGCCATCCGGTTATCAGCGAAGCGAACATGTCGGCATAGGTATGCGCCCGGTTCCAGTTATCCTCGCCTTGATACCAAATGACACCCTTCATGGTCATGCCAATCAGCGGACTCAGCATACCGTTGAAAAGAACTGTCGGCGTGCGGTTTTTCTGGGCTATCTTTCCGTTGGCTTGCGGTATCTGTGCGGTTGCTTCGGGGAAGGCTTTCAGCATCTCTTCGTTCATCCAGGCCTCGCACGACGATCCGCCCCAAGCGGCGACCACCAAGCCTACAGGCACTTGCAGGGTCTCTTCTATCTGACGGCCGAAGTAATAGGCTGTGGCGCTGAACTCACGAATGGTGGCGGGAGTGGCCTCCACCCAACTGCCCACGCAATCGGTGGCGGGCACTGTAGCGGAGTTGCGTTTCATCGTAAAGAGGCGGATGCGTTCGTTACGTCCGCGCAACGCGTCCATGTTGGCTCCTTCTACGGGCTGGTTGGTGAAGCCTTTCATCGGCATCTCCATGTTGCTCTGTCCGGAGCATAGCCACAGCTCACCTACCATCACGTTGTGAAGGGTCAACGGAGTTCCGTCGCTCACCACCACGTCGTAAGGGCCTCCGGCCTTGGGAGTGGGCAAGGTCATCTTCCACGCTCCCTTGGCATCGGATTGGGTCGTATAGGCTTTACCGTTCCACGAGGGAGTTACCGTCACCGTTTGGTTGGGAGCGGCCGTTCCCCACAGATTGGCGGCAGTCTGTTGCTGCATCACCATGTTATCGGAAAATATGGCGGGCATCTTCACCTCTGCCTGCAAAGACTGACCCAGGGCGGTAGCCAACAGCAGGGTCGCAAAAGCTTTTGTACAATTATTGATTCTCATAGCTTTGTTTTATTATCGTTCGTTTCTGTTCATTCGTCGCTTCATCGGTTGGTACGCACCAGCTTCAAAGGTCCCAACAAGCCTGCGGGAAGCAACTCCTTTTCCGCCCTACGGTACTTGGCGTTGGTCCAGATACCCTCGTAGGGTGCTTTGCCTTGGTCAGCTCCGTTGAGCGCATTAGCCCACGTGTTGGAGACTTCTATCTCTAATGTGTTGTCACCCTTGCGCAGTGCCTTGGTCACGTCCGCTTCATAGGGGGCGGTCCATACCACGCCGCAATCCGTTCCGTTCACCTTCACTGCTGCCACGTCATGTAGCGTGCCCAACCGGAGCTTCACCTTCTCGGCTTCGTTGAGTGTCCGGTTCCAGTTGAAACGGGTCGTGTAAACGGCAGTGCCGCTATAGTAACGGATACGTTCGTTCTCCTCTTTCGACCAGTCGAAGAGCTCGGTCCGCTTCACGGTCGTGTCTATCAAGGGGAAACGCACACTCCATTGAGTTGCGTTCAAATCGTCCGTCTTGTACCATACCACAGAGGAGTTCTCGCTCTTCCGTGTGGGTTCTTTGAACACGATGAACGCGGATTCGCCAGCCGCAAGTTTCATGGTAACTTCCGTGCGACCTTTGGCGGCACTCCACGTCAAGCGGTCGGTAACCTCTCCGGTCATCGGGTTCCACCATTCCGGGACGCGGCCATTGATTCGGAAGGAAGCCACAAACTCCCTTTCCGTCTCTTGCTGGTTGGCAACGAAGTAGATATCCACATTCTCCTCCGCGTTCCGACGGTGAGTCCATGCCACCTGTTCAGGAACTATCAGGTCGCGTTCCAACCCATAGTCGGAGAAGTCATCGGCCTTGTTGGGCAACTCGGGAACGATTACGCCTGCCTCCTGCAAAGCCGCCACTTTGGCTGCGACCTCTTTACTCTGCACGTTGTTGGGGTTCATGGGATGCGTTGTCGGCATCACCACTACCCGGTATGAAGCACCGCCCGGCAACACCATCCGTCCGTCTTCCGCTTGGGCAAGGCGGAGCAAGGCATCCCGGTTGAAGGAGTCGTAGGCATAGCCACGCAACGGATTGACCCATTTATCCGGGTCAGCCATGTTGGCGGAGTGCGTAACACCCACCGGCATCACCCTCAAAGGTTGACCTTCATTGGCCAGTCGTGCCTGTTCGCTCCGCACCCGTTCCTTACCGAAGATGCCGGGCAACATCGGCACGAGGCGGTCGGGCAGGATAGCCCGGCTCGGCACTTCCTCCCCGGTAAACACGGCGATGTCCGTCACCGGCACGCCGTACTGCAATAGGGCTTGGCAACGTGCGGCATAGTCAGCCAGTCCTTTGCCGCCATTCTTCCACCACGTGTTGTCGCGTTGGAAGAAGAGGCCGATGCCGTCCAGCGTCATGCCCGGTTTCTTGTCCATATAGGGGTTGTGCGTGTAGACATGGAAGAAGAGTCGGTTGATTCCCAGCGCATAGTTCCGGTCGAGCAGTGTCTTCAGCATGGCAGGGGTTTCGTCCCACGTGCCTCGCACCTCGGTGAAACCTTCCGCCTGAATGATATTCTTTCCGTAGATGTGCGCTCCGCTGACGGCATCGAGCATGTCGTTGGGCTTGTCGTGCGTAGGGCTTCGCAGCCAGAACTCACCCATGGGGAGGTCTACCATCTGATAATGGAGCAAGCCGTCGCTCACCATGGTGGGAGCCACACATTCGGCGGAGAACTGGCAGTCGTATGCCTTGGCGCAATCCGCCAGCTCTTGGTAGAAGACATCCTTCACCAGTTCCGCAATGGTGCGACGCACGTCACGCAGCACCCGTTCGGAGGTGGTTACGTCATCCACCGGGATACCTGCGTACAAGGCAAGGTAGGGAGCGAGCGGGTAGCCGCGGCGGGCTTCGAACTCATCCATAAAGTTATCGCTCCAGTTCTGGCAACCACACTCCCAACTGTCGACATGCATATACTTCAACACGCGGTGCGCCAACTCCTCTCCTATCTCCTCAAAGGCACGGCCAAACCAGTAGTTGAACTGTTTACGCACGGCGATGATATTGAACTTGTCACATTCCAGTCCTTTGCCACCGCCTCCCGTCGCGTTGGTATGTCCCGTGGAGGTGTGTCCGATGCGCAGCAGCCGCCATTCGCCTTGGGGCAAGGTGGCCGTGAGCCGACCGTTGTGCATGCCAGCCGTCATCTCCAAAATCTCTTCTTTGGACACGCAGTCCTGCGCAGAAACCTCGTCCGCTTGGGTGTCCTCTGCCACTCGCCATACAAGTCCGGCCTTTCCTTCCCACTGGTTCAGTCGGGGCTCGGCATGGAACACCACGCGTTTAATCTTCAGGTTGGGTTTCCATTTGGCGGCATCCATGTCCTCACAGCCCGGTTCGCTTCCTTCGGGAGTCCAATAGAGACGGAAATAGCGAGCCGTGGTAGGCGGTATGGTATGGGTACTGTTCTCATCAGTGTTTTGCCATCCCTGACGGGCTGGCGTAAGGTGTTTCACCGTGTAGTATTTCTTGCCGTCGACGCTGGCCTTCACCACCATGCGGTGCGCCTGGTAGTTGTTGCCGTTCAGCACGATTTCGAGGTTACGGCAGGTAATGGGCTCGTCAAAGGCGTATTGTATCCAGCAAGGGACGGACGAGCGTATCACTCCTACGGAATCGATGTTTACGCCCTTCTTGACATCCACGTCATCGGAGAGGTTTCCGCAAGTGACACGAGGGCGTTGGGTAATGCGTTCGCCCTTCACGGGCAGTGCCAACAGGGCGATGTCCTCGTAGTAGCCTTCGAAGGCTTGTGGACAAGGCAAGCGGAGTGCATCCATCCGGCCGCCCTGCACGATAGTGTCACTGAACACCACTTTCTGCATGGACTCTTCGGGACGTATCCACGGTCCGCCAGCCAAGGCGAACCCGTCACAGATGTGCATGCCGAGTTTCAAGCCTAAGCGGTCAGCCTCTTGCGCACTGTGTTTGACCATCCTCCACCATTCGGGTGTCAACTGTTCGGCCTTGCCCTCATATTGCGGACCTTGTTGCACCGATTTGATGGGCATCAGGTAAGCGCCGCCCAAGCCGGCCTGTTTCATGGCTTCGAGGTCGGCCGTGATGCCTTCTTCGCTTACGGCTCCATACATCCAGTACCAGAAAGTCCATGGTTTGGCATCCCCATCAGGACGGGCGAACCGTTGACGCAGGTCGTTCGCGCCTGACGACAACGGTTTGGCACTCAGTGCCGCAACGCCCATCAGCCAGACCAAAGCACTCGTTATGAGAGTTGTTTTCTTCATTCTTTCAATCATTTTGTATTACACGGACGGATGCGTATGTGCAACGTATGCTCCGTCTTCTCGATAGCGTATTTCTTCAGCACACCTGGTCCGCAACTGCTGTTGCCAAGTCCCAGCACCGCGGCATCCACGTGCAGATGGACGGCTTCGTCCGGTTGCAGGTCGCAGTCGTGCGACGTAGTGCTGAGGTCGTGCGTGGAATAGGGCAACGCGGAGGCGGAGAACGGTGCGTCCAACGCCAATACCTCAATACCCTTTCCTTTGTCGTCGGTCAGCTGCAGCTTCACCACGGACTCCTTGTTACCCGAGTCCTGGGGACGCGGATAATGGGTGTACTGCTCGCCTACCGTAGAGGTCCACCACCCTATCCGGCAAGCGGAGTGCCTGTCGGGATAGTTCTCGTAGGGTCCGTAGCCATACCATGCAAAGCGGGTCAGGCTTTTGTCCAACCGCCATGCGCTTCCCAGTCGGGGCAACTCCGGCAGTTCTCCTTGCGGGAGATAGGTTTGCCGCAGGTCTATCGTGCCGTCGGCATGGATGGTATAGACGCTGGTTACCATAATCTTACCGGACAGATAGCCATAGTGATGACGGGTGGTAATCGTCACCTTTTCCTCTTTTTCACTGACGGCATGACTCCAACCGGAAGAGCCTACCTTCACTTCTGGAGCATCCATCCGGTTCTTCGTCCAGTCCTTTGCCAACCAGTTGCCAAAGCTCTTGTCGTTGTCCGTCGGAGCACGGAAGGCTTCGAAGGTATGCGGCAAAAGGCTGTCCGTCGCATGGAACATCCGTTTTCCACCATAGGTCAATTCCAACCAGTTTCCTTGCAGTCGATCCCAAGTGACACTGAAGTTCTTCCCCTTCACTTGGAGGAGGGTGTCACCTATATAGACTTCCATCTTTCCCTTGGGTTTAACGGTGGATTGCGCCATTCGCATCAGATTGTCGTGCAAGGCCAGTTGTTCGGTAGCCACTTCAAAGCCGGCCTTGGCCCAAAGCGTCTCCTGCTTCAAGCGGATAGAGAGGTTGAGCCGCACGTCACTGTCGGCGGACTTCACCTTTCTGCTTGCCTTGGCCAATGAGAGGGTAAAGTGTTGACGCTCTCCGGGATTGACGGCTGGCATCTCGCTCTCGCCGCTCCCCATCAGCTTCCCGTCGGCATACAAGTCCCAGTGGCAGGTGTAGACGGACAGGTCGGTATGGTGGTTATGGTTGAGGGCTTCTATCTCGCAATTACCGGTGGCTGCGTCATAGTTCACCAGTTTCAGGTAAACGGGCTGGTAGACTTTCTTCACCTCGTAGTACTTGGCGCTGACCGTGCGGTCGCAGAAGACGACTCCATTCAGGCAGAAGGCTTTCAGGTTGGGTTGGTCGCCAAAGTCGCCCCCATACGCCACTTGCCTCTTCCCGTCGGGCAACGTACGGATGATGCCTTGGTCCACCCAGTCCCACAGGAAGCCGCCCAGCATGCGTTTGTTGCTATAGATTTCGTCCCAATATTCCTGAAGGTTGCCCAGTGCGTTGCCCATGCAATGCGCGTATTCGCTCGTCAGCACGGGACGGTCATCGTCCGTACGCCGGGCGATGGAGAGCAGACGTTCCCAACGGGCGTTCTCCGCCCGTTCTTTCTCCTCACCCTCCTTGATGCCGGGGTTGAGGTATTCGTCCTGCACCCGGGTATAGAACCGGCTGATGACATCCACGGTCTTCGGGTCGGGATTCCCGTCCACGCCCTGTGCGCCTTCGTAGTGCACCAAACGGGTTGGGTCGAAGTCGTGCAGCCAAGCGGATATGGCAGCGAAGTTAGGGCCATAGCCGCTTTCGTTGCCCATGCTCCAAAACAGGATGCAAGCGTGGTTCTTGTCTCTTTCGGCCATCCGCACCGCCCTGTCCATGAAGGCGGCATGCCAGTCGGGCGTACTGGCGAGGGTGCCCCGCAGTCCATGTTCCTCTATGTCCGCCTCGTCCATGACGTAGAGCCCCAAGGAGTCGCATAGCTCATACCAACGGGGATGATTGGGATAATGGCTGGTACGTACCGCATTGACATTGCACTGTTTCATCAGCAGGATGTCCTGAATCATGCGTTCGTCGCTCATGACACGGGCGGTATAGGGGTCGTGCTCGTGACGGTTCACCCCACGGAAGCGTATCGGCTTGCCATTCACCAGCACCTCTCCTTGCTTGGACTCCACACTGCGGAAACCCACTTTCGTAGTCACCCGTTCCACAGGTTTCCCGTCCGCGTCCGTCAGGGTGAGACGTAAGGTATAGAGGTAGGGGGTTTCGGCAGTCCACCGGTGTGGGGAGGTAATTTTCCGGGAGATGCGTCCCATCTTGCGCGGTCCGCGCTGCGGATACCATTCATTCATGGTAGTGGACTTGTGGTCGAGGTCTAAGATGGACTCAATGCCTATGTTCCCGTAATAGAATCGTGAGTCTTCGGCATCCATCAGCTCCACTTCCAGCCGGTAGCCTTTGCCCCGTTCCTGCCGGTAGACACTGAACTGAGGGTCTATCTGCAAGGTGAAGTCCTCGTAGTTGGCATCGGGCAAGGTGCGCACGGCGAAGTCGCGCAGACGTACGTCAGCGGTATGGAACAGGGTGATGTCGCGATGGATACCACCGAACCGCCAGAAGTCCTGGTCTTCCAAGTAAGAACCATCGCTGTAGCGATAGACCTCCACGGCGATTTGGTTGGTGCCGCTCCGCAGGTAGTCGGTGATGTTGAACTCGGAGGCTTCCATGCTGCCTTGGCTATAGCCTACACGCCGTCCGTTTATCCAAACGTAGAAGGCACTCATCACCCCGTCGAAGCGAAGGAAGGTCTGCCCCGCCGCATGCCAACCGTCGGGCAGCTCAAAGGTACGGCGGTATTGTCCCGTCGGGTTGCGTTCCTCGTAGGTGGTATAGCTTTTCTTGGGCGTGCCCATCACCCGGGGCGGGTCTATCTTGAAGACGTAACCGGCAGAGGCGTATATCGGCGTGCCGTATCCGTTCACTTCCCAGTTGGCAGGCACGGCGAAGTCCGCCCACCCGGCATCGTCAAAGTCGGTACGGTAGAAGTCTACAATCCGTTCGTCCGGGGTCTTGGTCCAGCGGAACTTCCACGTTCCGTTCAGCGTCATGGAACGGTCGCCTTGCGTCTCCCCATAGGGGATAAAAGCGGCCCGTGCCGGTTCACGGTTTATCTGCAGCACGTGGTGGTTCTCCCAGTCGTGCGTCTCCTGTGCCTGCAAGCCGCCTGACAAGCAGCAGGCAAGGCTCATCATCCAATAGCAGTAGTTCTTGTACATGGCATTCTATTTGGTTGTTTGTTACATTCTACGTCATTGCACGTCCACCGCATCGAAAGCGAGCTGGTCCATATCGTCGGCGGAGAGTATCAGCCGGTAGGTTCCCGCGTTGATGTATCCGCCCGTGGTGGTACTCATCATGCGCCACTTCTCCGGGGTATCGGGGAAGGTGAGCGTGTCGTCCTTCAGGACGCTTCCGTTGGGTGCAATCAGTTTCAGGTTGACAGGCAAGGGCCTGCCGCTTTGGTTCATAAACTTGAAGCGGAAAGCGTAGACTTGTGCCAGTCCGGTGGAGATGGTCCACTCGATGCTGTTCTTCTTGCCTGCACCAAAGAACACGCCCGTCTGTTTCTTGAAGGGTTTCTTTTGGAATTTCCCCTTCAACAGGGCATCTTCCGCTTCATAGGTGACGCACGGACGGGTGTTCTTGTCCTCGGGCAACAGTTCGGTGGGCATCTTGGCCATCACTTCCCGGTCAGCCATCTCCCAGCTCCAGGTAGAAACGGATGTTGCAGTCGGTTGTGACTGTCCGTCCGTCGAGGCGATGGCGATGGCGGATATAACGGCCTGACCGGCTTTCACCTCGGGGAAGTCGATGCGTAACTCACCGTCATGCGCCTCCGCATAGACGACTTTCTTCAGTGCCGTGTCATGACCCGCTTCCGCCCAGATGTCCAAGTCATCGAGCACGGTAGTTCCGTTCACCGCCACGTCGAAGAGGCGCAGCCCCTCACAATCGGTCTCCTCACCGCCACCCGTTCCGTGCCAGGGTTCTACGAAGTAGAGTTCTACCCGATAGTTGCCGTTGGGCACCGGGAATCGATAGCTGAGCTTGTGGCGACCGAAGCGGAAGGTTTGGAAGAGCTTCCAATCGCGCGTACCCTGAATGGGGTCATAGGTGACGCGTTGACTGGCCTGATAGGGGGAGAGTTCGCTGAAAGCCTCAGCCCACGAGTGCGAATAGGTGGTATCGTCGGCCGCCCACTGTTGGCCGAACTCATCGGTATAGTTGTCACCGCCGCAGTTGATACGGTAGAGGTAATGCAGGTTCTTCTCCTCCGCACCTTTCAGCAAGGGCGCGGCATCGTGGTACAGTGCGTCGAAATGGGGTGCTCTCTCCAAGTTGTCGAGCACAACCAAGTCTTCCGCCACCGCCTTTCCTTTGACGTAGCCCACGGCACGGAGCACGTTGTAACGGATGTCGCGGTTCTCCCAGGTGAAGTGAGTGCCTACGCCGTGATTCTTCTTCCGTCCCAAGCAGAGGGTGTCGGTCACGTCGTTATAGAGGAGTACGGAATCGCAGTTGCTATACACCTCGATGTTGGCTCTGCGACGCTTCTCGAAGCGGCCGGGCCAGGTATGCGACACGATGTAGACCATCGGGTCTTTCGCGGCGTTGGCATAGTTGGCCCGATACATATAATATACGTCCGTAGGTTCTTCCCACGGGGTGGTCAGTCCTTTGTAGTTGAACGGTCCCACTTTGTCAATCATCCGGTAAGCTTCGTCGGGCTGACGACGGCCGGGGTTGTCATGACTGCTATAGATCCATTGGAAGTGTCCGCAGACGCTGTCGCGCGCTTGTTCGGCCAGACGGATTTTCGTCTCCATGAGCCTACACATCCGCTCTTCAGTCCATGCGCCCTTCACGTCAAAAGGTTCTTCGGAGTGGTAGCCCACACTGCGCCACGCCCCGTATTCCCCGTTAAGCAGCTGGTTGGGCTGCATCAAGTCCTTGTCATACCGGGTCAGTTCGCCCCCATAAGTACCGCTCCAGTTCTGTATCACGTTCCAATCCGTTCCTTCGCCGCCGTTGCAGGTCGTGACGGGTCTCAGCGTACCTGCCGTCGGGTCCATCTCCTTGATAATCTCCGTACACTCTTTGGCAAAGTCACGCGGCAGGGTGCTCTCGTTCTGCAATCCCCACAGGACTACGGACGGGGAGTTGCGACGTTCCTTCACCCACCGGCGCAACAGGGTCTTGAAGTTCTCACGGAACTCTGGCGTGTCGTACCATATATGGGCGGAGAACTGGGTCCAGAAGAGGATGCCGTTCTTGTCCAACAGCGTTTGATAGTCGAGATGATGCGGTTGGTGAGCCTCACGGAAGGCGTTGAAGCCGGCGTTCTTTATCTGTTTCACGCGGGATGCCACCTGTTCGTGGCTGAAGGCGTGGCTTTGGCCAAACTGGTGTTCATACTCACATACGCCATTGATGAACAAGGGCTTGCCGTTCAGGTAGAACCGTCCGTCCCCATCGTTGCGGCCTACGGGCCAACTGAGCGTGCGCAGTCCGAAGGGAGTGGTCACCTCGTCCACCGTCTTGCCGGAACGCTTTATCATCGAAGCCAACGAGTAGAGATAGGGGTGTTCGGTGCTCCACAGTTTCGGGTTCTTCACGGGCGACTCTTGTTTCACGGTCTTCGTCTCGCCGGGAGCCAAGGTTACGGACGCTGTCAAGCGGAACACCTGTGCCCCGTCGGCGTTGCTGAACTTGTTCACCAGCTCCACCGTCTCGGTCTGTTTGCCGTAGTTGGTCACTTCGGTTTCCATGTAGACCGTTTGCGCTTTCTCGTCTTGCCAGATGTGGACACCGAAGGGGTCTATGCGCACCTCATCGGTTATCTCCAACGTCACGGGACGGAAGATGCCAAAGGGTTGCGACCCTTCGCTGAAGCCCCACTCCGACGAGCATCCGCCGCATACCCAGGGCATGTCGGCTATCATCTCGGGATGTTCGGCTTTCACGGTCAAGCGGTTCCGCTCGCCCGGCTTCACCGCATCGGTAACATCCAGGGTCAAGGTGGTGCGTCCCACGATGTGTCGACCCAAGTCCACGCCATTCAGCTGAACGGTAGCGTAGGAGCCCACTCCTTCAAATCGGAGGAAGTAGCGTTTCCCCTCCAAACGGGGCACGTCGAAACTCTTTTCGTACATCGCCGTTCCGTGCAGGTTGCCGTGCGTCAGCTGCCGATAGCCGTAGTAGTCGTCCCAGTTGTGCGGAACGTTCACGGTCTGCCGTGCAACACGCTTTTCGGGTTGAGAGCCCTCCACCAACCAGGTAGTCCACTCCTTGTCCAGCTCCACCAGTGTGCGGCGACCTTTCGTGGGACGTTGCACAAAGTGTACGGCGGATTTGCCCATCCGTTTGCTGGTAGCCACGGCAATGCCGCGCTGTTCGGCGTTGTTCACCGCACAGTAGAAATGGTACACCACCCCCTCGTGCTTCACCACGCAGCTCTTGTGGGCGAACATCTCGTCGAAGGGTTTGGTCGGGTAGATAAGGTCATCGCCCTGCCAGTCGTCCCACGTCACCATGTCGTAGCTGCAGGCGAAGGTATTGAACGCCTTGTAGGGGCGGTTGGGGTTGAAGGCGGAGAAATAGAACATCACGTAGACATCGCCGAACTTCTGTATCTGAGCGTCACCGGTAATGGTGCCCTGCGCCTCGTGCGTGAATACCGGGTTGCCTGCATAGCGCGTCCACTTCTTCAGGTCTTTCGACAGAGCGATGCCGATGCGCTCGCCCTTCACCATGGTTTCGGGATTCACGCCTCCGGCATTGTAGTACATCACAAAGGGTGCGCCCAAGGTTTTGCTCTTGTCCCAATAGATGGAACTTTTGTATTGTGTCAACGACTCCCACCACTGCGCGTCCTTGTCTTTGATGGAGAGGACAGGTTGGTCTAAGGATTCCCATTCGTGTGCCGTGGCCGGACTCTCTTTGGTCCATGCCAGTCCCACGTAAAGCGGGGCGTTGATGGCTTCGTAGCCTCTCCCCTCTCCGCCGATGTAGGTCATCCAGCAACGGTTGCGATAGCGTTGGATGGCATAGCTGCCGCCCCACTCCATGTCTATCAGGGCAGGGAAACCTCCCCGTTGGTTCGCGTCCCACATCCCGTCACGGTAAGAGAGTACACGCCCCAAGGTGGTCCATTCGAGCAGGTTATCGCTCTCGGCCAGCCAGGTTTCGTAGCCACGGCCGTCCTGACCGCCCTTCCCGTTGTACACCACGTAGGTCATGTACCATTTCCCGTTTTCCCGGTACACGGTGGGACAGTCTATCTTGCAGTTGTTGCTTTCCGGTGCTATCACCATGCCATACTTGTAGGGAGTCTTCGCCTCCTCATAGATTTCGGCCATCCGCTCCTGGGACACGTGGCGTTGGGCCGTCAAGCCCAACGCCACCCATCCTGCAAGTGACAGCAGTAAAAGTCGTTTCTTCATTCCTTTATTGTTAGTAAAATAACCAATCCATCGTTTCATCGTTGCCCTCTAACGAGGCGTTGCGCGTCTGTATGCTGGAGTCGGTGAAACCCAACAGCAGCAGCTCGCCCTTGGGCAACAGCAGCGTGTGCTTCCCGGCACCAAAGCGATAGGCGTGGACATTCGCCAACGGCATGTTCGCCAAGTGAATCGCGTTGGTCAGCACAGGCTCGGCCTGTCCGTAGTCGTTGGCGGACGCGTCGGTCTCCAACCGCGGAGCCTTGGCGTATCGCTTTTGGTCATCCTTGTAGTAGCCGACCAACAGGGTCACAGCCCCTTCGCAAGTGAATTCCAGTTGAGTGCCCGCTTCCTTTTGGGCGTTACCGTTCACACGGAGAGCCGTCAAGCCCTTGAGTTCGGGAGCCAACGCCTCCACTTTCGCGTCGGGTTGATTGCTTATCAGCTGTGCCCCTTCGGCCAACGTCACCTTGTTCCATGCACCCTCCAGTTTCACCTTAGCGTCCTTGGCAGGTACAATCTGTGCAGTGGTAGCCTCAGCCTTACCATCTTTCTTGGCTTTCAGCATCGCCAAGTTGGATTCAAAGTTGGCCAGTTCGTTCTCATAGTGTACCAACATCTCCGCCCAGGTTTTGTTCTTGCCGCCGTCACCGCCAATCGGGATACGGCGTTGGGCGGTCTGCATGCTGTTGGCATAGAGATAATGTCCTTTGGTCAGTTCCACCAACTTGCGGTAGTGTTCGAGGCTCTTCTCCAACAGGGGCGCTACCTTGTCGAGGTAACTGAGGTTCTTGCTCCACTGGTAGTTGAGCACCTGCTCGGCAGCCTTCACCTTGTAGTTGAAGAAGTAGGCAAACTCGCGCATGCAGTGCATGTCGTTGCGCAAGCGTTCAAACTCATCCGGGTTTTTCCGTTCCTTGCCAGCCACTTCATCGATGGCGCTCATCGCCTTGTCGCCGTGCTCCACGCACTGCTGGATGATGTCCAGCGGCAGTTCACCCTTGTGGGGTTGCTTCTTCCATTCCTTTTCCACGTACTCTATCAGCTTCTCGCCTTCCGGTCCGCAGCTCTCGTAGAAGCCCGGCCACACACGGTACTTGTAGGGGTTCACCAACTGGCTGACGAACATTCCGAGCAGCAAGGTTTGCCGGTTTCCTTCGGTGATGCCGAAGCGACGCAACAGCTTGGGGGCTATCTCACCCGCCTCTTCGTAGGCTTCGCGTATCAGTGCGCCGTTCTCGTCGGACACGCCGTAGAACTCGCCGTACTGACGGTTCCAATAGGCCATTTCTTGCGTGCGGTCGCGACGGCAGTTCCATGCGTAGCGTCCCCAAGCCTTATACCAAGGCCAGTCACGGTCTATCTGCAGTTCACGCTTGCCGCCCTCGATGCTGTCGGCGGTGTAGGGCCAGTCCCAATAGGAGGCTTGCGGATAGAGGTGCAGGGCGTTCGCTCCGTGGATGTCGTGCATCGCCTGTACGACCTTCTGCGTGAAGTCGGGCGACCCCCAACGGAACGGTTCCAAGTTGGCCAGCACGTGTACGTTACTGATGTGGACGCTACCCAACGCGCTCAGGCCGCGGTGTATCTCCGCCCAAGGGCCACGCGGCTGGTAGGTGGTGAGCGACTCCCCATTATATTTGTGCATCGTATAGAGGTTCTTGTAAATCGGCAGGGCGGCATCCATCACCTTTTTGCAGTTCGTATCGTGGGCACGCAGCAACACCGGAGGCTCGTCCGTGCGTCCCAAGGTCTTCAGTCCGTCCTTCACGCCGGGCAGGATGGTTTGGGTAAACCATTCCACGTCGTCTTCTTCCGTCGCCATGGCTTCGCCCAAGGTAACGAGGAGTCCCACGTTCGGATATTTCTCGATGAAAGCCGCCACGCTCTTGCGGGTATAGTCGCTCAGCAGGGGCGAGATGGGACGGTTGCGGTCCTGCGTCTTGATGCCGTAATGTTCGGCGAAGGGTTTGGACACGATGATATTGTAGAACATCTGAATGACAAAGATGCCTCGCTTGTCCGCCTCTTGGGTGAGGAACGAGAACATCTCCTCGTTCTTCTTGAAGGTCTCGTCGTCCACCTCCACGGCAAAAGGATAATCCTTCAGTTTCACCAACGAGGCGAAGGGATGACCGTTCCACAGGTAAACGGAGTTCATGCGGTTGGCCACCAGCATATCCAGGTACTTTATCCACAAAGCCTTGTCGTAGAACCAGGGGAAGGTCTCCGGTGTATAGGGGTACTCGTACACCGTTCGACCGGGCAGGTAATAGGGTTTCTGCACCCCGATGCACGTTCCACGCAGCACCATCTCGGGCGCGTCGGTGTAGCTGACGGGGCAGTCGAGACGACCTTTCTCGTCCATCCGGTCTATCAGTTCGCGGCAGCCGTAGATGACCCCGCTGCCGTCATTGCCACGGACGGTGGTTCGGTTGGCCTCCGTCGTGATGGTAAATCCCTCTTTGCGCAGAGAGTCCTGCGTAGACACCTCTAAGTAGATGGTCTTCATCTCTCCCCGTTGCTCGGGCGCGACTTCCGTCACCACCTCATAGCCATGCTCTTCCAGAGCCGCTTGCAGCTGTCCGGCGGCGAACTCCATCCGGTTGGAGGGGCTCTCTTGCATCAGCAGGACGACCTTCTCCTTGGCGCAACCTGTCAGCAGGCAGACGCAAAGGGCGAGCGCAATCTGTTTCATCCGTTTCATTTCGATTCGTTAAGCGTTAAGTTGATAGGTAATCTTGATTTCTTCGTGCGTAGCTATCCACAGGCGGTAGGTACCGTCGTGCATATCCTCGAAGGTGCCTGCCGATGCCTTGGGCAGTCCGGCCGCCTTCACGTAGAGGAAGCCTTGACCTTCGGTGGCCTTCACGCGCAGTTCGTTCGCATCCATATAGATGTCGATGTCACCGTTGGGAGTGGGTACGCTACCCTTCATCCAGGCAAGTCCGCCCAACACGGGACGAATCTCAAACTCCCTGTATCCCGGCTTCACGGGTTTCACGCCCAAGTAGTACTTGCCCAACAGGTAGATAGGGCTGGCTCCCCAGGCATGGCAAAGGCTCTTGCCGTAGGGACGGCCATACATGGCCAAGTGTTGGCGGCCGTGCTCCTCGGGGTTGTACTTCTCCCAGAAAGAGGTAGCGCCCTCCTTCAGCATACCGCCCCAGTAGGCTTTCATCTCCTTCAGCACTTGGGTCTGGTAGCCCATCTCACACATCGCCTCCAGTTCATAGAAGCGCATGTAAGGGGTGGTGATTTGGGGCACCTCCTCGTTCAGCATCACGTGTTCCACCACCGCCTTCTTCTGTGCCTCGTTCAGGTAGCCGAGCGTGAGGGCGAACATGTTGGGGAACTTGTTGATTTCCGTGCTGGGAGCGTCGCCTCCGCCGATGTTGTGAATAAAGGCGTGACGGTCTTCTTTCCAGAAGAGGGAGAGGATGTTCCCACGCAACCGTTCCGCCCGGTCGGCGTAATAGGTTTCATCGTCCGCGAGGCCCAACAGGCGCGCGCAGTCGCGCATCACCTCCTGACTCTTGCAATAGAGAAGCTGTTCAAATGCCAACGCGCCCTTCTTGTCCATCGGGAAGTCCGCCCAGTCCACAAACACCCAGTCGCCCTCCTGGCCTTCCACCATCTGCAGGTCGTTGGTGCGTCCTCCCACATAGTCCATCATCGATTTCATGCGCGGGTAGATTTGCTTCACGAAGTGCTCGTCGCCCGTATAGAGGTAGTAGCCATAGACACTGATGACCCAATAGAAGGTGTAGTCCATGATGGTATTGATGTGGCTGGTCACGGGGTCTTTGCCGCGCAGCAGCCAGATGGTGCGTTTCACCGTCTCGCTGTCGAAGAAGAGGTAGTAGTTCATCAGGTAGCTCTGGATAGCGTCGCCGCTCCACACCCAACGGTCGCGTTTGATGCCGTCGATGAAGAACTCCCTGGTCGTGAGGTGCATCGTATAGACACCCACCTTCCACATGGCGTTCAGCTCTTCGTCGTTGCAGCTGAACGATCCCCGGTAGTTGACAGGCAGGTATTCGTACTCCATGGCGAGGTCGGTCAAGGCGGCCGTTCCTTCCGTGGTGACGAAGATGTAGCGGAACGCCTTGCTGTTGCAGAGTGTATAGTCCGCCTCACGCTTCACGCCCGTGTTTAGCGCCAGGTCAGTAATCGTGTCGACCCCCACGGCAATGGCATCCAACGTTTCGCAATACTCCTTGTCGGTCGCCTCTTCGTCACTCTCGCCGTAATAGAGACGTATCACGCCCTCACCGGTCACGCCTTTCAATACGGCGTAGCCGAACGTCTCTTTCCCGAAGTCGTAGAGCACACCGCCGTCCACCGCCTTGCGGCTGACGGCTTCCTGTGGGGTGCGGCTCAGCTTGAACCGGGAAGGACGGCTGTCGATGCGGTTGAAGTTCCAGCAGCCCGCGTCGGCGTAGAGCGTCGCGGAGGTGTCGCTGGCCTTGCCGCTCTCGTCTATCCACTCCTTGTCCTCATAGGTCACCCGCCACGTGGAGTCGGTATGCACCGTCCTACCTATTATATATATAGCGGGCGGCGTGGCTTGGTTCCACACCTTGATGTTCAGTTTGTGCCGTCCGGCAGGCAGGAGGAACTTCTCCGGCATGCCGAACTGCAGCTTACCGTCGAGCTTGATGTTGAACGTACCCTCCACGGCGATGTCAATCGTCTCCGCCTCGGGCAGGTCAAGTTCTTTGCTGAATTCCACCGTCACGTAGTGACTGTCCATCTTCCAGAACGGAGGGAAGAAAGCCCCCCGCTCCGTACGTCGGTTGTTCATCCGGTTGCCCAACCAGATTTCATAATCCCCCGGATACCATATCCAGGTTGCTTCAGATATTGTCGCCATAGCGTTCTTTCGTTATTTGGTCCAATGATTTGCCGCGGGTCTTCGGTGTCCAGATGGTACCGATGAGCAGCGAAGCCATCAACAAGGCTATCATGATGTAAGCGGCACGGTAGAATCCTTCGCCGTTCTCGCCGTAGATGAAGACGAAGCCCAAGCCCCAGACGGCGGACACGCCCCGGACGATGAAGAACATGATGCCCTGCGCCGCCGCACGGTATTTGGCAGGGAAGAGTTCCGAGGCCCACAGGGCATAGAACGCCTGCACCGAAATGCCTGCCTGGATGGCCCACAGCAGGGTGAAGATGAGCAGTCCGGCAATGCTGCTGATGCCGATGGTGACAATGATGAGCCATGCGATGACACCCATCGCCACGCCGAAGCAGTAGAGCCAACGCTGGTTCACCTTATCCACCAGCATCGAGAAGATGAAAGTGGCGATGATGATGATGATCCACTGGGCAGCGGAGAGCATGTTGGCATGCACGTTGGAGAGTCCGCCCGCCGTTTCGTAGATATGCTGTTGGAAGAATCCCATCACGGAGCTTACCAGGTTCCAGGTCAGGTAGATACCGGCCAAAAAGATGATGGTGCGCACGTTCACTTTGTTGGTGAACAACGATCCGAAGGAGTCGAACGTGCCGGCTTGCTTCTCTCCAGTCGCCCGGGTCTCCTTGGCGGCTTTCCACTCGGCGGACTCGTTGAGCTGGCGTTGCAGCAGCCAGGCGATGAACGCCACGATGAGCAGGGAGGCGAAGACGATGCGGCTACTGAATACGTTCAGTTCGGCACCGACGGCCGTGCCTCCGGTAATCCATTCCGCCAGACTCTCCACAAAGCCGAAGAGCACACCCTTGGTGCCGTCACCCGTCGGGGGTGCCAGCAGCATGCCCAGCACGAGGATGATGGTCGGGCCGATGCCCCACGCCATCTGCGAGATGCCGATGTTGCGGCCGCGGTTGCCTATCTCGGAGTTTTCGGATATGTAGGTCCACGAAGCCGGCACGCCCACGCCTACCGAGATACCCGTCACCAAGAATCCCGCCAGCAGCATGGGGAAGTTCACCGACACCATGATGAGGGCCACGCCCACCATATATATCAGCATGTTGTACGTGTAGATGGCTTTACGGCCATACTTGTCGGCCAGGAAACCGCCGATGATGGCACCGATGGCGGCACCCAGACAGTTGGCGCTGATGGCGTTGAGCCATCCCAAGTGTCCTTCGGTCAGTCCCAAGTAATTCTGCCACAAGGTCAATCCGCAGGCACCCGCTACAATGGCGCCCGCATCCAAATAGTTGGTAAGTGAAACAGCGATGGTGCTTTTCAAACTACCTTTCGAGTCTTTCATTCGTTCAATATTTTATTTAAGGTTCTAATTCTTGTTTCTTCTCCATGGGCACGTCGCCCCCGGTAGGTCAGCGGGCCAACGGCATCCATACGGTCATCTCCGCCTTGCCGCGGTTGCCCCACGCAAAGTAGGGTATCAGCCGTATCTTCACCTGCTTGTCCGCCTTTCCCACTTCGCGATAGAGCGTCCCTGTCCACGAAGCCTCGTCGGCCAAGCGCGCGGTGCCCTCGAGCACCTTCATGCGGCTGCCGTCAATGGTCTGCTCCGTAGCGGTAAACTGGATATCGGAGGGTATCAGCACGTTGTCAATCTTCTTGCCGCCCTCGATGTCCATGCTTTCGAGACAGTACACCAACGGTCCGCGTTTCACGGCCACCTGGTTACGGGTCTCCTCCACCAAGGGGTTCGACTCCAGCAGCTTGGCTTTCATCTCCAAGTTCAGCTCCACCACGTCCCCTTTCTTCCATACACGTTCCACGGTGACGTAGGTATTCGCCTTGGAGGCTATCTCCACCGGTTCGCCGTTCACCTTCAACGAGGCGTTGTCGCACCATCCCGGGATGCGCAGGCAGAGTTTCACGGCCTGCTTCTTGGGCGCGTCCGCAAAGGTCAGCTTCACGAGCCCGTCGTAGGGATAACCGGTTTCCTGTTTCAATGCCAACGGCATCTTCTTGCCAAACGAGGTATTCAGTTCGTTCGCTCCGTAGAGGTTGCAGTAGACGGCGTTCTCGCCCACGGTGTAGGCGTAGTTCTGCGCTTCGCAGATGGTACGCAGGGTGTTGGGCGGACAGCAGAAGCAACTGATGTACTCCTGCCGTTCTTTCGGCCAACGGAGGGTGTAGGGGAAGTCGGCGCTGATGCGCAGCGGATTGGTGTAGAAATACTTCTTGCCGTCAAGGCTCACGCCGCTCAGCACGCTGTTGTAGAGCGCCGTCTCCACGATGTCGGCATATTTGGCATCGCCCGTGGTCTCCAGCATGCGCCAGTTGAACAGCATATTGCCGATGTTGGCGCAGGTTTCGTTGTGCGCCGTACTGTTGGGCAGCTGGTAGGCGCGTCCGTAACTTTGGTGTACCTTCTGGATGCTGTCCGGCTCGTAGCAGGTGCCGTCGGGCGACGTGCCGTCATAGAGGGCGCCGCAGGCACCGGTGACGTACATCTTCCGGCTGACGATATCCTGCCAGATGCTCGTGAGGTTCTTCATCAGCTGTTCCTCACCGGTCTCGGCATACACGTCGGCCACTCCGGCATAGAGGTAATTGGCGCGCACGGCGTGTCCCATCGCGTTATACTGGTTGCGGAAGGGGATGCGGTCCTGGTTGTCGTCCGTCCCGTTCTCCACCATGCCGCGGATGTCTATCAGGTTTTTGGAGAGTTCCAAGTAGCGGGGATTGCCGGTAGCGCGGTACATCTCCACCACACCCATGTAGTGTGAGGGGCAGATGGCGTTGCGCGCCAGTTCCGCTGAGGCCGTCTCGTAGAAATGGCACAGGAAGTCGGCTGCCTTGATAGCGACGTCGAGCAGCGTACGTTTCCCCGTCGCCCGGTAGTGGGTGATGCCCGCCATCATCAAGTGTCCCAAGTTATAGGTCTCGAAGTTGAGCCGGTTGGCGAACGCGCCTTTCTCATTCTCCGTCCCCACCTTGGTGCCTATCACGGTCTGTTTCTTGGCATGGGAATCGATGCCCTTGTTCCGTTCGTCGATGATGACGGGGGTATGGATGTAGCCATCCTCGCGCTGCGACTTCACCACCATCCCGATGAACTTGTCCATTAAAGCGTCCAGTTCGGGATTTTTGTTGACGGCATAGACCGCTGCCACGGCTTCGAGCCATTTGTACATGTCGCCGTCGTGAAACGGAGGTCCCCAATGCTCGCCCGGGCAAACGCCGGCCGCTATCTCGAAGTTGCGGAAGCCGTGCGACACGTCCGGATCGTTCCAGGTGTTCCACATGCTCTGCAACGACACGTTGCTGTATACGTTGAAACGCTCACCCCAAAAGCCGTCAGTCCAGCGGACAGCGCCCAGCGGCACATTCGACATCTTCGCGTAGTGGCTTTTACTCATGTCCGTCAATCCGTCGGACTGTGCGCTCACCGGCACACCTACCATCGCGGCCGCCAGCAAGGAGAAAACGATTTGTCTTTTTATCATTGGTATTAGTTTATATTTGGTTCTAAGAATAAGTGTACAAATATACATTTATTTCTTTAATGCAACCAAATATCTCCCTAATCTATAAAAATTATTAGCAGTTTTAACGCTGTCACACCCACAATCTATCGATGTCATCATGCGGTTTGTCAGGATTGTTGACAGTTGTCATAAAGGTTGCTGACAGTTGTCGTAAACGTTTCTGACAATTGTCGTAAAGGTTGTTGACAATTGTCATTCATCTTGCTGACAATTGTCATTCAATCCATGCAAGTGCTTTCTTACACTGTATCAACGGGTTTTGATTATGTTTCAAAGCGTGGTAATACAACGCATATCGCCGTTGACTGTTATTGTCCAAAGTTGTGCTGTTTTTAGAGAAAGGAAATATTTTTCGCATTTCCCGTACCCCTCTTAAATATTCTTTTCGTTATTTAAGAAAAAGGAGGGGCGAGACCCGATCCTTTATACCTTTATATTAAGAGTAGACAGATATGAACATAGAAGCATTATTGGCCAAGTACGTTGCCGGAATCCTTACGGAAGAGGAGGAGGCACAGTTGCGTCAATGGCGCAACGAAGACCCTTCGCACGAGGCTTTTATGACCAAGCTCGACAAACGGAGAAACTACCGCAAACTTTATCAGCAATACCGTATGCGGCACGCGCAAACGCTCAAGGCTATAAGGCGCGCCAACTTCAGACGCCGCCTCATGTGGGCAGCCGCATGGGCATTGCCCGTCGTCTTGGCCACCACACTGTGGCTGACACTGAGCCGCACGGAATCGCCCGTTGAAGAGATTGTCCCTGGAAGTCCGCAAGCCACGCTCATCCTGGAAAACGGATCGCAAGTGAAACTGGGCAACACGAAAGAGCTTGGATGGATACGCATCAACGATGCCACCATGACCTCGGAGAAGAACGGACATCTCATTTACAAGCCTTCGAAGAAAGTCCAACCCCATCTGAAGAACACGCTGGTAACTCCGCGTGGCGGTGAATACCACGTCACCTTGCCGGACGGCACCAACATCCACCTGAATTCCCTCTCCAAATTGGAATATCCTATCGACTTCAGTGCGGACAAGCGTGAGGTGACGCTCACGGGCGAAGCCTACTTCGAGATAGCGAAAGACCCCAAACGCCCTTTCATCGTAAAGGCGAACGGAGTGGCCATCAAGCAATACGGCACGAAGTTCAGCGTGAACGCACGCTCTCCGCAGACCACGACAGTGGCATTGGAAGAGGGTAGTGTCGGCATCACCGCACCGGGACAGGCCGAAGTGAGAATGACCTCGGGCGAGGTGGCCCGCTGGAACGCCAATGAGCCGCGCATGGAGAAAGAAGAGAACAACCTGGAGCCTTACACGGCATGGCACCGCAACCGTTTTGTGTTCGAGGACGAGTCCTTGGGCAACATCATGGAGACCCTCTCGCTGTGGTACAACATGGACGTGCGCTTCCAGGAAGAGCGGTTGGCGGAGCTTCACTTCACCGGCAACCTGAGCCGTTACGAGGACATACAGGTGATACTGGACGGAATAAAGTCGACCGTGGACATCCGTTACGAAATCAAAGAGAGACAAATAAGAATAACGAGATAATTAACCCTAATCAATAATTATGTAAGTATGAAGAGAGAACTAAAAAGAGTTTCATACCTGATTGCGATATCCGGTATGCTTTTAGGCCAACCTCTGTCGGTCAAAGCCGTCAACAGGCTTCCCCAACCGACACAGGCAAACGCCAATGCAGAGACTCCCGTCGTCACATTGGATCTGAAGAACGCGACGATCAAGCAGTTGTTCGACGCCATCCACAAGCAGACGGGAATGGATTTCCTTTACAACAATGAGCAGTTGGCTTCTTTCCAACGTGTGAACGTGAAAGCCAACCAAGAGCCGGTGGAGAGCGTGCTGAACCGCGTCTTCGCCAACTCGCAGTTTACCTTCAAGGTAGAAGGCAAGATGGTGACCATCACCAAGAAGAGCGTGAAGAGTAACCAGAAGATTCAAAAGCTGGTGGGTAGGGTCACGGACAAGGACAATTACCCCGTAATCGGTGCCGCCGTAGTGGTGAAGGGTACACACCGCGGCGTAGCTACCGACATTGACGGTAAGTACGAGATTGAGATTTGGCCGGGTGAAACGCTGACATTCAGCTTCATCGGCATGGAACCGGTAGACATTCCGTACAACGGAGCGCGAGAGCTGAACCTGGTACTGCAGGAGAGCTCCAAGCTGAAGTTGGACGAGGTGGTGGTAACCGGTATCTTCAAGAAAGCGAAAGAGAGCTATACGGGTTCTGTGGCCACCGTCACGGAGGAGCAACTCGACATGTACCGCGGCCAGAACCTGCTGCAGACATTGAAGAATATCGACGCTTCCATCAACTTCCAGATGGATAACCTGAACGGTAGCAACCCGAACAACCTGCCCTCCATCAACATCCGTGGTAACGCCTCCATTCCCACGGACCTGCAGGAGTTCAACGAGTCACAGAAGAACACGGTGAACACCCCGCTCATCATCATGGACGGTTTTGAGATTTCATTGGAGAAGTTGATGGACTACAACGACGATGAAATCGAGTCAATCAACATCCTGAAGGATGCCGCCGCCACGGCCATCTACGGTTCGCGCGGTGCCAACGGCGTCATCGTGGTCATCACCAAGGAGCCGGTAGCCGGCAAACTGAGAGTGAACGCCGAGGTGGGTCTCACCTTCGAGGTGCCCGACATCTCCTCGTACCACCTGCTGAACGCAGCGGACAAGCTGGCGTTGGAGAAAGCCGTCGGGCTTTATACCAGCAGTTCTAACGACCCCTCAGAACAACTCACTTTGGACAACCGATACAACAGCACATTGAAGAAGGTGTTGTCCGGAACGGATACCGACTGGCTGAGCAAGCCGTTGCACACGGGCGTGGGTCAGCGTTACAACCTCCGTCTCGAAGGCGGTAGCGAAGAGTTCCGTTGGAGTGCGTCAGCGGCCTACACCAACACACAGGGTGCGATGAAAGATTCTGAGCGTCGCAACTTCAGCGGTGCCATCACCTTGATGTATCGTGTGAAGAACCTGATTTTCCGCAACTACACCTCTATCGGTTTGAACCGTAGCCGCGAAAGCAAATACGGCACGTTCAGCGAATACGCCAAACTGCAACCGTACGAATCTCCGTACGACGAGAGCGGCAACCTGGTTAAATTATGGAGTGATTACGCAGACCAAGGCAACCCGTTGTACGACGCGTCGTTGGCATCCTTCGACAAGTCGGACTACCAGAGCATGACCAACAACTTCTCCATCGAGTGGCATCCGTTCGACGGCATGATTGTCCGTGGACAGTTGGGACTCTCCTCTACCCAGAACGGCAGCGACGAGTTCGTGTCTCCTTACGCCTCCAAATTCAACACTGCCACCTACTTGACTGAAGACGGCATGTTGCGCAAAGGTACCTACGACTACGGTACGGGCAAGACCTACAGCTACGATGCCAACCTGACGGCTTCCTACTCGAAGACCCTGAACGAGAAGCATCAGCTCTACTTCGGTCTCGACCTCTCCGCTTCGCAGAGCAAGAGCGACATGTACTACTTCTCCATGGAAGGTTTCGGTGCGGAGACGGTGAACAACCTGACCAGTGCCCAGCAGTATGCCGAGAGCACCCGTCCTACCGGTTCGTTCTCGTTCTACCGTCGTATGGGTGTGACGGGTAACGCCAACTACACCTTCGACAACCGCTACTATGTCGACCTCTCTTACCGTGTGGACGGAAACTCCAACTTCGGTAGCGACAAGAAGTACGCTCCCTTCTGGAGTGCCGGCATCGGTTGGTCACTCCACAACGAGGAGTGGCTCAAGGGCAACGAGGTAATCAACAACCTGCGTCTGAAACTCTCTTACGGACAGACCGGTACGCAGCTGACCTCTTCCACCGGCGCAACCACCACCTACGCTTACCAGCAAGGACAGAAGTACATGGGTTGGAGCGGCGCCGTGATGCAAGGCTTCGGCAACAGCAAACTGACCTGGCAGACCACCGACGAGTTTAACGTAGGTATCGAATTCGGCTTGTGGCAAAACCGCATCAAGGGTTCGTTCGACTTCTACACCAAGAAGACTTCCGATTTGCTTTCCTATATGGACTTGCCCCTCTCCATGGGATTCAGTTCCTACCTCGCTAACGTGGGTGCCGTGAAGAACATCGGTTTCGAGTCTTCGTTGAGTGCCTACGTCATCCGCGACGCCGCCCACCGTTTCAACTGGATGCTGAGCGGTCAGTTGATGTACAACAAGAATGAGATTACCGAACTCTCCGCCGACATACAGGCGCAGAACGAAAAATACCTAAGCTCCAACAGCAATGTCGAAATCGCCAACCTCCTGCAGGTGGGCCGTCCGCAGAACGCCATCTACGGTGTACGTTCGCTGGGCATCGACCCAAGTACCGGTAATGAGCTCTATTTGGACAAGGACGGTCAGGTAACCAATAGCTGGAACATCTCCGACATGGTTTACTTGGGACAGAAAGACCCGAAGTACAGAGGCATCCTCAGTTCGATGCTGACATGGAAAAACTTCACCTTCAACCTTTCGTTCGCCTACCATTGGGGAGGTCAGATGTACAACTCCACCTTGCGCGACAGAGTAGAAGTTAACAGTACCGTCATCAAGAACCGAAACGTGGACGACCGTGTGCTGAAAAACCGTTGGTTGCAAGCCGGTGACGTGGTTGCATTCAAGAGAGTGTCTGCACTCACTTCAAAAGCCACCTCACGCTTCGTGATGGACGACAACGTACTCGAGCTGCAGTCCGTAGGTCTGCAATACCGTTGGGACAACGAATGGTTGAAGAACAGCACCCAACTGGAATCGGTCATCTTCGGTGTGAACATGTCCGACCTCTTCTACTGGTCGTCCGTAAGGGTTGAGCGCGGTCTCTCCTATCCGTTTGCACGCAACATTCAGGCCAGTGTGAAATTAATGTTTTAATACAAACGATAAATCGCAGAAACAATGAAAAAGAAATTATATATCGCTTTAACGCTTCTCCTTTGCCTGTCGACCTCCTGCAACGACTGGTTGGACGTGAAGTCGCAAACGGAAGAGAAGGAGAAAGACCTCTTCAGCACCTACGAGGGTTTCCGCAGCGCGTTGACAGGTTGCTACATGTCAATGGGCAGCCAGGACATCTATGGCGAGAAGCTGACCATGACCGACATTGAATGTCTGGCCAACCTATGGTATAAAACCACAGCCAGCTCCGTGTTGAGCACCAACTATTACCTACAAGAGCATGACTATACATCCGATGATGCCGTAGCGTCTTTCAAAGCCATGTATGGCGGGTTGTTCAACGTCATCACGCAAGCCAACGTTGTGCTCAAGCACATCCAAGATGGCGGCGAAGTCATCAAGGACGAAGTGGCTCGTAATGTCATTGAGGGCGAGGCATACGCCTTGCGCGCCTATTGCCAGTTCGATATTCTCCGTCTCTTCGGTCAAGTACCCGTAGGCGGCACCACTACCGTGGATCTCCCCTACTCTTACACCACAAGCTTGGACGAGATGCCTGCGTACTACACCTACGAGAAGTACGTGGAGAACCTGAAAGCGGACATCACGAAGGCAGAGGAGTTGCTCAAAGCCAACGACCCGCTCAGCACAAACAAGGAGTCGTCGGACGATTTCCTCTCGAAACGTACGTTCCGTTTGAACTACTGGGCGGTAGTTGCGTTGCATGCCCGTATGGCTCTCTATTTGGGTGAAAAGACCGAGGCATACAATCTGGCGATGAGTGTCATCAACGCAAAAGATGAGGATGGCGATTCAAGATTTGAATTGAGCGGTACCACCGATTTGGCTTCGGGCGTAAACCGCTATGCTTTGCCGGGTGAAGGATTGTTCAAGCTGAGCAAGTATGACCTGAAAAGCTATACGGTAGGGTTATTGATTGGATACACTGAGGAGGGTGCGTCAGCGACCTATCAAACGGGAGCTTATTATTTGCTTAACGGACTCAAATTCAGAACATTGTTCCAAGGCGTAAACACGGCATCCGATAACCGGTACATCTACGTCTGGAACAAAAACGTCAAGAACGTGTTCGGGTCTACCTATTATGCAATTCAAAAATACTGGTATGCCGATGATGCTGAGAGTGCTTCGTACTACCACAAATTCATTCCGATGTTGCGCATGTCAGAGATGTATCTGATAGCAACGGAGACAGCGCCCACGTTGGCGGAATCGAACAGCCTCTACACCACCTACCAGCGTAGCCATGCGGTGTTGCTGACATCCGACCCGTTTGCCGACGAAGCCGCATTGCAGGAGGGATTGCTCGCCGAGTACCGTCGAGAGTTCTTTGCGGAGGGACAGATGTTCTTCACCTACAAGCGACTCAACTCCGCCACCATTCTGTGGAAGAGTCCGACGGCGGCAACCGAAGCCGACTACGTGCTTCCGCTCCCGAATACAGAATATAACCCCAACTAATTTTGTAAGAGCATGAAAAAAAGTATATATACATTGTTGTTACTCGCCGGACTGACGGGAATGACAAGTTGCGAGAAAGACCAACCGGTGTACAGCGAAGAGACCTGCTGGCTCAATTTCAAGGAAGTCAATTCAACAGAGATACCGAGCACTGATTATTCCTTTGTCTATGCAGGTTCCGTCACGGAAGACACCGTTTGGCTGACCGTCACCACGCTGGGTTTCGTGAAAGATTATGACCGCTCTTTAGCCATCGAGCAAGAACTGACCGGTGAAGACGATGCCGTAGCCGGCACACACTACCTTGCCTTTGATGACGAGAGTTTGAAAAAGTACTACTGCATCCCTGCCGATTCCGTATCCGCTAACATTCCTATTGTCCTGCTGCGCGATGCTTCACTGAAGACGAAAGCGGTGAACTTGAAAATATCCATCAAGGAGAATGAAAACTTCAAGGTGGGTTTCGAGAGAGACCGTTGCCGCACGGTAACCATCTCCGACAAGTTAACGAAGCCATCCAAATGGGACTACGACGGACTTCAATATTATATCGGAATCTATACCACCGGCGTTCATCAATTCCTAATTGACGCTTCGGGCGAGAAATGGGATGATGAATACATTGAAAGCATTGCAAGTGATTACGGGTACGTTGAATACTTGGGGAATTATTTTGCAAGGGAGTTGAAGAGAGTCAACGAAGAGAGAGTCGCTGCCGGACTGGACATATTACGTGAAGAAGACGGCGTAACACCCGTTGAATTTATATTGGATTCGTGGTGGTAAACAACACTCTTTGACGATAACATTCATCTAAACAAAAAGAAACGATTATGCTAAAAGATATACTAAACAAAAAGTTGATTGTCCTGCTCATGGGAGCCGGACTCACACTGACTTCCTGCTTCGATGACGACAGCAAGGATGGTCAACCGGTATCGGACATTACCATAGCCGACTTTGAGGAATCGACCTACACGAAAGTCTCTTATACGGGTCAGACACTGGAAATCAATCCGAGCATTGAAACAGAATACCCCGAAAGCGACCTGGAATACTTGTGGACGATTGTACCGGTGCAAGCTTCTCAATCATCAAACTATGAGCAACCAGTCGAAATCTCCACAGAGAAAAACTTGAAGTATGAAGTCAATTTGTCTCCGAAGACCTATACAATCCGCCTACAGGTTTCTTCCAAAAGCAACGGATACGCTGTAAACAAAACGACGAAGTTGGTTGCCACTACTCAATTCTCTCATGGTTTTTATCTCCTGAAAGAAACAACGGACGGAAATTCCGAGTTGGATTTGTTGTTGCAGGACGGATCATTCACCGAGAATCTGCTGACCAAACTTCGGGAAGGAGGAGCCATAAAAGGTACCCCCAGGAACTTGACCATTGGCTATTCCCATTACTATATCAATGAGGATACCAACGAGAGAGATCACACCAACATGATTTATGTAGTAACTAACGACAGGAAGATATCCGGTTTCAGATCCGAGGATTTGAAGGAAGTCTACACGCAAGACAAGAACATGTTCTACGGAGATTTTGGTGCTGACGAAGAACCTTATGGCGTTCAAACCGGTTACTTCATGACACACTATTTTTCAAATAAAGGTGTCACTTCCTGCTACACGAATTTCGCAAGTTCAAGTGCTATTAGTGGCAAATACGGATTACCGGCAACTGAAACAGGAGGTAGCATTTATTTGGCGAAAAATTCCTACAACATAGACTATTGGGACGCTGACAATCACAAAATCTATATGTGCAATTACAATGGAGAAATCCGTTTGATAACAGAACAGGACGGTACCGAATTGGATTTGTCCAATTACGACTGCATAGCAGCAGGCAACAAATTCAACACGGGAGCCCTGTTTGTCCTGCAGGACCAGGAGACCAAAGAGCGTGTCGTGTACGAAATCCACCGAGAAGGATATTTCTCAAATAAATACACCATCGATGCCTCCAAACACATTGCCAACAGTGACATTGTACGCGTAAACGCACGGCAAGCCTACTACCTGTACAGCGTGGACGACAACAAACTCTACGGCTATGACTGGACTTCGGGCAACGAGATAGAGATGCCCCTGCAAGGAATCGGTAGCGGTGAGACCATCAACTACGTATCCAACCAGCACATCGGCCCGGGATATTTCGGCTCGATGAATGATGATTTCGACTATTTGGCCATTGGAACACAATCGGGCAACACTTATCACCTCTATTTCTACGAGATGGTGGGTGGACAGCCTGCTGGAGACCCCGTGCTGACGGCATCCGGCACAGGACGTATAAACAATGTCCGTTTTGTGACGACTGCTGTTACATCGCAAGACTCAGCATATGGTCATTGGGTACTCGGCGACTAATCATAGAGAGCCTAAACCTCTAAACAAATAGACAGAAAGATTAAAAAAGATGAAATAGACGGCTTACCCAGTACCCTTTTTACCGGGTAAGCCGTCTTTAGTATAAACGTGCAAAACTAAACTTAATTATGAAGAAACAAATCCTACTGGCTTTGGCCGCAGTGCTCGCTCTGCCGACACTGGCACAGACAAACTTCCGCCACATCACCTTTGAGGAGGCACTGGCTGCCGCAAAGGCGGAGAACAAAATGATTTTCATCGACTTCTACACCTCTTGGTGCGGACCTTGCAAGGTGATGGCGAACCAGGTGTTCCCCCAGAAAGAGGCGGGCGATTACTTCAACGCCAAGTTTGTCTGCGTGAAGTACGACGCGGAGAAAGAGGGCGCGGAGTTGGTAAAGAAATATCCCGTGAGCGCCTACCCGACCTTCTACATCACGGATGCAGACGGTAAGGTAATCGGTACAAAAGTGGGCGGTAACTTCGACGTGCAAGTCTTCATTGCCGACATTGAGGCAGTGACCAACCCGGAGCTCTCTCCCGAACGGGTGAAGGAGCGCTACGCTGCCGGTGAGCGTTCAGCCCAGTTGGTGGCAGCCTATGCGAAGAACCTGACCGAAGAGGCCAGCCAAAACAGACGCAACCCCGACAAAGCGAAACTGGAAGAGGCCAACAAAGTCATCGAGAGCTACTTCAACAGTCTGACCGACGCACAGAAATTGGAAGCGGAGAACGCGTTTATCTATACGCAATACACCAAGTCACTGGACGCAAGCACGGCGAAGTTCATGATTGCAAACCGCGAGAAGTTTGCCGAGCCTGCCAAGGAAAAGGTGCAGAACGTCATAGAGGGTCTGTACGGAGGTGTCCTGATGGAGTACTTAGGCGGCAAACAGGTGGACGCTGCCTACGAGACACTGAAGAAGGAGATGCTGAGCATCGGTCTGGAGCAGAAGTTTGCCGGCAGCTTCAAGCTGGTGGAAACACGTGCCAACGGCGGCTCGAACGGTCTGTTGGACTACTGCGAAAAGGAATACAAGAACATGGATCCGCAGACACGCTCTGCCCTGCTTGCCAACTTGACGAAGCTGATTGACGCGAACGACGATGACGTGAAGACACGCGCCTCGAAGTTCATCCGTTCCAACTTGGCAGAGATGGAACTCGGAGACCTCTACAGTGCAGTCATGCAACTCTTCCAGTTAGGAAAATAAATCTACGCAAAAGAAATATATTCTCTCTCTTAATATTAAAGGCACCTTCCCGATTGTGAAATTAGGAAGGTGCCTGCTTGTTTTTACAGGGTCAACTTGGCAATTTGGAATATAATGCCTAACTTCGCAAAAAATAAAGGGAGGACTGAACTATGCCGGAACTAAGAGACAGAGTGATACGCTTCGACTGGGCCATCAAACGGCTGCTGCGCCAAAAGGCGAACTTCGACGTGCTTGAGGGTTTCCTCACCGTGTTCATCGGTGAGCCGATAAAAGTGATAGAGATTCTGGAGAGCGAGGGCAACCAGGCCGCGGAGGACGACAAGTTCAACCGCGTGGACATAAAAGCCAAGAACAGCAAGGACGAGATAATCATCGTGGAGGTGCAGAACACGACCGAGCTGTACTACCTCGAACGCGTGCTCTACGGTGTGGCGAAAGCCATCACCGAGCACATCAACCTCGGCGACAGCTACCGGGAGGTGAAGAAGGTCTACTCCATCAGCATCCTCTACTTCGACTTGGGCAAAGGTTCCGACTACATCTACATAGGGCAGAACAACTTCGTGGGACTGCACACGAAAGACCAGCTGGTCATCAGCACCAAGGAGAAGGAGAACATCGTGAAGAAGTCCCCGTCGGAGATATTCCCCACATACATATTGGTTCGCGTGAACGAGTTCGACCAAGTGGCTAAGTCTCCGTTGGAGGAGTGGGTGAACTACCTGAAGAACGGCATCATCGCTCCGGACACGAAAGCCCCCGGCCTGCAGGAGGCACGCGAACGGCTGAAATACTACGAGATGTCGAACAAGGAGCGGTACGCCTACGACGAGCACCTCAACGCCATCATGATTCAGAACGACGTGCTTGGCAACGCCAAACTGGAAGGCCATGCAGAGGGCCGTGCAGAGGGACTTGCAGAGGGTCGTGCGGAGGGACTTGCAGAAGGTCTCGCAAAAGGACGCACGGAAGAGAAGTTGGCAATTGCTCGCAACCTCTTGTCCCTAAACATGCCGTTGGACGTGGTAGCACAGTCCACAGGCTTGTCGGTAGAGGAGCTGCAGGGAATAAAATGAGAGATTATGAATTACCCGATAGGCATACAGAACTTCGACAAGGTAATTGAAGGAGGCTATCTTTACTTTGATAAAACAGATTTGATTTATCAGTTGGTAAAAGATGGCGGCATCTTCTTTTTGAGCCGTCCGAGACGCTTCGGGAAATCCATGCTTCTCTCCACCTTGGAATGTTATTTCCAAGGGCGAAGCGAACTGTTCAAAGGTTTAGCCATCGACCAAATGGAGACCGAGTGGAACCGCTATCCCGTGTTCCGTCTCGATTTCAGCGTAGGGAATTACACCAAATCGGGTACTTTGGAAGAGGTGTTGGAATCGGCCATCTCCTCTTGGGAGAAGAGGTACGCCATAATTCCCCAGGTGAAGGATTACGGACTTCGCCTCTCCGCTGTCATTGCTGAAGCATCCCGTCAAACGGGAATGCGTGCCGTTGTGTTGGTCGATGAGTACGACAAGCCCTTGCTCGATGTAATGGATACAAACCTGTTCGTGAAACAGGACGGCAACAGGATGACGCTTGAAGCCTATAACCGGAACATCCTCAAGGGTCTTTACTCCGTGTTCAAGGAAGCGGACGCTAACCTACAGTTTGTGCTGCTTACAGGTGTCACGAAGTTCTCACAAGTCAGCGTCTTTAGCGGGTTCAACCAACCGGACGACATCAGTCTGTCGGCCCGTTTCGACACTCTCTGTGGCATCACGGAGGCTGAGTTGTATTCCGCTTTGTCTTTTCAGGTAGAGAGGATGGCCCAAGACTATGAGATGTCCGTCAGCGAGATGAAAGCCAAACTGAAAAGCCAATATGACGGTTATCATTTCAGCCGTCGGTTGGTAGGCGTGTACAACCCCTTCAGCATCCTCTGCGCTTTCAAGGAGATGTTAATAGACAGCTTTTGGTTCAAGACGGGGTCGCCCACCTACCTCATCCGCCTTCTGGCACATAGTGACGAGAACATCAATGAGCTTGCCGGCAAATACTACCCTGCCGCAGAGTTCGACGACTATGAAGCGACGGCAAACGCTCCCCTCCCCATGATTTACCAAAGCGGCTATCTCACCATCAAGGCGTATGACCGACAAACCAACTCGTACCTCCTTGACTTTCCCAATGACGAAGTCAAGAGCGGATTTCTCTCGATTGGTTGTAACTTTTCCTCCGTCACCGGAACTATAGACGGATGGGCGGTAGGATAAAGAGCGGATTCCCGCTTACTTCTCCGCTTGCTCACGAAGCATATCGGCTCTCGACTTGCTCTGCGTCACCAAGTAGACACCGGCAAAGATGAGTACCACGGCAACACCCTTTATCCATCCGAAGACGGCGAGACCCATGGCCACGGAAGCCAACGTGCCGATGATGGGCTGCACATAGTTGTACATGCTCACTACGGTAGGACGCAGAATCTTCTGTGCGATGATGAGCAACAAGAAGGTCATGAAGGTGGCACCCAGTATCACGAAAGCAATCTCGCTCCATTTGAGGAGGGAGACCAACTCGAAGGGGGTTGAGGTAACGTCCTTGTAGGAGAAGGGAATGAAGACGATGGCGGCGTAGGTGAACATCCACTTCATACAGGTGACGGGATGGTAGCGACCCACCACTCCCTTGAAGAAAGTGAGGTAAGAGGCAAAGCTCACCTGCGAGACGAAGCAGAGTATGTCGCCCCACACGTTGCTCTTGGCAGACCCTCCGCTGTGACTGCCCAACACGAGGATGAGCGCACCGACAGCACCGAGGAAGACACCGCCCACCTTCTTGCCCGTGATGGGTTCGTGGAGATGGATGGCTGCCAATACCATGGTGGCGATAGGCACCATGGTGGAGATGATGGAGGCATCGATGGGCGAGGTCATGGAGAGACCGAACATGAAAACTCCCTGGTTGAAGATGATGGCGAAGAGAGCGGCGAAGAAGAGCATGAGCATGTCATGCGGTTTCACCTCCTCCTTCTTGAAGAAGAGCGACGCTACCCAGAAGCAGACCGCACCACCCACCATGCGGAACGTAGCCAACGTCAGCGGCGACACGTACTCACTCATGATGTCCTTACCAATGGGGGACATCAGTCCCCAGGCCGTGCAAGTGATGAACATGCACAAATGGCCCGTATAACTTTTATTCTTCATCTTTCTTTCGGTTATTTCAGTGGGCAAAGTTACGACAGTTTTGGCATACGCCCGAAAAATATAACACTCTTTTATACAAAGCCAAGAAAAAGGGAACGGGGGATTTGGTGCTTTGACCAAGGTGCTATACCTTTGTAGAAACGATTCATAAAACAAGAGTCATGAAGAAACAGGCGGATTACATCCAACGGATAGAGATAAAATCGTTGTGGGGACGCAAGGACAGGAGCATCGCATGGAACCTACGACCCGACGTGAACATACTGAGCGGCATCAACGGCATCGGCAAGAGCACCATCCTCAACAAGTCGGTACGCTGGCTCAATGCGCAGGTAAATGGGGAATTCGACAACCGGTCGAGCGACCCCAACGTACGGCTCACCTTCTTCCCCGAGGATGCCACATGTCTGCGCTACAGCGTGATACGCAGTTTCGACCGTCCACTGATAAACTCCAGCCTCATGGAGAAGATGGTGGACAAGAACGTGGGGACGGAGCTGGACTGGCAAATCTACCAGCTGCAACGGCTCTATTTGGATTATCAGGTGAACATCGGCAACCGCATCATCGAACTGCTGCAGAGCGGAGAACCCGACGCACAGCAACGGGCGGCGGAGGTGTCGGCTCCGAAGAAGAAGTTTCAAGACCTCATCGATGACCTCTTCAGTGAGACGGGAAAGAAAATCCTGCGCAAGAGCAACGAAATAGCCTTTGAGCAGGTGGGCGAGACGCTCTACCCCCACCAGCTCTCGTCCGGAGAGAAACAGATGCTGGCCATCCTGCTCACGGTGCTGGTGCAGGACAACCAGCCTTTCACGCTCTTCATGGACGAGCCGGAGGTGTCGCTCCACGTGGAGTGGCAACAACGGCTCATCTCACTGATACGAGACCTGAATCCGCACACGCAGATAGTGCTGACCACCCACTCGCCCGCCGTCATCATGAACGGATGGATGGATGCCGTCACGGAAGTGAGCGACATCCTCGTGCCGACAGATCAAGTGAAGTAAGAGGGAACAATGAGCAGACGACTGATTGACAATATCAATTCGCAATACGTGGCTGCAGCCAACCAGCTACGACCCAAACGGGCGCAGCGGAAAATCATAGCCTACGTGGAGAGCTATGACGACATCTTCTTCTGGCGCACCCTGCTGAGCGAGTTCGAGAGCGACAAATACCGCTTCGAGGTATTGTTGCCCTCGCACGACACGCTGGCCAAAGGGAAGAAGAGCGCGCTGATGAACACGTTGGGCGACTCCCTCGGCAAGAGCATGATAGCCTGCGTGGACAGCGACTACGACTACCTGTTGCAGGACACGACACACACCTCGCGGCGCATCAACCGAAGCCGTTACGTGTTCCAGACCTACGCCTACGCCATCGAGAACTACCAGTGCTATGCGGAGAGCCTGCACCAAGTGTGCGTGATGGCGACACTGAACGACCGGGAGGTGGTGGACTTGGCGGCGTTCATGCGGCTCTACTCACAAATCGCCTACCCTTTGTTCATCTGGTCCGTATGGTTCTACCGCAAGCACCGGTCGGGTCAGTTCTCGTTGTTGGACTATTGCAACATCGTGAAGCTGGACCACTTCAACATCGCCCACCCGGAGGAGTCGTTGGAGAAGATGCGACACCATGTAGATCGGAAGGTGAAAAGCCTAAGGGCGCAATTCCCCAACACGGGCAAGGAGATAGAGGCGTTGGGCAAGGAGTTGGAACGACTGGGCGTGACCCCGGACAACACCTACCTCTTCATCCAAGGACATCACATACTGGACAATGTGGTGATGAAACTCCTGAGCCCTGTCTGCGCCCGTCTGCGACGGGAACGGGAGGAGGAAATCAAACGCCTGGCGGAGCACGACCAACAGCGGCAGAACGAGTTGACGGCCTATCAGCACAGTCAGGCATCACCCGAATTCATGATCAGAAAGCATACGGCATACAAGGAAGCCCCGCTCTATCAACGGATGCGGGAGGATGTGAAGGCGTTCCTGCAATCGCTCGAAGACTAAACTTTCAGCCCCCAAAGGCATCCGTTTACCCACAATTTACTATTTTTGCACCTAATAAGGCAAAAGCATGGACAAGCAAGACGATTATAAACTATTAAATACCATACAGTTTCCAGCAGACCTTCGCAAGTTGCCGGTGGAGGAGTTGCCGGAGGTGTGCAAGGAGTTGCGGCTCGACATCATCGACGAACTCTCGTGCAACCCGGGACATTTCGCCGCCAGCTTAGGGGTGGTGGAGCTGACCGTAGCCCTGCACTATGTCTACAACACACCGTATGACCGGATTGTGTGGGACGTGGGACACCAGGCCTACGGGCACAAGATACTTACCGGACGCAGGGAGGCGTTCGCCACCAACCGGAAGTTCAAGGGGATACGCCCCTTCCCCTCTCCCGAGGAAAGCGAATACGATACGTTCACGTGCGGCCACGCTTCCAACTCCATCTCGGCGGCGCTGGGCATGGCGGTGGCGAACAACAAGTTGGGCGAGAAGAACCGTCACGTGGTGGCGGTGATAGGAGACGGTGCCATGAGCGGCGGACTGGCATTCGAGGGGCTCAACAACGTGTCGTCCACCCCCAACAACCTGCTCATTATACTCAACGACAACAACATGTCCATCGACCGCAGCGTGGGTGGCATGAAACAATACCTGCTCAACCTCAACACGACGAACTGCTACAACCGCATCCGATACAGGCTGTCGCAGTTGTTCTTCAAGTGGGGCATCCTGAACGAGGAGCGACGCAAGAGCATCATCCGCTTCAACAACAGCCTGAAGTCGATGCTGTCGCAACAGCAGAACATCTTCGAGGGGATGAATATCCGATACTTCGGTCCTATCGACGGACACGACGTGGGCAACTTGGTACGTACCCTGCGGGAGATAAAGAACATGAACGGACCCAAGCTGCTTCACCTCCACACCGTCAAAGGGAAAGGATTTGAGCCAGCGGAGAAATCCGCCACCATCTGGCACGCACCGGGGAAATTCGACAAGGAGACGGGCGAACGCCTCGTCACCGATACGGAGGGGCTGCCGCCTCTCTATCAGGAGGTGTTCGGACAAACCCTGCTGGAGCTGGCACGGCAAAACGACCGGATAGTGGGCGTGACACCCGCCATGCCCACGGGCTGTTCGATGAACATCCTGATGAAGGAGATGCCGGACAGGGTTTTCGACGTAGGCATCGCCGAGGGGCATGCCGTCACCTTCTCGGGCGGAATGGCCAAAGAGGGACTGATGCCGTTCTGCAACATCTACTCCTCTTTCATGCAACGGGCCTACGACAATGTGATTCACGACGTGGCCATTCAACGGCTGCCCGTGGTTCTCTGCTTGGACCGTGCGGGATTGGTGGGCGAAGACGGGCCTACGCACCACGGAGCGTTCGACTTGGCCTGCCTGTTGCCCGTACCCCATCTGACCATCGCGTCGCCCTACGACGAGCAGGAACTGCGCCGGCTGATGTACACCGCGCAACTGCCCGGCAAAGGGCCGTTCGTGATACGTTACCCCAAAGGCAGAGGCGCACTGACGGACTGGCGTTGCCCGTTCGAAGAGATAGAAGTGGGCAAGGGACGACGGTTGAAGGAGGGCACAGACTTGGCCATCCTTTCATTGGGACCTATCGGAAACGCTGTAGAGGAGGCTATCGGTCGGTTGGAGGCTGAAGGGAAGAGCGTGGCACACTACGACTTGCGCTTCGCAAAGCCCTTGGACGAGGAGTTGCTGCACGAGGTAGGCAAGAAGTTCCGCCGCGTCGTCACGGTGGAGGACGGCGTAACCAAAGGGGGCGTGGGAAGTGCCGTGATGGAGTTTATGAACGACCACGGATACTACCCCCGTCTGCGACGCGTCGGCCTGCCCGACGAGTTCGTGGAGCACGGCAGCCTGAAGGAGCTGCACCACCTGTGCGGCATGGATGCGGAGGGTATCGCGAAGGCGGCCAATGAGCTATTCCAAGACAACGAAAACTAACAAAAGAAAGAGAAAGGGTAAAGAGATGAAGATAATCATAGCCGGAGCAGGTTCAGTAGGTACGCACCTCGCCAAACTGTTGGCAGGAGAACGACAGGACATTGTGCTGATGGACAATGACGAGGAGCAACTGAGCAACCTGGACACCAATTTCGACTTGATGACGGTGAACCTCTCGTCCACCTCCATAGCGGGACTGAAAGAGGCCGGCGTGGCAGGAGCGGACTTGTTCATAGCCGTCACCCCCGACGAGAGCCGCAACATGACCTCCTGCATGCTGGCAAGCAACTTGGGGGCGAAGAAAACGGTGGCGCGCATCGACAACTATGAGTACCTCTCTCCCAAATACCAAGAGTTCTTCCAGAAGCTGGGCGTAGACTCCATGGTCTACCCCGAGATGTTGGCGGCCAAGGAGATTGTGGATGCCATCAAGATGAGTTGGATACGCCAATGGTGGGAAGTGCACGGAGGCGAACTGGTGCTGCTGGGCGTGAAGCTCCGCTCCACGGCACAGATATTGGACATTCCGCTGTACAAGTTGGGCGGGCCGAACACACCCTATCACGTAGTAGCCATCAAGCGGGGCAACGAGACCATCATCCCCCGAGGCGACGACTGCATACGCAACTTGGACTTGGTCTACTTCATGACCACCAAGAAACATATCCCCTACATCCGGCAGATAGCCGGCAAGGAGTCGTACAAGGACGTTCGCAACGTGATGATTATGGGAGGAAGCCGCATCGCCGTGCGCACGGCGCAGTTCGCTCCGGACTATATGCAGGTGAAACTCATCGAGAACGACCTGAACCGCTGCCACAGGCTGACGGAACTGCTGAGCGACAAGACGATGGTCATCAACGGCGACGGACGCGACATGGACTTGTTGATGGACGAGGGCATCAAGGACACGGAAGCCTTCGTGGCACTGACGGACAGCTCCGAGACGAACATTCTGGCCTGCTTAGCCGCCAAACGTCTGGGCGTGAGCAAGACAGTGGCGGAGATAGAGAACCTGGACTACATCAGCATGGCGGAGAGTATGGACATCGGCACCATCATGAACAAGAAGGCGATAGCCGCCAGCCACATCTACCAGATGCTGCTGGATGCCGACGTGAGCAACGTGAAATGCCTCACCGTAGCCAATGCCGACGTGGCGGAGTTCACGGTGAAGGAGGGGGCTCGCATCACCAAACTTCCGGTGAAGGACATCGGACTGCCACGGGGAATGAACATCGGCGGACTGATACGCAACGGCGTAGGCTCACTGGTAACCGGTAACACGCAGATTCAGGCGGGCGACCACGTGGTGGTGTTCTGTCTGGGAATGATGATAAAGAAGATTGAAAAATATTTCAACTGATGATTAACGCCCGAATTATTTGTAAGATCATCGGCATCCTGCTCTTTCTGGAGTCGTGGCTGTTGCTCCTGTGCGCGGCTTTCCCGTTCTACTACGGCGAGGATGACCTGATGGGATTCCTCTACGCGGTGGTCATCACCGCCATGGCGGGCACGCTGCTCTACCTGCGGGGAAGGGACGCTGAACGCCACACCAGCCGCAAGGACGGATACATCATCGTCTCCATATCCTGGGTGGTCTTCTCGCTCTTCGGCATGCTGCCCTTCTACCTGAGCGGATACATCCCCTCGCTGACCGACGCTTTCTTCGAGACCATGTCGGGATTCACCACCACGGGAGCGAGCATACTCGACGACATCGAGTCCCTGCCCCACGGGCTGTTGTTCTGGCGCAGCATGACACAGTGGATAGGCGGTTTGGGTATTGTCTTCTTCACCATCGCCGTATTGCCGATATTCGGTTCGGGAGGCATACAGCTGTTCGCTGCCGAAGCCACCGGTCCCACACGCAACAAGCTGCACCCGCGCATCGGTGTCACCGCCAAATGGCTGTGGAGCCTCTACTTAGGGCTGACCATATTGGCTATCGTACTCTATTACGCAGGCGGCATGTCCCTGTTCGACAGCGTCTGCCACTCCATGACGACCACCGCCACGGGAGGCTACTCCACCCGTCAGGAGAGTATCGCCGCATTCCACTCCCCCTACCTGGAGTATGTCACCACGGGACTGATGTTCCTGTCGGGCGTGAACTTCACGCTGCTCTTCTTCTCCCTGCTGAAAGGAAAAATCAGCAAGATGATGAAGGACACGGAGTTCAGGTGGTACGTAAGTCTGACCTCCTTCTTCACGCTCTTCTGCGTGGTTGTACTGATGACGACCCATCACTACGGATCGTTGGAAGAGACCTTCCGCAAGGCACTGTTTCAGGTCGTCTCCATACAGACCACCACGGGCTTCTTCACGGACGACTACATGACATGGCCTCCCGTGCTATGGCTGCTGATGACCTTCGTGATGTACTGCGGAGCCTGTGCCGGGTCCACCAGCGGTTCCATCAAGTGCGTGCGCATCGCCATTCTCTACCAGATAGCGCGTAACCACTTCAAGCACATCCTCCACCCCAACGCCGTGCTGCCCGTACGCATCAACCAAACCGTCATCCCCACCCCCGTACAGACCACCCTGTTGGCTTTCATTGTGGTCTACATTGCCGCCATCTTGGTGGGTTGGATGCTGATGATGCTCACCGGTACCGGTTTCATGGAGTCGTATGGCATCGTCGTGTCGAGCCTCAGCAACATCGGCCCCGCCTTGGGAGAGTATGGTCCTCCCGCGTCTTGGAGCGCCCTGCCCGATGCCGCCAAATGGCTAAGTGCCATTCTGATGCTCATCGGCCGTCTGGAGCTTTTCTCCGTATTGCTGCTCTTCTCCCCGGACTTCTGGAAGAGGCATTAAGAGGTTCTCAACTCTTTGCCGGGCAGTGAGATAAGCAACGCGTGGTATTGGAGAAACGGACTTTATTGTTAAAATAACCAAGCAAACGGCCTACCAATCCAAAATAAGTAGCTATCTTTGCGAATCTTTTTCAGAAAGGGTGAAGATAAACGTCATTAAAGGGGTCATTTTGAGCTACATAGTATTGCCTTACTCCATGGCAACGGAGACGATATCAGCCTTTTCAGATAGAGAGGCGGAGGGATAGTCACGCTTATCCAAAGGAGGTCTCGACGGAAGTCGCACCTCTGCCGTCTGCACATAGTGTTGTGGGACGATGCCCATTTTATGGTTTGTATGAATATAAATCTTAACAGAATATATAGAGTATGTATTTTACACTTTTAGTTGTCGTCATCCTGACGGCTATTGCACTGGTGGCTGTGGCCTTAGGCATAGCCAATGCAATCTCGCCGCGCTCTTACAACGCACAGAAGGGAGAATCCTACGAGTGCGGTATCCCAACGAGAGGTAAATCGTGGATGCAGTTCAAGGCCGGCTACTATCTGTTTGCCATTCTGTTCCTGATGTTCGACGTGGAGACGGTGTTCCTCTTCCCGTGGGCGGTGGTGATACAGGACCTCGGCGTGTACGGACTTTACAGCATCCTGTTCTTTTTGATCGTGTTGGTATTAGGCTTGGCTTATGCCTGGCGGAAAGGAGCTTTGGAATGGAAATGAAAAAACCAAATATCAAGTCTATCCCCTATGAGGAGTTCAAGAACAATGACTATCTGGAAAAGATGGTCGATGAAATCAACGCAAATGGCGGTAAGGTGTGGGCAGGTTGCCTGGACGACCTTATCAACTGGGGACGCAGCAACTCCCTGTGGCCACTTACGTTTGCCACAAGCTGTTGCGGCATCGAGTTCATGGCGGTGGGAGCTGCCCGGTACGATTTCGCCCGCTTCGGGTTTGAAGTAGCCCGTGCCAGTCCGCGACAAGCCGACCTCATCATGGTGGCGGGAACCATCACGCACAAGATGGCACCCGTGCTGAAACGACTCTACGACCAGATGGCCGACCCGAAATATGTGATAGCCGTGGGCGGATGCGCCATCAGCGGAGGACCGTTCAAACACTCGTACCACGTGCTCAACGGCGTGGACAAGATTCTCCCCGTGGATGTCTACATCCCCGGTTGCCCGCCCCGTCCCGAAGCGTTGCTCTACGGCATGATGCAGTTGCAACGGAAGGTGAAACTGGAGAAATTCTTTGGTGGAGTGAACCGAAAAGAACCCAAACCCCAAAATGACGAAACAGTATGAATGAAATAACAGAAATTCCAGTTGAACAGCTCCACGAGCGGATGCGACAGCTCCGCGACGAGCAACATTTCGATTTCTTGAGAAGTCTCACCGGAATGGATTGGCAGGAAGAGGGATTAGGAGTAATCTACCACCTGGAGAATACCGAGACCGGTGAGAACAGGGTGGTAAAGACCCGCACTACCGACCGCAAGCACCCGGAGATTTCTACCGTGTGCGACCTGTGGAAGGGAGCGGAGTTCAACGAACGCGAGGTGTACGACTACTTCGGCATCCGTTTCACCAACCACCCGGACATGCGCCGTCTCTACCTGCGCGACGAGTGGGTAGGCTATCCGCTGCGCAAGGACTACGATGCCAGCGAGGAGAAGAACCCGCTGCGCATGACCAACGAGGAGGCTGTGGACACCACCAACCGCTACGAGACGCTGAAGGACGGAAGCGTGATAAAGAAACGCGAGGTGATCTTTGAGGACAGTGAATACATTATTAATATAGGACCGCAGCACCCTGCCACCCACGGTGTGCTCCGCTTCCGCGTGTCGCTCGAAGGCGAGATTATCAAGAAGTTGGACGTACACTGCGGCTACATCCACCGGGGCATAGAGAAGTTGTGCGAAGGACTCACCTATCCGCAGACGTTGGCACTGACCGACCGTCTGGATTACTTGGGCGCACACCAGAACCGCCACGCCCTGTGCATGTGCATCGAGCAGGCGATGGGCGTGGAGGTGTCCGAACGCGTGCAGTACATCCGCACCATCATGGACGAGCTGCAGCGTATCGACTCTCACCTGCTCTTCTTCTCGTGTCTGACGATGGACTTGGGCGCACTCACAGCCTTCTTCTACGGATTCCGCGACCGCGAGAAGATTCTCGACATCTTCGAGGAGACCACGGGCGGACGACTCATCCAGAACTACAACGTGATAGGCGGTGTGCAGGCGGACATTGCGCCCACCTTCGTGAAGAAGGTGAAGGAGTTCATCAACTACCTGCGACCCATGTTGGCTGAGTACCACGAGCTGTTCACCGGCAACGTCATCGCCGAGCAGCGTCTGAAAGGCGTGGGCGTACTGAGCCGCGAGGATGCCATCTCGTTCGGTGCCACAGGCGGAACCGGGCGTGCGTCGGGCTGGGCGTGCGACGTGCGCAAGCGCCATCCCTACGCCATGTACGGGAAGGTAGACTTCCGTGAAGTGACCTACACCGCAGGCGACTCATTCGCCCGCTACATGGTACGTATGGCGGAGATTGAAGAGAGCATGCGCATCATCGAGCAACTCATCGACAACATCCCCGAGGGAGAGTACAAGCAGAAGATGAAACCCATCATCCGCATCCCCGAGGGCAGCTACTACGCCGCCGTGGAGGGAAGCCGTGGAGAGTTTGGCGTGTTCATCGAGAGCAAGGGCGACAAGAACCCTTACCGCATGAAGTTCCGCAGTACGGGACTGCCGTTGGTATCGTGCATGGAGACCATGACGCGCGGGGCGAAGATTGCCGACCTGATAGCCATCGGCGGCACGGTAGACTACGTGGTGCCGGACATCGACCGATAATAAAGACCAGTTAAACCTCAACAAAACAAGGACAAAGATATGTTTGATTTCAGTATAGTAACAGGATGGATACACGGACTGCTCACCTCCGTCATGCCCGTTGGGTTGGCCGTGTTTCTCGAATGTCTGGTTATCGGAGTCTGCATCATGCTGATGTATGCCGTGATAGCCATTATCATGATTTATATGGAGCGTAAGGTGTGCGCCGCGTTCCAGTGCCGACTGGGACCCACGCGTGTGGGTCCGTGGGGAAGCATCCAGGTGTTTGCCGATGTGTTCAAGATGCTGATAAAGGAAATTATCGCCATCAACCACGCGGACAAGTTCCTCTATAACCTTGCCCCCTACATCGTCATCCTCGCCTCCATCATGTCGTTCAGCTGCCTGCCTATCAACAAGGGAATGGAAGTGCTCGACTTCAACGTGGGTGTCTTCTTCGTGATGGCGGCGTCGAGCATCGGCATCGTGGGTATTCTGTTGGCCGGATGGAGCAGCAACAACAAGTATTCGCTCATCGGTGCCATGCGAAGCGGCGCGCAGATGATCAGCTACGAGCTCTCCGTGGGACTGAGCATCCTCACCATCGTGGTGTTGACCGACACCATGCAGCTGAGCGAGATTGTGGAGCGACAGGCAGACGGGTGGTTCATCTTCAAAGGCCATATCCCCGCCCTCATCGCTTTCATCATTTACCTGATTGCAGGCAACGCCGAGGTGAACAGAGGCCCGTTCGACCTCCCCGAGGCGGAGAGTGAGTTGACGGCCGGATACCACACCGAATACTCCGGCATGCACTTCGGACTTTTCTACGTGGCGGAGTTCGTAAACCTCTTCATCATTGCCGGCATCGCCTCCACCATCTTCCTGGGCGGATGGATGCCCCTGCACATCGTGGGACTGGATGCCTTCAACCAGGTGATGGACTACATCCCCGGTTTCGTCTGGTTCTTCGGGAAGACCTTCTTCCTGGTGTGGGTGCTGATGTGGTTCAAGTGGACATTCCCCCGTCTGCGTATCGACCAGATTCTGACACTGGAGTGGAAGTACCTGGTGCCCATAGGCTTGGCCAACCTGTTGTTGATGGTTATCATTGTTGTATTTAAACTTCACTTTTAATCATGGAAGCGAAAAGAAGCTATATAAGAGGCCTGTTGCACGGCATCAAGTCGTTGCTCACGGGCATGCGCGTCACCCTGAAGGAGTTCTTCACCCCGAAAGTGACCGAGCAATATCCTGAGAACCGCAAGACGCTGCACATCTCCGACCGTTTCAGAGGCACGCTGACCATGCCAGTCGACGAGAACGGCAACCACAGATGCGTGGCCTGCGGACTGTGCCAGATGGCTTGTCCCAACAATACCATCCTCATCGAGAGCGAAACGGTGACCGACGAGGGAACGGGACGAAAGAAGAAAGTGTTGGTGCGCTACAACTACGACCTCGGGGCCTGCATGTTCTGCCAGTTGTGCGTGAACGCGTGCCCCCACGACGCCATCCGCTTCAGCACGGAGTTCGAGAACGCGGTGTTCGACCGCACCAAGCTGGTGAAGGTGCTGAACCAACCCCAAAACAGTAACCAAAAAGAGCAAACAATATGACACTGAATCTCCTTGTATTTATCTTCTTGGCGGCATTCATCTGCATCTGCTCCGTGTTGTCCGTGACCACCTCACGCATCCTGCGGGCCGCCACCTATCTGCTGTTCGTATTGTTCGGTACAGCGGGCATCTATTTCCAGCTCAACTACTCGTTTCTGGGTGCTGTGCAGCTGCTCATCTACGCGGGCGGCATCACGGTGCTCTACGTCTTCAGTATCCTGCTGACCAGTAGCCAGGGCGACAAAGCCGAGAAGCTGAAAAACAGCAAGATGTTGGCTGGACTGATAGCCAGCCTCGCCGGACTGGCCGTCTGCCTGGTGGTGATGCTGAAAAACAAGTTTTTGCCTTCGCGCTTCGAGGCGGGAGAGCTGGACATCCGTACCATCGGCTATGCGCTGATCGGGAGCGACAAGTACCAGTACATCCTTCCCTTCGAGGTCATCAGCGTCCTGCTGCTGGCCTGCATCGTGGGAGGTATTTTGATAGCACGTAAACGATAAAAACAGCTGCCTATGGTACCAATGGAATATTACTTAGTGGTTTCTACCATTATGATGTTTGTGGGAATCTACGGATTCTTCACCCGACGCAACCTGCTTGCCATGCTCATCAGCGTGGAGCTGATACTCAACTCGGTGGATATAAACTTTGCGGTGTTCAACCGCTTCCTCTTCCCCGGACAGCTCGAAGGATTCTTCTTCGCGCTCTTCGCCATCGGTGTCTCCGCGGCCGAAACGGCTGTGGCCATCGCCATCATCATCAATATCTACCGAAACATCCGCAACATTCAGGTAAAGAACTTAAATGAAATGAAAAATTAACCGGTTATGGAATATACATTACTTATATTACTGCTGCCACTCCTCAGCTTTTTAGTGTTGGGACTTGCCGGCATGCGCATGAAACACGGCGTGGCCGGAGCCATTGGCACGGTGGTGTTGGGGGCGGTTACCGTGCTCTCCTACGTCACCGCAGCACTCTATTTCGGAGCAGGCCGCGGGACGGACGGTCAGTACCCCACCCTGCAGCCCTACAACTTCGAGTGGTTGCCGTTTACCGAGACGCTACATATCGACCTGGGCATCTTGCTCGACCCCATCTCCGTACTGATGCTGGTGGTCATCTCCACCGTATCGCTGATGGTACACATCTACTCGTTTGGATACATGAAAGGCGAGAAAGGCTTCCAGCGCTACTATGCGTTCCTGAGCCTGTTCACCTTCTCCATGTTGGGATTGGTGGTTGCCACCAACATCTTCCAGATGTACATCTTTTGGGAGTTGGTAGGCGTGTCGTCCTACCTGCTGATTGGTTTCTACTACACCAAGCCCGAGGCCATCGCCGCCAGTAAGAAGGCGTTCATCGTCACCCGTTTCGCCGACCTCGGATTCCTCATCGGCATCCTCATCTACGGCTACTATGCGGGTACGTTCACCTTCACCCCCTCCGAGCAACTGCTCGTGTCCGCCGGTATGATGATTCCGTTGGCATTGGGACTGATGTTTGTGGGCGGTGCCGGCAAGAGTGCCATGTTCCCCCTCCACATCTGGTTGCCCGACGCGATGGAAGGCCCTACCCCTGTGAGTGCCCTCATCCATGCCGCCACCATGGTGGTTGCCGGTGTCTACCTGGTAGCCCGCATGTTTCCGCTCTTCATCGCCTATGCTCCCGACGTGTTGCACTGGGTGGCCTACATCGGAGCTTTCACCGCCCTCTACGCCGCTGTGGTAGCTTGTGTGCAGAGCGACATCAAGCGCGTGCTCGCCTTCAGTACCATCTCACAGATTGGTTTCATGATGGTGGCCTTGGGCGTATGCACATCGGCGGATCCCCATGAAGGCGGATTGGGCTATATGGCAGGTATGTTCCACCTCTTCACGCACGCCATGTTCAAGGCCCTGCTCTTCTTGGGAGCCGGAGCCATCATCCATGCCGTACACAGCAACGAGATGTCCACCATGGGAGGACTTCGCAAATATATGCCCGTGACACACGTCACGTTCCTCATTGCCTGCCTCGCCATTGCCGGCATTCCGCCTTTCAGCGGATTCTTCAGTAAGGACGAGATTCTGGCGGCAGCCTTCGAGTTCTGTCCCTTCATCGGCTGGACCATGAGTTTCATTGCCGCCCTGACGGCTTTCTACATGTTCCGTCTCTACTACTGCATCTTCTGGGGCAAGGAGAACAAAGAGTTGCACGAAGCGCACACGCCGCACGAAGCGCCGTTGAGCATGACTTTCCCGTTGATGTTCCTCGCCTTGGTCACCTGCGTGGCTGGATTCATCCCCTTCGGTGAGTTCGTGAGCAGCAACGGCCAGGCCTACACCATCCATTTGGACGCGCAAGTGGCCATCACCAGTGTCTGCATCGCCATCGTCTCCATAGGCGTGGCTACCTATATGTACCTGCGTCCCCAACAACCCTTGGCGGAGAAGTTGGCGCGTACCTTCAAGCGGCTTCACACGGCAGCCTACCACCGTTTCTACATGGACGAGGTTTGGCTGTTCGTTACCAAGAAGGTTATATTCCGTTGCGTCTCCACCCCCATCGCATGGTGGGACCGCCACGTCATCGACCAGTTCTTCAACTTTGTGGCTTGGGGAACGGACGCTACGGCGGACGAGATTCGCGACATGCAGAACGGAAGCGTCCAGAGTTACTGTATATGGTTCCTCAGCGGTGCCGTGGTACTCACAGTCCTGTTATTATTAATCTAATATAGAATAGGTAAAGAAATGAATATACTAAGTTTGTTTGTAGTCCTCCCGTTGGTCATGCTGCTCGCTCTGTGGGTGAGCCGCACACTGAACCAGGTACGGGGAGTGATGGTGGCTGGTTCGTCGTGCCTGCTGGCCTTGGCCATCTACCTGACCATCGACTTCATTGCACAACGTCACGCCGGTGTCACAGCCGACATGCTCTACACGGACAGCTACACCTGGTACGCTCCGCTCCACATCGCCTACGCCATTGGCGTGGACGGCATCTCGGTGGCCATGCTGTTGCTCTCCGCCATCATCGTCTTCACGGGCACCTTCGCTTCATGGAAGCTGAAGCCGCTCACCAAGGAGTATTTCCTTTGGTTCACCCTCCTGTCGTTGGGTGTGTTCGGGTTCTTCATCTCCATCGACCTCTTCACGATGTTCATGTTCTACGAGATTGCCCTCATCCCCATGTATCTGCTCATCGGCGTATGGGGAAGCGGCCGCAAGGAATATGCCGCCATGAAGTTGACCCTGATGTTGATGGGCGGTTCCGCCTTCCTGCTGATGGGCATCCTTGGCATCTACTTCGGTAACGGTGCCACCACGATGAACATTCTGGAGATAGCCGCCCACAACCAAATGCCGCACGCTTGGCAGATGGTCTTCTTCCCCTTGACCTTCCTCGGTTTCGGCGTGTTGGGAGCCCTGTTCCCGTTCCACACATGGAGCCCCGACGGTCACGCTTCCGCCCCTACGGCCGTGTCGATGCTCCATGCGGGCGTATTGATGAAGTTGGGAGGCTACGGATGTTTCCGCATCGCCATGTACCTGATGCCCGAGGCGGCGAATGAACTGGGATGGATTTTCCTTATCCTCACCACCATCAGTGTGGTGTACGGAGCTTTTAGCGCCGTGGTACAGACCGACCTGAAGTACATCAACGCCTATTCGTCGGTGTCCCACTGCGGACTGGTACTCTTCGCCCTGCTGATGATGACCCAGACCAGCTGTACGGGTGCCATCCTGCAGATGCTCAGCCACGGACTGATGACGGCTCTCTTCTTTGCCCTCATCGGTATGATTTACGGACGTACCCACACCCGTGACGTGCGTCAGTTGAGCGGGCTGATGAAGATAATGCCTTTCCTCAGCGTAGGCTATGTGATTGCCGGATTGGCCAACCTGGGTCTGCCGGGCTTGAGCGGATTCGTTGCGGAGATGACCGTGTTCGTCGGTTCGTTCCAGAACACCGACACGTTCCACCGTACCTGCACCATCATCGCTTGTACCAGCATCGTCATCACCGCCGTCTACATTCTGCGCGTGGTGGGCAAGATTCTCTATGGCACGCCACAGAACCCCGAGCACCTGAAACTGACCGATGCCACGTGGGACGAGCGGTTTGCCGTCATCTGTCTGATAGTGGCCGTGGCCGGACTTGGATTGGCTCCCTTCTGGGTGAGCGACCTCATCCACGAGAGTGTAGCGCCGATACTCAGCAACCTGTGAATGACGGACGAGGTAAGTTTCTAATTATTCATCATTAACTATTCATTCAGCATGAATTACTTACAATTTCTAAATATGGCTCCGGAAGTCAGCCTCATCGCTGTCATACTGATACTCTTCCTCTACGACCTGTTCACCGACGGGAAGAAACGTCACCGGTTCCACCTGTTGGCTTGCGTCCTGTTGGGTATCCACCTGTTGGCCAACATCCAGACAGACGGTTACAACGAGGCCTTCGGCGGCATGTACCAATCGTCGCCCATGGCTCACGCGCTGAAAAGCATCCTCAGCATGGGCACGCTCATCGTGATGCTGCAAGCCAACAACTGGTTGCGCAGCGAAGGCACGGTACACAAGCAAGGCGAGTTCTACACCCTGCTGCTCAGCACCTTGCTCGGCATGTTCTTTATGATTAGCGCCGGACATTTCATCATGTTCTTCCTGGGACTGGAGCTGGCATCCGTACCCATGGCCTGCTTAGTGGCCTACGACAAATACAAGCGCAACTCTGCCGAGGCAGGAGCGAAGTATATCCTCAACGCCCTCTTCTCCTCCGGACTGATGCTCTACGGCATCTCGTTCATCTACGGCACGGTGGGCACGCTCTATTTCCACGATATCCCCGCGGGACTCACGGGAACGCCGCTGCAAGTGATGGCACTGGTATTCTTCTTCGTGGGACTTGGCTTCAAGATTTCGTTGGTTCCGTTCCACCTGTGGACAGCCGACACCTACCAAGGTGCGCCGACCACGGTCACTTCCTATCTCTCCGTGATATCCAAGGGAGCGGCAGCTTTCATCCTGATGGTGATTCTGACCAAGGTATTCGGCCCGATGACGCATCATTGGCACCTGTTGCTCTATGTCATCATCATCGCCACCATCACGGTGGGTAACCTCTTCGCCATCCGCCAGCAGAACCTGAAACGATTCATGGCTTTCAGCAGCATCTCGCAGGCAGGATACGTGGTACTGGCCATCATCAACGGACACGAGGACGGCATGGCAGCCCTCATCTTCTACATCCTGGTCTACATCGCCGCCAACTTGGCCGCTTTCGGTGTCATCAACGTCATCGAGCAGAAGAGCGGAAAGGTGGAGATGGCCGATTACGAAGGACTTTACCAGACCAACCCGAAGTTGGCGCTCATCATGACGCTCGCCCTCTTCTCGTTGGCGGGTATTCCGCCCTTCGCGGGATTCTTCAGCAAATTCTTTGTCTTCGCGGCAGCCTTCAGTGGCGGCAACTACTGGTTGGTGTTCATTGCCTTGCTCAACACGGTCATCTCGCTCTTCTACTATCTGAAGATTGTGAAGGCCATGTACATCACGCCCAATGACCGCCCCATCGACACCTTCCGCAGCGACAACTACACACGCGTCAGCCTGTTGGTCTGCACGGCCGGCATCCTGTTGATAGGATTGTGCAGCACCATCTACGAGAGCCTGCACTACTTCGCGATACTTTCGTGACAGGGTTCATCGGCTCATTGTTCCAGAGCCGAACGCCCCTCATCGCAGTAGAGAATCTCACAAACGCCATGATGCGTTACGAAAAAAGCCCTTCGTCGTAATTCCTACCGACGAAGGGCTTAAAACATATCTCTACGTTTCTCTTTCGGAAAACCGTTGGCAAGCAATACGAAGCATGACACGGGACATTTCTTGCCGGTATTTGTCAATAAAGAGACTGAGCCGAATGAGGTCGTATTTACCCGCTTCATGCAACATCCATCCTACAGCTTTTGTACCAGAACGTGGGGACTCCCCATCAAGGAGAGAGCAAGACGATATGTATCTTCAACATTACCATTATGTATAAACGTGTATGTAGCCATCATAGCGATACGGTTGTCCCAAGGCGAATCGCTTTTGGCTAACCGGTACAATAAATCGCACGGTTTGTCATGTAGATATTCACCGACGATATAGGGAGATGAACTGTCTATTAAATCCCAATCGTTTATACAATTCGTATGATTGATGTAGAACTCGAAAATTTCAGTCCGTTCGCGTTCGTTTCCTTGTTTGAACTGTTTTTTGAGTATGATAAGCGCACACATTCGGTGTTCATGGACTTCTGACAAAAGCAACTGTTCTATTTCATCCAAACAAATATTGACGTACCGTTCGGCTACTTTTCTTATTTCCGCAACTTTAATGCCTATAAAGAAGCCCCCACGCATCCTATTCTGTTTGATTCGGAACGGAAAGCGGTTCGGTTGTCAGCCACTTCATCCAGTTCGTCTATCAGCTTATGTACCTGCGCAGATAACTGTTCCATTTTATAAATCTTTCAATTTAGGCGATTCTGTTGCAATTAACTTTCTATCGAATGCTGCATATAGATACATAGC
>CAVJRQ010000037.1:0-12382 GCA_963652075.1 Acutalibacteraceae bacterium
GACAACGGCGTAACTATCTGTCATACAGAAACAATAATTTGCCCGATTTACAACAGGTCGGGTAAGGGGCATTATGTCTTCTTTTCTAACTTAAATGAAAGAGCCGTGGTCGCTCCGAACAGTTTATGCATGGTTTGCGCAAGGTATCCTTAGAGATAGGCACGGAAAAAGTCGTCGGCCTTTTGCAAGGTCTCCGGTTTGCCGATGTCTATCAGTTGCAGGTTGTCCGCCGCAAATCCGCGCAGGTTCGCCTTGGCACAAGTCTGCAAATAGAAGTTGGTAATCGAAAACTTGCCGCTCCACTCATCGTCCATATACCGGAACAGAGAGGGGGAGATGACGTGGATACCACTAAAGGCCAGTTCCTTGTAAAGCTCACGCTGGTAGGTGAACCCCTCCGGCTTGGTCTGTCCGGTCTGTTTGTTTATCCATCCGCACAATCGCTCCTCTTTATCGAAAAGCAGATAGCGTGAACTCTGGCGTTGGCTCACCAGCAAGGTGGCATCGGCATGGCTCTGCAGGTGGTGTGTATAGAGCTGTCGCAGGTCTACGTTGGAGAGGATGTCCACATTGTGAACCAGAAACGGTTCGCCGTCGTTCAACAACGGCATGGCTTTCTTCAGTCCGCCTCCTGTGTCGAGCAACTCCTGCCGCTCGTCACTGACGGCTATGCGCATTCCAAAGTTCTTGTTCGCCTCCAGAAAGTTGAGTATCTGTTCACCGAAGTGGTGGATATTGATGACAACATCCGTGAATCCCGCATGGCGCAGTTTCAGCAGCACATGCTCCAACATCGGTCTCCCGCATACGGGTACGAGGGCTTTGGGCATCGTGTCGGTCAACGGTCTCAGCCGCGTCCCTATTCCTGCGGCAAATATCATCGCTTTCATAGCTGGGTCTGTTGGGCGTTAAACCACTCTTCGATATGCTGTTCACGGTGTACGAGATGCACGTTGACACCGAATCTCTCGTGGAGGTGGCGTGCCACGTGGTCGGCTGAATAGACAGACCGGTGTTGGCCTCCCGTGCAACCAAAGCAAACCATCAGATGGGTGAATCCCCGTTCTAAATAGCGTTGCACATGGGCATCTACCAGTGCATTCACATGCGTGAGAAACTCTTTGATTTCGCTTCGATTCTCCAAGAAGCGGATGACAGGTTCGTCTCTCCCCGTCAACTGTTTGTACGCCTCGTAGCGTCCCGGGTTGTGGATGTAACGGCAGTCAAACACATAACCCCCTCCGTTGCCCGACGGGTCGGCAGGTATGCCTTTCTTATAGGAGAAACTGAGGATCTCCACGGTCATCTGTCGCTTGTTGCGCTCAAAGACAAACTGGGGCAGTTGGGTCACCTGGTTCAACAGGTTGCACAGGTAAGGATATTCCGCAAAGGGGGATTCCAGCAAGGCGCGCAGGTTCTCAACGGCATAGGGGATGCTTTGGATGAAATGCGCTTTTCGCTCGAAATAGCCTCTGAACCCATAGGCACCGAGCACTTGCATCAGGCGGAAGAACACGAACAAACGCAACCGTTGTCCGAAGTCTTCGGCGGATACCGGGTTATAGGGCTGAAGTGCTTCCAGATAGACTTCGATAAGTTCTTGCCGCAGAGCGGGTGAGAAGTTGGCCTTGGCTTGCCACAGGAACGAGGCCACGTCATAATGGATGGGGCCTTTGCGCCCTCCTTGGAAGTCGATGCAATAAGGCATCCCCTGCTTCACCATGATGTTGCGGCTTTGGAAGTCGCGGTACATAAACGTGTGGAACGGCTCCTTGAGCAGGTCTGTGGCCAAACGTTCGAAGTCATCCTCCAGCAAATCTTCCTGGAATTCCAGTCCCGTAGCCTTCAGGAAACAGTATTTGAAGTAGTTCAAGTCCCACGATACGCTCCGTCGGTTAAACTCCGATTGGGGATAGCAACGACTGAAATCCAGTCCATCAGCCCCCTCGTATTGGATGCGTGGCAACAGGCGAATGGTACGCTTCAGTAGCTCTTTCCCCGTGTCGCTCAACTTCCCGTTACTCCGTTCCTTCGCCAGTATATCGAAGAGCGGCTCTTCACCCAAATCCTCTTGCAGGTAGCTGAGCCCGTCATCGGCAACAGCCATCACCTGTGGTACGGGCAGCCCCCCCTCCTTGAAGTGACGGGCCAAATAGATGAAAGCGTCGTTTTCCTCCAATGAAGTTCCGCAGACCCCAATCAGTTGAGGCTCTCCTTTGATTCTGAAATAAGAGCGGTTAGACCCTGCGCCGGGAATCTTCTCGATGCATTCCGGCTGGTGACCCGTGTAGGTACGGTATAGTTGTTCGATGATAGCGGTCTGTTCCATGTGTGTAGTTGTTGGCTTTTATGGTTTACGGGAAGTGTGGTAGGCGATGAGCCCCTCCATCGGTTTTTGTATGATGCGTTCAATCTGTAGACCGAACGCCTCGGTGGCCTCCGCCAGTTCCGCCGCGTAATAGTAGGCGACGGAGCCGGTGCAGTAGAGTTTGGAGGCAGGATAGCGGAGCAGGTTGCGTTGGACGAACTTGCTGAAGCAGTCTACCAACAAGTTGTGAATCTCCGGCTCTTCACGGTTCTCGCCCAAGAAACGGGAGAGACTTGCCAAGAACCGGTTGGGCAACGGTTGCCGATAGACTTTCTCGATAATATCTTCCGGTGTTAGCTGAAAGCGGTCCATGAACCTGCGGCAGACACTTTCGGACAGTTGTCCCTTCAGGCAGTCGCCAACCAATCGTTTACCCAAATAGGCACCGCTCCCCTCGTCGCCCAGTATGTAGCCGAGGGATGGTACATTGCTGACGATGGTGTTGCCGTCGTAGTAGCAAGAGTTGGAGCCCGTACCCAGAATGCAGACGATGCCGGACCGGTTGCCGCAAAGGGCACGGGCGGCTCCGAGCATGTCATTGGCCACTTCTATGGTGGGGGCGGAAGGAAATTCCGCGGACAGGATGTCTCTAACCACAGGAATCCTTTGTGGGGAACATCCGGCTCCGTAGAAATAAATAGCGGACACCGCCTTCCCGTTCAACTGTGGCAGAAGCTCCTCGCGCAAGATGGCGTGGATGACCTCTTCTGATTGGTGTACGGGGGTGATGCCTTGCGTGGTAAACAGTTGTCCGCTCCGTGGATCATCTTCCGGTGTTAGGTACCAGTCCGCCTTTGTCGCTCCGCTATCCGCTATCAGTATCATGTTCTTTCTCCTTTATCGGGGTTGAGGGTTATTCTTTACCGAACGAGTCGGGCAGATGCTTTTTGATGAGTACGGCTGCCACGATACCGGGCAGTGTGCAGACGCAGACAAAGATGAAGAACGGTGTGTAGCCGCCCAACAGTTGCTCCATGTATCCCGATGCCATGCCCGGAAACGACATGCCTGCCGCCATCAGACCCGTGGCGATGGCATAGTGTGAAGTCTTGTGGTCGCCGTTTGCTATATATATAAGGTATAGCATATAGGCGGCGAAGCCCACACCGTACCCAAACTGCTCAATCATCACGCAGGGGATGACCACCCACAGGTCGTTGCACTGAAGCCATGCCAGCAGCACGTAGACCAAGTCGGGTACGTTGATGGCCAGTGCCATGGGCAGAATCCAATACTTCAACCCTTTGCGCGAAACCATGACGCCTGCCACGATGCCTCCCAACAGCAGGGCTATCACCCCCAATGTGCCATAGATGCCTCCCACGGCCGTGGTGGAGAGTCCTAAGCCACCTTTCTCGGGCGATGCCAACACAAACAGGGGGGCTATCTTGACCAGTTGCGACTCTCCCAACCGATAGGTAAGGATGAAGAAGAGTATCAAGCTGATATCTTTCTTCTTGAAGAATGAGATGACCGTCTCCACAAAATCCTTCATCAGAACCTTGGCGGAGGTGTGTGTGTTCTCCTTGTCGTTGTCCAACTTGGGCATGATGTAGGCATGATAGAGGAACAGACCGATGAAGATGGCTGCCAACAGGTAGAAGACTATCGCCCACGCCACGGCGACGTTCCCTTTCAGGGAGGGGAATATCTCTCCGTCCGCTATCAGTCCCGCCAGCATCACCAGGATGCCCTGTCCAAACACGCTGCCGCAGCGGTAGAACGTGTTGCGGATTCCTACGAAGAACGACTGCTCCTTGGTGGTCAGCGCCAACATGTAGTAGCCGTCCGCCGCTATGTCGTGCGTGGCCGACGCGAACGCCAGCAAGGCGAATAACGCCATCGTGGCTTGCAGGTAGAAACTCGTAGGCAAGGTGAAGGCGATGCAGGCGAAGGCGGCAGCCATAAACCCTTGCATGGACAATACCCAAAAACGCTTGCTCCGTATCAGGTCAATGAATGGACTCCAAATGGGCTTGATAATCCAGGGCGTACTCAGCCAACTGGTGTAAAACGCAATCTCCGCATCGCTCATTCCTAAGTTTTGGTACATAATGACCGCCATGGTCATTACGGCAAAGTAGGGTAGTCCTTCCGCAAAATAGAGGGTTGATATCCAACTCCAGGTTCTTCTTTTCGTTCCCATAATCAATAGAATTTGCGGATGTCCGCTCCTTTATAGTAATGTAATAGAATCTCGTCGTACTTATATCCTTTCTCTCCCATCACGGCGGCACCGATCTGGCACAGTCCCACACCGTGTCCCCAACCGGCTCCGGTCAGGGTGAAACTCTCCGGGAATCCGTTCTTCAATGGTCCCTTGTCCACCACGAAAGCCGAGCTGAAGAGGTGCGAAGAGGAGAGCGTGCGGCGTATCTCCAGCTCCTTGCCGATAATCAGCGTGTGCAGACTGCCCACAATCTTCAGCTTGATGATGCGGCCCGACTTGCCCCGCTGTACGGGAATGAGGTCGATGATGAATCCGAAATCCGTCTTCGACCGTTGCCGGATGAGTTCGGACAACTCCTCCTGGGTGTAGTGTACCTGCCACCGGTAGAAGTCCGTAGTCTCTTGGTCGTAGTTGTTCAGTATCTGCGTGATGATGCGTCGGTCTGTGGTGTTGCAGAGCGATTCGGGTGTGGAGCGTATCCACTTCTCCGCCTCCTCCTCGTTGGTCAGGTCGGGCAAGGCTACCTTCTGTTGCGACTCGATGTCTCGTGTGGCGGTCAGATAGGGATGGTGCACATTCTCCCAACAGTTCTCAAACTCTTCGCTGATGCCTCCGCAGCACTTTGAAAAGCGTGCGTCGCAGATGCCTCTCCCATACATGAGCAGTTGCCCGCGTGTGGCTTTCACCGCTTCCGCTACCACCTCATTGGTGGCTTTCGTGATGCCTTGGTAACGCTGGCAATGGTCGTCGGCGCACACGTCGAAGATGGTATGTTCCTCACGGTCGTACCAGCGGATGTGCTCCGTGTCGCTCCGGGTGAACGAGAAGAACTTGTTGCCGCTGTTCTGTATGCTCTTCCGCTTCTCCATCTGGGCGAAGAGCCAGCTGCGCGAGATGACGGCGTGCGCTTTGAGGAATTCGAGAGACGAGGTCGCCTTCATCTCCGAGGAGATGACGCTGATGAGATAATCCTCTGCCGACAGGATGTTGATGGCGGTGATTTTACCCTCTTCCACCACCAACTTCAGTGTGCCCGAGAAGATTTGCGTCTCCTTGCGTTCCCAATGAAAGTTGATGCCGATGGTTACGTCGTAGAGCGAGAACGAGGCGTTGTTCTCCGACGGGGTGAAGGTGAGTTCTTTGTACAAGTTGTCATTCCAAAGGATACCGCCTTCGCTGAATCGTACGTTCTGTTCGCCCTGCACCATCTCGCCCTTGGCAAAATAGTTTTTGTTGAGCGAGAAATTTATCTCCTGGGCATTGACGATGCCCACGCTTATCTCTGGTTCTGTCATTTGTCTATCACTCTTTTCAGTTCTTCAATGGTTTGTTTCATAGTCTCTTTGGGGTAAGCCACCTCTTGCAGGATGGCCAAGGCCCGTTCGCCTGTCAATGCGTCGAAATCCTCTTGACGGATGGTAACGAGGAGTCCCGCCATGTCCACTGCCCCCGGGCTGACAAGCATCTTCGCCTTCTCGTTGGTGTAGCAGTCCGGTCGGTGCTTGCTGCGGGGGATGATGACGTAACGCATTTCCCCGTCCGAACTCTTCCAGGCTATCAGGTTGAGCGACGGTTCTTCCTCGTCCTCGATGTGGACGGGCAGACAAGCCACCGCTTGGCGCAACAGCCTTACCGCCTCGTCGCCCGTAAGTCCCTCCTTTGATACCGCCAGTACCAACATCGGCACGTAGCTCTCCGTGAGGGCGTATAGCCGACTTCCTTTCGCAGTGGTCACCACCGCTTCGCCCTGCTCGATGTACTCCTGCACCAATTCGCGGATGGGCAGCTGTTCACCGACGAACAGTTGGAAGTGCGCATGGTCGGGTGCTGAAGCTCCGCTGTGCGCTCCGTTGTAGACATGGATGCAAGAGGGGGATAGCAGCGACGTGTAGTGTACGAACTCTTCCAGACTTCCCTCCAACCGCTGCACCGTGTGTGCCGTATGGACGATGGTGAAGTGTCCCGGCTTGATGGGGTAGGGGTTCACCAGCGCCTCGAAATGTCCGAAGCAACGGATGAATCCCTGTTCCTTCGGTCGGTTCTCCTTGCAGAGGAAGCAGGGTCGCTCTTGCAGATGCTTCTTGCTCATGTCCGCTCCCGTGGACTGCACCCTGTTCGGGTTGAACTGCGCCGACAGCCCGTTGTCGAACCGTTTGGTTACCACCTGCTGCAACTCTTCGTAATTCTTCCGCGCAAGCTCCCAGCTATGGAGTTGCTCCTCGTAGAGTCCCGTCAGTTCCTCCTCCGTCACGTCCGGGTAGGGCATTGCCTCTCCTTGCCTGCGGGCACGGAGCTCGATGGTTCGTATCTTGTCTTTATAGAAATTGTTGGCGTTTATCTTGTCGATGCTCAGTGCCGCGTCGGAGTTTCCCTCCCAGCGGCGGCACAGGTAAACCACGTCGTAGATGCGCTCGATGCGGTAATGGTGGGAGATGGCCAAGGCCATGGCATAGTCCTCTCCATAGCAGGTGTTCGGGAACGGCAACGCTTTGGCGATGGGCGTATAGAAAGCCCGTGGCGCTCCAAGCCCGTTGATGCGCAGCGCATTGTTGCGTCCGTTGTCGGCCGTCCACTCGCTGTGGTCGATGATGCCGGGCGGCAGTTCCTTCAGGTTGAAGTCCGTGATGCGGTACGAACCGATGACCATGCCGCACTCCTTCTCGTTGAATACCGAAAGGATTCGTTCGATGGTGTGCTCGTCGCTATAGAGGTCGTCACTGTCCAGTTGGATAGCCACGTTCTTGCAGGCGGGGTGGTTCAGTCCCATGTTCCAGCATCCTCCTATGCCTAAGTCTGTCCGCTCCGGTTGGATGTGTACCACCCGTCTGTCCTTGGCCGCATATTGTGCAATCACCTCCGTTGTGCCGTCGGTGGAGTGGTTGTCGATGACCAGCACGTTGAACTCATCGGCACAGACCTGGCTCAGCACCGAACCGATGGCGTCGCCGATGGTGCGTACCCGGTTGCGAACGGGGATGATGACCGACGCACCGTTGATGGGGTACTGCTTCCGTAGGTGACCCAGATACCTGTAGTTGCTCGGATGCAGGTATCCGCCGGTCCGTTTCAGATAGCGTGTGCAAACCTGCTCCATCTCCACCTGTACCTCCCGGTTGCGCGGATTCACGTAGTCAAACTGTTTCTCGCCCGACTTTCTGCCGTCCGTCTCTACCTGCGTGTAGAGATACTCGTTGACGTGCAAGGGCAACTGTTTGCCCGCCGAGGTGATGAACAGCCGCAGGTAGTAGAGTCCGGCATAGCGGAGTGAGGGAACATCGGCCGTCATCACCTGCCTGCACAAGTCCGTGCGGAACAGGAGCAACGAACCGAAGTCGAAGTCATCCCGCAGGCTTCCTTCCTGGCAGTCAATGACAGGATGGGGCGTGCGGTGGTCTCCCTGCTGGTCGTAGTAGTCGCTGTAAATCATCCCTGCCGACGTGGCATCGGCGATGTTGCCCAACCGTTCCAATGACTTGTAGCCCAATTGGAGTGGGGTGGTGCGGGTGTAAAGCAGTACGTAGGGCGTGGCAGCCAGTTGGGTGGCAAGCCGTAGCGTGTCCGTGTCGAACACCGTGGAACATTTGATGAGGCGGCATCCCTCGAAAATCTCGTCGCTCAAGGTAGCACGGGAGGCGGCCGTGCGCGTTCCTTCGTTGGCGGTTGCCGTCGACTGCGCGGCTTCCCGTTGGTAGGCCAACAGGTAGATGTCGCTTACCGCAGCCTCACTGCGCAACTGGGATATGTTGGTTCGTATGGTTTCTTCATTGGTGAATGGCAAGAAGCAAGTGAAGCGTTTCTCTTTCATGTATTCCGTTCGTTTTAGGTGGAATTGTTTATCGGCCTTCGCTTTCCACTAAGCAAGGCGTGGCAAGGCAAAGACTTTGCAAACTTACACAAAATAGTTCAGTGTCGGGGTGAAACGATGTCGAAAAAGTCCCTCTGCTCAAGAAAATGTCTATTAAAGTAACGGAATGGTGCGGTGTTGTCACTTTTTTCTCTAACTTTGCGTGACAATTCATTATCCTTGGAAAAGAGATGGACATGACCAAACAGAGGCTTTTGGGGATGACGCTTGCCGAAGTGCAACAAGTGGTGAAGGAAAGGAATATGCCTGGATTCACCGCCAAGCAGATTGTATCGTGGCTTTACGATAAGAAGGTGAACTCCATTGACGAGATGACCAACCTCTCGCTCAAACAGCGCGAACTGCTCAAGCGTGACTTCGAAGTGGGGGCGGAAGCCCCCGTGGAGGCGATGCGATCGGTCGACGGAACCGTAAAATACCTCTTCCGCGTGGGTGAGAACCGTTTCGTGGAGGCTGTCTACATCCCCGACGGTGAGCGGGCTACGCTGTGCGTGTCGTCACAGGTGGGCTGCAAGATGAACTGCCTCTTCTGCATGACGGGCAAGCAGGGCTTTACCGTCAACCTTACCGCCAACCAGATTCTCAACCAAATCTATTCCATACCCGAAAGGGATACCCTTACCAACATCGTGCTGATGGGGATGGGCGAACCCTTTGACAATCTGGACGAGGTGCTCAAGGCACTCTCCATCCTGACGGCGGACTATGGATATAAATGGAGCCCTAAACGCATCACCGTGTCGTCCGTTGGACTGCGGAAAGGGCTGCGTCGCTTCCTCGATGAGAGCGACTGCCACTTGGCTATCAGCCTGCATACCCCCATACCGGCGCAGCGGCGGACGCTGATGCCTGCCGAGGGGGCGTTTTCCATCACCGAGGTGGTGGATGTGCTCCGTGAGTACGACTTCAGCAAGCAACGCCGCCTCTCGTTTGAGTATATCCTCTTCAAGGGCGTGAACGATTCCATGCTCCATGCCAAGGAGCTGGTGAAGTTGCTGAGGGGCATTGAGTGCCGCGTCAACCTGATCCGCTTTCACGCCATCCCCGGTGTGGACCTCAACGGGACGGATGCCGAGTCGATGGTACGGTTTCGTGACTACCTGACAGGTCACGGCCTGTTCTCCACCATACGCGCCTCTCGCGGAGAAGACATCTTCGCTGCCTGCGGAATGCTCTCCACCGCCAAACAACAACATATTGAACTGACATATCTAAATAAATAGGAAGAGATTATGAAAAACGTAGTATCGTATTTGAATATCCTGATAGTGGCACTGCTCCTCTCCTCTTGCAGGAACGGAACCATCTTCACGCCCAAGTCGAGCGGCCGTGCCTACGAGATGCTTGTGGTGGTCGACAAAGCCCTGTGGGAACGTCCTTCGGGCAGAGCCCTGTTCGATGTACTGGATACCGATGTGCCGGGGTTGCCCCAATCGGAGCGGTCGTTCCGTATCTCCAACGTGGCACCCGAAGACTTTGACCGTACGTTCCGTATCTTTCGCAACATCATCATTGTCGACATCAAGGATACCTACACGCAACCCAAGTTGAAGTATTTGCGCAACGTCTACGCCCAGCCGCAGATGATTATGAACATCCAGGCTCCCAACGAAGAGGAGTTCCAGGAGTTCGTTACCCGTCACAAGCAGACCATCATCGACTTCTTCGTCAATTCCGAAATCAACCGTCAGATTAGGGCACTCAAGGATAAACACAGTGATTTGGTGGAACGCAAGGTGGACAGCATCTTCCACTGCAAGATATGGGTGCCTACCGAACTGGCTTTCTACAAAGTGGGGAAGGACTTCTTTTGGGGGTCTACCAACGCCGCCACCAGCGACATGAACATAGTGGTCTACTCCTATCCTTATACCGACAACAATACCTTCACCCGTGAATACTTCATCCACAAGCGCGACTCGGTGATGGAGAAGAACCTTCCCGGTGCGCGCGAAGGCATGTACATGATGACGGACACCATCTATGTGGAAACGAAAGACATTGCCGTGAAAGGCGAATACGCACAAGAAGCTCGTGGCTTGTGGGCTATGAAGGGCGACATGATGGGCGGACCGTTCGTCTCCCACTCGCGCGTGGACAAGGTCAACGGCCGGGTGGTTGTGGCGGAGGCGTTCATCTACTCGCCGGACAAGCTGAAACGCAATCTCATCCGCATGATGGAAGCGTCGCTCTACACCCTTACGCTGCCCGATGAAGAACAGCGCAACGAAGTTCCTGTGGAGGGAGCGGAAGAGGCTGAAGTAAAGAAAGAAGAAACGGAAAACAAATAACAAAGATATGGAAAAGAACAAAATACGTGTCGGCATCACGCAAGGCGACATTAACGGAGTGGGCTATGAGGTCATCCTGAAGGCTTTTGCCGACCCCACCATGCTCGAACTCTGTACCCCCATCGTGTATGGCTCGTCGAAAGTGGCGACCTATCACCGCAAGGCCATGGAACTGCAGACCAATTTCAGCTCCATCGCTTCGGCGGCGGATGCCTCGGACAACAAATTGAACGTTGTCAATTGCTGTGACGAAGAGCTGAAGGTGGAGTTCGGCAAACCGGCTCAAGAGATTGGCAAGGCGGCCTTGGATGCTTTGGAACGGTCGCTCCTCGACTATCGCGAAGGACTGATAGATGTGCTGGTGACTGCTCCTATCAATAAGAATACCATCCAGTCCGACCTGTTTCATTTCCCCGGCCATACCGAGTACATCGAAGAGCGGGTAGGCAACGGCAACAAGGCGTTGATGATACTCATGAAGGATGATTTCCGTGTGGCGCTGGTCACCACTCACGTGGCTGTGAAGGACATCGCCTCTTCCATCACGAAAGAGTTGATAAAGGAAAAACTGGCCATCTTCAATCAATCGTTGAAGCGTGATTTCAATATCGGGAAACCCCGCATCGCTGTGTTGGCGTTGAACCCCCATGCCGGTGACAACGGTCTCATCGGCAGCGAAGAGCAGGAAATCATCTTGCCGGCTATCAACGAGATGGTGGCGGAGGGTGTGCAGTGTTTCGGTCCTTTCCCGGCTGACGGCTTCATGGGGTCGCGTGCCTACACTCATTTCGATGGAGTCTTGGCCATGTATCACGATCAGGGACTGGCTCCTTTCAAGGCGTTGGTGATGGACGATGGTGTGAACTACACCGCAGGACTTCCCATCGTGCGTACGTCGCCCGCGCACGGCACCGCGTATGACATTGCGGGCAAGGGCGTAGCTTCCGAGGAATCGTTCCGTCAGGCTCTCTATGTCGCCATCGATGTCTATCGCAACCGTCAGATGGATAAGGAGATTCGTAAGAATCCGCTTCGCAAGCAATACTATGACAAGCGCGACGACAGCGACAAGCTGAAGCTTGATGCCGTAGAGGAAGAGGTGCTGTAGCAATCATAGAAGCTCTGTTGAAAGTCCACAACGATGACTATATACACGTTGCCCCGGGACGATATGTCTCGGGGCAACGACTTGTTGTGGGGAGGTTTCCCTAATAATACCAAACTTTTAGGGTGGCTTGGCTTACATCGGGTAAGCGTTTTTGGGTAAAAACATAAATTGGAAAGAAAAAATTGCGAAAATGTTTGGATGGTATTGCGGAATGCTCTATCTTTGCAACCGCTTTTAAGAAGCAAGGGCGTTTAGCTCAGCTGGTTCAGAGCGTCTGCCTTACAAGCAGAGGGTCGGCGGTTCGAATCCGTCAACGCCCACAACGAAAGAGATGACTTTTATGAGTTGTCTCTTTTTTTTGTGTCCTGGCTTAGCCTGGCTGCCGGGGGTAGTCCGGATCCGCCGAATATTGGGTCAGCGGATATCCTCGGTGTCGATTATTCCGTTAACCAGCCATTGACCAACCGTTAACCAACCATTTACCAGCCATTGACCAGCCGTTAACCAACCGTTAACCAAAATCCGTTCGTTTGGGGAGGGTGTCCTGATGTCGTACGACCATGCACCCTAACGTCGTACG
>CAVJRQ010000038.1:0-48401 GCA_963652075.1 Acutalibacteraceae bacterium
GTCCAGCCCTTTTATCTCTCCACGCAGAGCGGTGGTCTCGCCCACGGAGAAGAGTCTGTTGATGTCGCTTTCTTCCTTGTGTTTGCCATCTATATTTGATTCGATGGTTTCCAAGTACAAAGGTAATTAAAAACCATGGGACTTTACCCTTTTCGATGAGAAAAGTGATATAAGTCATAGTCCTGACTCGCCTGGATAACGTAAGTACTTACACATGCCAACGTAAGTACTTACGTTGGCCATCGTAAGTACTTTCATCAGCCAACGTAAGTACTTGCGTTTTTAGGGGCATCTTCACAGGGTTAAAAATAGAAGCGGAAACGAGGCTCTTCATCGTAAAAAGCCGTACCTTTGTATCCCGTAACAAGAGACGGACAAAGGAATATCTGTCGTATTGTCATAGCCGTCAGGAATTGAAAAGGTCGTCCATTGTCACCTCGCTGTGGACGATACTGCTGTGCTTGCCTTTCCCCACGCCAAAAGTGGTGACAAAAGTATGCACGACTGCTTCCTTGGTTTTGGTACGTTCTTTAAATATACCCATCCGCCTACGCAATCTCATTTCGTAATCATTGGTGATGGCGTATTCCTCCTCACAGAATTTCATCTCACAAAGGTGGATTACCCTGTCCGATCTTTCAATAAGCATGTCAATCTGTGCCCCGGGTACGTCATTCTCTACGTTAGGAAGGCACTTCCATGTGGAAACCGAAGTACCGATGCCGGAAATGCCCAAAGCTTTTTTAATTTGCTTGTGGTGTCGCATACATATCAGTTCAAACGTCAGTCCCATCCATGACCTTATGCCGGGGTCGTCAATGTTATGGCTCCACCATTCGGTGTCCTTGTTATGACGGTTGGCGATGAACTTGAAATAGAAAAGGGTATAAAAATCGACAAGTCTGTAAACTTGTGTGTTCCTTTTGCCGAAAAGTTCGTATTTTTCAATGAAGTCGCATTGCTCAAGATTGTTGAGCACCGTGTTGAGGAATGTGCCGTTAAGTTTGAGCGTCTTGGCTATTTCACGTTTTGTCATTCCGTCCTTATGGATGTTGAGCAGTTCAATCGCCGCAAGATAAGAATCTACATGGGTGAACAGCGCACTGTACAGTTCATCATATTCTTTTCGAAGCGGTGCGTTTTTATAGAAGCATAACATGTCAATATTCTGCGCCACGCTCATTTGCGGGTTCATCAGGCTTAGATAGAACGGTATCCCGCCAGTCAACATGTAACATTGCAGGATGTCATACCGGGTAAGCGGGGACTCCGATGCCCTGAAATATTCCTCCGTCTCGGCAAGCGTGAAAGGCTCAAGGTAGAGCCTGCGTGTTATGCGGTTGTGCAGTCCTCCCTGGTTCTCTATCAGTTTGTCCGCCATCCATGATGTTGCGGAGCCGGATGCTATAAGCACTATGTCATACCTGCGGTTTGCCCATCCGTTCCAAAAATTCTCAAGTGCACTCACGAATGTTGAACGCTGCGTGTCAATCCACGGCATCTCATCAATGAATATGATTTTCTTACGGTCAGTCGGGAGTGTATCCAAATATTCCTCAAGAGCATCAAATGCCTCATACCAATCCGCATACGGATTCTGTTTCCTGCCGGAATGTTTCTGCAAGGCCTTTGCGAAGTAATTCAGTTGTGTTTGGGTCTTGGTTTGATGTTTGCCGACAAAGGAAAAATCATATCGGTTTTCAAAAAACTGGTCAACGAGAAATGTCTTTCCTATGCGTCGGCGACCGCATACGATCACAAATTCAGACCTGCCGGACGTGAGGCATTCTTTTAATGTCTCGCACTCGCTGTGCCGCCCAATCAGCACTTGTGGTATTGGCTTCAATTCTTCCATGTGGCAAAGGTAATTATTAAATTCCATAACCACGAAACAAATATGCCGAGTTTTGACTAAAACGAATAAAAATAATCCATAAAAAGTCAAAACTCGGCATATTATAGTGTAAATAATCGTCAGTCAAACATACATTGACATGAGGTGCTATGGTCGTATGTCCTTAGGTGCTATAGTCATATGATATTAAAACTATTAATTATCAGTGACTTCTCGTCATCTCTAATTGGGCTCAAACCCACGTCGAGTTAAAAATAGAAGCGGGAACAAGGCTCTTCATCGTAAAAAGCCGTACCTTTGTATCCCGTAACAAGAGACGGACAAAGGAATGGAACTATCGGCAGAAACCATCGATTTCATCGAACAAAACGCGGAAGCGGATGTACGTACGCTGGCCCTGAAAGCCAAGCGGACGGATGGGGTGGACCTGCCTCTTGCCCTCACACAGATAGCCGGGCGACAGACGGCACGACAGAAATTGCCCACGTGGGGCATGACGGACGGTATCCTCTATGCTCCGCACTTGCCGTTGGAACAATGTTCGTCCGAAATCACCGCACGATACAAAGCCACCCTCGTCGGTGGAGAGAGTTTCGCAGACCTTACCGCAGGCTTCGGCGTGGACTGCTTCTTCCTTTCCTCCAATAAACGTAGGGCGGTCTACGTGGAACGGCAAGCGCAGCTTTGCGACCTCGCACGGCATAACTTTCCGCTTCTCCGCAAAGACCCTGTCATCGAGGTGGTGAATGCCGACTGTACGGAATATCTGCAACGGATGGTGGAGGTGGACTGCCTCTTCATTGACCCGGCACGACGGGACGTACACGGACGTAAAACGGTGGCTATCGCTGATTGTGAGCCGGACATTTGCAGACTCGAACCGCTGTTGCTGGAAAAGGGGAAGACGGTACTTGTCAAACTATCCCCGATGCTGGACATTACCCAAGCCTTACGCAGCCTCTCCTCCGTCAAGGATGTCTACGTCATTTCGGTGCAGAACGAGTGCAAGGAACTCCTGCTTCGCCTCTCCTCAGACGAGGTCGGGGAGGCTCCCCACATACATTGCGTCAATCTGTGGCCTCGGCAGACAGAGGAAAACTCCTTGTTTACACTACCTAACGGCATGGGAATTTACGGTTCCTCTTTTGGCTTTACGCCAAACGAGGAAGCCACCGCTACGGTGACGTACGCCGACACCGTGGGGCAGTACCTTTACGAACCGAACGCTTCGCTGCTGAAAGCGGGGGCTTACCACAGTGTAGGTGTCCGATACGGTCTACAGAAACTGCACCCCAACAGCCACCTCTATACGGGGGAGAACTTTCTGCCAGACTTCCCCGGTCGTTGTTTCACCGTAGAACAGACTTGGGGCTTTAGCAAGAAGGAGCTGAAGGACTTGGCTGCGTTGAAACAAGCCAATGTGACGGTGCGTAACTTCCCCTCTTCCGTGAACGACCTGCGCAAGAAACTGCACCTGACGGACGGAGGCGACACCTATCTCTTCGCCACCACACTGGCTACGGGCGAGAAGGTTCTTATTCAATGCCGTAAAGCCAAAGGTAAGAGATTTCCTGTCCCTTACGCGTAACTGTGCATGCCTCCCAACAGGAAATTTACGCCGAAATAGGTAATGAGTACACTGAGGAAGGCGATGACGGTGAACAGATGGAAGAACAACGGACGACGGAACCAGCCCAATGATGCCGTATGCAGGGCGAAGGCATAGACGAGCAGCGTGATGAGCGCCCACACTTCCTTGGGATCCCAGCCCCAATAACGCCCCCAAGAGACATTGGCCCACACAGCCCCGATGAAGATACCCGTAGCCAGGCAGAACACGGCAGGGTAGAGCAGGATGCGGCTCAGCACTTGCAGCCGTTCTATCTCTTCATTGTGCGAGCCCTTGGAACCGTAGAGCACCAGCGCCGTCACGCCGTTGAGCGTCATAAAGGCCAGCAGGGCATAGGCTACCATGATGACCATCACGTGCAGACTCAGCAAGGGTGACGAGAGGACAGGCATCAGTTGGGTGATTGGGGGATTGGACTCGCCAAAGCGCGCCACCATCAGTGCCAAGCCACAGACCAGAAATCCGAAGGCGGTAGCGGCGGCGAATCGCCGCTGTAACACGAACGACAGCAACAGGGCACACACCGCCATGCACTGCATCGTCTCGTAGCCGTTGGACATCGGCAGGTGGTGGCTCACGTAGCCGCGCAGAGAGAGCAACAAGATTAAGAACGCACAGATGACTCCTCCGACGAACCGCAGACCCAGTTCCACTATTGTTGTCCGATGGGATTCGTCTCTCCCCTTTCCGTTCTCTCCGTTCCGGCTCTCCTTTTCGTCCCTTAATGGAAGGTCTTCAGCCTCTTTCCTCGCAATCATCTTACGGAGGTAATGGGCGAATCCGATGAGGCCCAGTAGCAGGCAGACGACGGCAACGGGGAGGTTGCGGTTGAGCCGGTTATAGAGTAGTTCGGCTTGGACATGACTCTCTGAGGGGAGCTGATTGCCTCCTTCGGATTGTTGGAACTTGCGCAGTTTCTCTATCACCTCCAGGGTACGTTCCGTGTTGCCCATGGCCACTTGTTCACCTAAATAGCTCATGCTTTTGTGGATGAAAAGGGCTTTTTCCGCCTCCATCGCCACGGGCAGTTGGTCGGCAGGTGAGTACCAGCGCAGTGCCTGCGAACTGTTCGTGCGGCACGGGAAGAGCTTCAGCAGACTCCCTGTGCAGACCATGCTCACCAAGCTGAACTTTTCGTTGGCCTCTTCCAGAGCACGTTTGTCCTTCGGGTCGTCCGTGGTGCGCAGCGCCTGTTCCAGCTTGTAGCCTTGCAGGTTCACAAAGTCGCGCAGGGAGGCGTACTCTCCCTCGATTTCCAGTAACGAGCGTACCCGCTTGTTCTTGATGCGAATCACGGGCTCTTCCTTCCATTGGTCGTAGTAGAACACCCATCCGCTCAGCACTTGGTCGGCCGTCAGTCCACGGTACGAACTCTTGCCGCAGAGCTTCACCGTGAAGTCTTGCGCTAACGTCTGCAATGGACATACCCGTTCGTTGTAGTACACATAGAGCCGTCCCCATTCCGTTGCCGCCTCTTTCGGTAGGGTTTTCGGTTCTGCGGCGAGAATTGGGGCGGGTAGCAGCAACAGTGCGGCGAGTGCCCCTTGGCGCAATAACGGATGGCGCAGCAACTGACGGAACATACTCCCCTTTTGGAAGAAGAAGAGCGTCATGCTGAGGAGTAGCAGTGCATAGCCGGTGTAGGAGAGGAAAATGCCGTAGGGGTCGTGTGCCACGGAGAGGGTAGTGCCCCGTCCGTCGCTGTCGTAGCGTGACTGATAAAAGCGGTAGTGTCGGTAGTTGCAAATGTGATTCATCGCCACCTCTTCCTCGTGCCGCTCCTGGCCGTCGGTGATGACCAGTTCGCTCACGAAGTCCATCGGGGCTTGTGTGCCGGGATAGTAATCCAAATGAAAAGATTTCAGTGTCAGGCCGAACGGCAGGGTATGCGTCTGTCCGTTGTTGTCCGTGAATGCGCTGACGGCCTCTTCGCCCTGACGCAGATGGATGCTGCCGTGGTGCCCCGTGCAGTAGGTGACGAACCCACCCGCCAGAATAACCCCGAAAGAGAGGTGTAGCCCGAAGGTCACCACTTTCCGTTGTACTCCTCGTTGCAGCAGATAGCAAAGGCTACATACGGAGGCAATGCCCCACAGACCCACAAACAAAGGTGATTCGTAGACGAAACGCGTGACGAAGTCCGTCCCGTAGCATTTCTCTATCACCGTGGCACTTGCCAGTATCACCACCAGCAAGGCGGTCAGTCCAAAAGATAGCGTTTTCATCGTTGGTATGACACGAAGAGGTCGGGAACGGGTCTCTCACGTGGGGAGACCCGTTTCCCAACCTCTCACTTATTATAGATAAGACTTAGATGGCATCCAGGAATTTCACAATAGCGTCGCGTTCCTCCTTCTTCAGGTTGCGGAACTTCTCCACCGTGTAGCGGGCGTCGCTCTCGGCGTTGCCGTGCCACATGATGGCCTCCATCGTGGTACGTGCGCGGCAGTCGTGCAGACGGTCGGCATAGGAAGATCCCGTACACTTCTGGTGCAGTCCGCGTCCCCACAACGGAGTGGTGCGGCACCAGCCGGTGCGAATGTCGTTCTCCATGCAGAGCTTATGCTGCACCATGTCGGTGTAGGGCCAAATCTTCTGGTTGGGGAAGCGTGGCAGACAGTCGTCGTCGTACGCAAAGAACTTGGCGGGGTCGCGTATGATGTCGCTGCCTGTAGTCCATGTCGGCCGGTGGCAATAGGCGCATCCTATCTCCGAGAAGAGCTTCTTGCCCAACTGTACCTCTTCATCGTCCAAATCACGGGCGGCAGGCACGGCCAAACCACGGTGCCAAACCATGAGGTCGATGAAGTCTTGGTCGCTCATCTCAGCGTCCAGCGTCGTGGAGGTGAGGTAGTTCTTGATGTTGTCCTCCACATTGTCCGTGTGCCATTCGGGGTGTTTCTTCTCCGGGTCTATCTGTGCGATGTAAGCGGGGAATCCGGCCTGTACCTCCGGGTCTTTCGACGAGTAGGTGGCGTAGGTGCCCGCCGCGTCCAGATAGTGGTAACGGCGGTCACTGCGCGTCACGTTGGTAATGTTCCAGATGGCGTTGGCTCCGGCTGCGTCCTGCAACGGACCGCGGCTCAAGGCGTAGGTGTAGCGCAGCGGATAGAGCGTACCGTCGCCCTGCTTGCTGTTGCTGTATTGTTTCACCCACTCACCGTCCTTGAAGATGGCAGGGTTCAGTCCGTGTTTCAGGTAGCCGTCCGTCTCCTCCTGAGCGTATTGCGCCTTGATGTCGCTGTCTTCGATAGCGTCAATCAGTCCGGTACCATAGATGCCGATGGTGCTTTCGAGCAGCACCTTATAGTTGGCGTCCGCTGCCGGGATTTCATATCCTTGGTTCACCACGTAGAGCGCCTCCTTGGGCATTGTCACCTCCGGGTAGCGCAGCTGATAGGTCTCTCCGTCGGGGAACTTATTGCCCCATTCATCGGAGAATTCTTTCCACTCCACCCGAATCTTCGATCCGTCTACCGGAGCCTTGAAAGGTTTGGTGGCGTGCATCTGTGGCATTCCGGCCAACCAGGTGACGTAACCGTTGGTACTTGGGTTGAAGACTACCAACAGGTATCCGTTGCCGATTTCGTTGGTCTCGAAGGTACCCGATGGGATGCTCTTGCCGTGGCCGTATCCCGGATGGCAGTGCTGGCACGAAGAACGTACGTAGGCCGGTCCCAGTCCGCTTCGTGTGCCCTCGGTGTTGCTGGTGAAAGGTTTCTCAAACAAAGCCTCGCCGTGCTTGAAGGATTGGTACATGCCCGATGACTCTATCACCGCTGCAGGCTGCTCATAAGCAGATGAGGAAGCGTTGAACGAGGTTCCCAACTTGCCGCCTGTGTACCAGTCGTCGGCCAGTTCCTTTCCTTTGTCGTCATCGCTTCCGCCGTTCCCGTTGTTGTCGTCGCTACATCCCCACAAGGAGACGAGACCCATGGCTACGGCGGGAATCCAAAGTTTGCTTTTCATTTTGTTAGGTGTATTTATGCCTCATGGGTGGCCAATGGGCTCCTCGGCTTGTCGCACGGCAGGTCATTGACCACCAAGAGGCGGAACGTAAGAATTAGAATTATTTATTAATCAAATCGATGGCTTCGTCCAGAGCGTCCTTCAGACTGTTGCAAGCGTCGATGGCTTTTTGGTTTTCTGCGAACGTCAAGTGGTTGCGGAATGGAGCCGGCATCGCCTCAATCTCCTTGATGGCATTGTCGATGGCTTCGCGGATTTTTGTGTCTAAGGCGCTGTCCAAATCTTTGATGTAGACGCTCAAGGAGTGCTTGCTGACGGTGCCGTCCAATGTGCCATAGTAAACGTTGCGCACACTGCGGATGTTGTCGGCGAAATCAACGATGGAGTTCCAACTGTACCATGACTCCACGTCGAGTACGTTGCCCGATGTGCAGGGGTCGGTAATCTTTGTGTTACCAACCTCGTCGGTGATGTCGCTTGCACCGGTCAGCATCTCCTCGAAAGCGGACTTCTGTGTCTTGTACTTCGTGTTGCCTGCCAGTCCGGCGTTCTCCATCTGCTCGCCATAGTCCAAAGTCGGCTCCATCTCGGCATCGGCCAGAATCTGCTGTTTCTCGCTGGTCACGTCGTCCAATCCGTCCCATGCGGCCTCCAAGCGGATGCAGTGGTTGCGCATGTTCTCCGCTACGGCTGTGGCATAGGTCAGCTCCAGGTCTGAGATGTCGCTCACCGTACGAGCTCCTCCGTCGCGGAAGATGACGTATTCAATGGCATGGAAGCCTTTCAGTCCATAACCCAGGTTGTCCACGTCAAGTTTATAGTCCGGGTTCTTCATGTTGTCCAACAGGATGTCCAACTGCGACTTTTCCAATGGCCACGAGTCGATGCTCGGGTCGATGTTGTAGTCCGCTGCCGCACCGAAGAGGAATGCCTCGCTCAACTCCCAGTACTTGCGCGCCTTGGCCCACTTGTCGCAGGCGGTCTCCACGTGGCTCTGGTCTTTGTTGGCCTCCAGTGCCTCGCAGGCTTCGTAGAGCTCCATGGAAGCGTCCGCCAACGACCTGTAGGTGCTTACCACTACGTCCTCTACGTAGGTCTCGATAATCTCTTCGTTGTTTTCCTCGGTGGTACCACCGTTGTCGTCATCGCTGCTGCATGAACTCATTGTGCCGCTCGCAGCCAATGCGGCCGTGAACATCAGCGCGTACTTAAAAATCTTTTTCATCGTTATTTATGCGTTAGTTATTATATATTATTATACCTATTGATTACATGTCGAAGAAGCCTGAGTAAGCCACTCCCACGCTCAGCGTGTTCTCATTGTTGTATTGGCTCTTGAACAGGCGGTGCGAATACTCCGCCTTGATGACAATGCCTTTCATCGGCACGAAGTTGATGCCTCCGGCGATGCGTTGGCGACCCCAGCACTCGTTGTCGATGATGCTGCCTTCGGTCTTGTACATCGAATCGTAGTAGTCGTAGCGTCCGAAGACGTAGAACTTCTTGTCTGTGCCGCGCGTCTTCTCCATCTGCGAGAAGATGTCATATCCTGCCTCCACGCCAACGGCGATGGCATCCGAACCGACATTCGTCTTGGGCGACGGCGAGTCCTTGCGCGAGCTAATGTTCGCTTTGGAGATTTTCTCCGAATCTGTCAGATGACCGTAGTCCACGTTGCCGCGTACCACCCAATTGTGTGCGTCGTAGTGGAAGTCGAAGGCTCCCAGTGTCACCGTGCCGTTTATTCCCTTGTAGCTGTCGGGTTTCATGCTGTTGGAGGCCGAGTTGCCCACGTAGCCGCTCAAACCCAGGCGCAATCCGGGAATCGAGTAGTTGTCGATGCGGAAAGCTCCGGCGTAGGCTGTGGCTATCTTGAACTCGTAGGGACTGCCTGCTCCTCCCTTTATCCAGTCCTTTGCACCGAAACGGTCGGCATCCAGTCCGGCGAGGAACTGCGCCTCGTAGCGCCATTTACCTATGTTACCCCAAAGGCTGATACCTGTTTCGTGCCAGGTGCAAGGCATGATGGTACTCTCCCCTTCGGGACGGTACACGGTGAAGAACTCCGTTGGCATGTGATGCTGGTTGGTCAGTCCCACCGGCACAATGATGTGTCCCATGCGAAGGTTCAATGCCGGGCTGAATGACTTCTGAATCCAGAATTGTTCCAAAGCCACTTCACCACCGCGTTCTATCTCGCTCTCGTATTCTCCGGTCTCCTCCTCCTCAATCTCGATGGCGGATTCCGTGCCTCCGTGCTCAAACTCTATCTCACTACCTAAGGTCCAACCTTTGCCGAAGTCATAGCCCACGAAGAAGACCACGTGTGGCAGGTCGAACTGTCCGTAGCCTTTGTCGTCCTTATACTTCGACGCATCCGTATATCGTTTGTAGTTGTTGCTGTAGAACATGCGGCTCATCACGGCTTCGCCGTACCCGCCCAATGTCAGTCTCGACTTCTTGCGTGGGGTCTCCCGTTGTTGCGGTATCGCCTCGGTATCCGCTGCCTCCTGTGTCAAACCGATATTTGTCGTTTGGTCTATCAACCTTGTTTGTTGATTGGCATTCGCGCTCTTTTCTACCTTTTCCGTTGAGGTTTCTTGCGTTGTATCGTCCGCTACAACAGCGTAGGCAGGCATTGCCATCAGTGCTGTCAGACACCCCGAAACCATCCATAGCTTTGCTCTCATTTTTGCACTAATTATTTTAATTGGTTCTAAATTGGTGCAAAGGTAAGCCGTTCCGTTCCCACGGTGCAATACCATCAAATTGGTATATTTCTGCTCAAAAGCAGGGTTTCATGGTCTCGTTGGCATTCATTCACACAAGCGGCGTTCCGTCATCTGGAGTTGTTAACTATTGAAAAATAAAGAAATAAAACTGCAATGCGGTTCGTCAACGAGTGATACCTATTCGTTGGTATGTAGCCCCGTCTTACTACGCAAAGAGCGTGTGCGACGGCTATGTCGCACACGCTCTTTGCAAAAGCATTGATGTTTGCGTAAATCAATGGGTATTCTCTGTCATGGCAGCAGGGTCAATGCACATGTATTTCACACGTTGGCGTCGCCAGGTGTAGACCACATGCAGTTTGCCGTCCTGGCCCTGGATGACGCTGGGGTAGGAGTACTGGCTGATAGGACTGTCCTCCAGGGTGAGGAGGTGCTGCCAGAGGATGCCATCGTTCGACACGGCGAGGCTGAGTGGCGTGCGCGACCCTTTGGGAGTTCCGGGCAACGTCTCGAAGTTGTTGTAGACCAACACGTGGCGACCGTCCTTCAGCGTGACAGCATCAGTGCCGGAGTTGTTGTTCTCCACGTCGAGCAGCGTCACCTTGCTCCACGTCTCGCCACGGTCGTTGCTCCAACTGGTGGCGAGCTTGGCGTTACGCGACCGGCAAACCACTTGCAGACGGCCATCGCTGTGGCGCAAGATGCTGGGTTGGATGGCGTAGATAGGTTTTGCCCCCTCACCTTTGATAGCTTCGCCACCCTCCATATCGTCCTGTGCGGCTGCACCGGATTTACGCAGTTGGGTAGGTACGCTTAGTTCCGCTTCCACAGGGCCAACCTTACGCCAGGTTTTCCCGTCGTCGTCAGACAACTCGAAGTGGATGCGCCAACCCTTGCCTTCGGTGCTGCTGGGGCAGATGATGCGTCCGTCCACATATTCGGGCTTGTTCTTTACGGGTCCTAAGAATCCCTCCGGCAGAGGCTCTTTGGCACTCCACGTCTTGCCACCGTCCTTGGAACGGACCAACCATCCGCTCCAGTCGCCTACGCTGGTACCTATCTTATAGAAGAGCAGCAATTCCTTCTTGCCGGGAATTTGATAGAGCACGGGATTCCAACATGCCTTGCGGTAGGCTTGGTCGACCTTTCCCTTGAAGGTGACTGCTATCGGTCCTGCAGAGGCAGGTGTGCTCTTCTCCGTGATGCCGGCTCGTGCAGCGTTGGGGTCGGTGAGGCTGAACACACCGTCCGCCGCCAGATAGGGGGCACTCCATTGAGTCTCTCCCTTCGGCTTGCGGCACACCCAAATGCAACAGTTGGGGTTGCGTTCCTTGGTGCCTCCGAAGAAGGCGGAGACAAGGTCGCCGTTCTTCAGTTCCACGATGGTGGCTCCATGGCACTCGGGGAACGATGCCTTCTCGTAGAGAAACTGGTCGGTGAGGATACCTTGACGGTCCTTGCCCAAGGCAGGGTTGAGGGGAACGGTCAGATGATAATGGCCGGATGGCACGCGCCATACGGTGGAGTTCCCTTCGGTACGCACGAACGTGATGTCCTTCTGACGGATGGCACGGGTGTCGGTGGTAGGCAGGTAGACGAGTGCCGTAGTGTTGCAGGGCACGGTGATGTCCCACTGCAGCGTGACGAGGTCTTTTTGCCAGTGGCTCTCCACGGTACCGTAGAGGGTGTTGTAGGAGGCCTTCACATAGCTCAGTTCCTGAATGGAGAAGTCGGGTTTCAGCAGGATTTCCTTGTAACCGGGCTGTAAGGGGTTGAAGCCCGCCAGGTCGCGGTAGTACCAGGTGATGAGGTCACCCAGAATCATCACGTGGTTGCAACTGTTCATCTTGCGGCTTGCCGTGTCGCCATTCCACAGTTCCCAAATGGTTGTCGCTCCTTTCTGTATCATGTAGCCATAGCTGGGGTAGGAGGTGTTGCTGGCCAACAGGTAGGCGATGTCGCCCCTGCCGATGCGGGTGAGCTCACGGAAGAGCCAGTTGACACCTATCACGCCACAGCTGATGTGGGCGTTGTTGGTGGTGATGATGGTACGTACCAGGTTGCTGCACACCGCGTCGCGGTATTCATCGGGCACCATGTCGAAAGCCAAAGGCAGAATGTTGGAGGTGACGGTATTGTTCCCGTAGAACACACTGTCCGGATAGAGGATGTGGGGTGTCTTCACGGGAGAGGTGCCTCGCTTGACCGTGAGGAAGACGGAATTGAACCGTTCTTTCATGGTGGCCGCCTCTTGCTCGTAGAAGTCGGCATCCGCCTGCAGTCCTTGCAGACGGGCAAAGTCCGCCATCATCTTCGATACCTTATAGTAATAGGCGGTGCTGATGAGCGATCCGCTGGTGAGACGGGCAGGGTCGGCACTGTGAATCAGTTCGGGTTTCTCGGGCGGCATGCACCAATCGCCATACTTGTCGGCATTGATGACACCCTCCTTCGTCGTGTAACCGTCGCGGATGGCGGCGAGCCACTTCTTGATGGCCGGATAGCCACGGCGGATAGGCTCGATGTCGCCCTGTTGGCGGTAGAGCATGTCGCAGATGACGGGGAACGAGGATGCCCACGTCATGGCAGGGGTGAAGTAGTTGTAGAAGGCGGGGCAGATGTCCGGTATGATGCCGTCCTCCCGCTGCGCCTCGCGCATGTCGTCCGTCCACTTGGCATACATGGTGCCGTTGTCGAACATGAAGTTCTCTCCCCAAGTGCCCACGCAGTGGTCGCCCAGCCAGGGCTGGCGCTCGTCGCGTTGCGGGCAGTCCAAGGGCACACCCTTGTAGTTGCTCGACACGCCCCACCAGGCATTGCGGTGAACCTGGTTCATCACCGTGCTGCTGCACTCGAACGTTCCGTTGTTCTCGAATCCGTCGTAGACCACCTCGGCGGTGAGGTCGTCAGTGACGAGCCCGGGACAGCCGGTCACCTCAATATACTGGAATCCGTGGTAAGAGAAGCGGGCAGCCCACGTGAGCCCCTGCTCCTTGCCGTTGCAGACATAGTAGTCCGTGCTGAGGCTGCTGCGCAGATTCTCCACATCGAGTTCTGTTCCGTCGTTCTTCACCCGTTCAGCGTAACGGATACGGATGGTGTCACCCGCAGAAGCCTTAGGCAGACGGATGCGTACGAAGCCGGCGGTGTTCTGACCGAAGTCCACCATGTAACGTCCGTCGTAAGACTGGAAAGAGGCGGGTTTCAGCGTCTGCATCACCTTCATGTTGGGAGCGGTGTTGCCGCGCAAAGTACCATAGGGGAGGCTGACACGTTGCGCCGCCACCCAACGGGAGTCGTCGTAGTCGGGGAGAGTCCAGTCGCCCAGTTCCATGCGGGCATCGTAGATTTCTCCGTCGTATTCGTTGTTGCTACGGATAGGACCTTGGGCGGTGAGCTTCCAGGTCGTGTCGCTGCTGACGCGTTGCGTAGCGCCATTCTCGTACTCGATAATCAAGTTGAGCCGTAGCTTGGGGTATCCGAAGTTGGCAATCTTGTAGGGCTTGTAGTTCTGTCGCATGGTGTAGTAGCGGCCGTTGCCCAGAGTGACACCGATGGCGTTGGCATCGGCAGAACCACGGAGTTGCGAGGTGACATCGAACGAGTTGTAGAGGCAGGTGCGTCGGTAGTCGCTCGTGGCGGGAGCCAACTGTTGGTCGCCGATGCGCTGGCCATTGATGAAGAGCTCGTACATGCCCAGTCCGCAGATGTGTAGCGTGGCTCGTTTGATAGGCTGTTTTTGGGTGTTGAACTCCTTACGCAGATAGCGGGCGCTGAGTTGACTGTGAGACTCCTCCTTGTCCCACTCGAAGGCACCGTCCCATCCAATCCATTGGCCGCGCCACTGCAGTTCGCCCATCATGCCCATGCCCCATTGGGAGGGTTCGCTCCAAGGCGAGTCGCCCCGTGTGGTGGAGACCTTCACCTTCCAGTAGCACCGTTGGTTCGCTTTCAGTGCCTTACCTTGGTAGGGCACCCACGCCGACTGGTCGGACTTCACCATACCGGAGTCCCACACGTCGCCTTCGTCGGCGGCGAGTTTCTCGGGCGACGAAGCTACCAGGATATGGTAAGCCGTTTGCATCACTCCGTTCTCATCGGACGTGATGACCCAGCTGAGTCGGGGCTGCGTACGCTCCACGTTCAGCGGAGCCTCCATCCGTTCGGTAAGCAGATGACCGACGTTCACCGCCGCCTGCAATGCGGCGGCGACGAGGAACGTCAGCAGGAATAAACTGATTCGTTGTTTCATTTGTTAGTATTTCGTAGGAATAGAAGTCTGTTCCTTGGTGATGTAATTCTTTGAAGAGTCCACAGCGATGAGGACACGGTCGTTGCCTGCACCGGAGGCTCCGTCGAAATGGAACGGCTGCACCTGACTGTCGAATTCACCTACATATTGCAGCGAACCGTCGGTGACGCTATACCACCATACGTTCTTCTTGGCACCGGAAATCTTGCTCAGATCCAGTTTCATGGGACGGTTGGTGTAGTTGTAGACCAACAGGTAGTCCGTGCCGCGGGTAGCGATGACACGTTCGTAACGGGTTCCGTTCTCGTCGGCGATGATGCTCTGGTCGGGCACGCGCTCAAAGAAGGGGAACGAGAGCATAAGGTTCTTCAGGTATTTCATCTGGTTGAAGCCCGGGTCTTTCATGCCGTCGTACCAAGTCTTCACCGCTCCGTATCCACCGTCGTTGGCTACCTTCAACATCTGCATGATAGAGTTGTGGCCATAGGTGTGACCAAACGAACCGGCGAACACCGACCAGTAGGCGTAGCGACGTACGTCCGGAGCTTGCCAGCGCGGTTGCTTGGAGTCGTGTAATCCCTGTGGAATATCCTCGTAACTGGGTTCTGCGTCCAGAATCGGTTTAGCGGGTGTCATGGCGAGTCCTGCCTCCACATAGCGCCAGTTGTCCTCGGCTACGGCAGCCTCCGCCTTGTCGTCTCCGTCGCCCTTCACTTGGTCATAACGGCGGTGTCCGCTCTGGAACATGTTGAAGTCGAGCCACTCGGCGTTGTGGAACCAATAGATGGAAGAGGTGCGTCCGAAGGGGTGATAGGTCATCAGGTGGTTCTTGTCGATGCCCTTGATGGTGCGTGCCAGGGTGTTCCACTGGTCGGGATTGATATCTCCGCGTACGTCTCCACCCATAATCCAGATGATGTTGGGAGAGTTCTTGTAACGCTCGGCAAGGAACTTACCATACGCTTCGGCATCCTTCACGCTCATGAGACCCTGTTTCACCAGTCCGCCCCAGATGCAGACCATGCCGATGTAGATTCCGTTCTGCTCGGCCTTCTGGATGATGTAGTCCATGTGATCCCAGTAGCCATATACCCCTTTCTTGTTGATATCCTTGAAGTTGAACCCGTCTGGATGTGAGAACTGTCCGTAGTGGTTAATGGCCGGCACCCCGTTGATGACTTGAATCTGCACCACGTTGAAGCCCGCCTGACGGCAATGGCTCAAGTAGTAGCTCGCCTCGTTGCGGTCGAGCCGTTCGGGTAAGAGCCATCCGGTTTCGCCCATCCAGAAGAAGGGCGTGCCATTCTCGTGTTGCAAATAACGTCCGTTGTCGGACACCTTCAGTTTCCCGTTCTTCCAGGGCACGCTCTGTGCGCTGAGGCTGCCTGCCAACAGAAGGCAGAGCAGTGATAAGAGTGTAATTTTCTTCATTTCAAATATTTGGTTTGTTGTTTGTATCTTTTTATTGTCGTTAATGGATGAGGCCAAGGCCTACTTCCCGATGAGTACGTAACTCTTTCCGGCCTCGGTAGGGAGGTCGTAGAGGTAGGTCTTAGGCAATGTCACCTTGCCCAGCTTGGCTTCGCTGTTGATGAGCGGAGCAGCCACTTGGGTGAGCTGATAGAGCGGGTTAGGATTCTCTCCTTTGGCACTCTTCAGTCCCTTGCCGCTGAGGCGACAGAGCGAACGCAGACGACAGTTGCCTCCCTGGTGCGACTTCACCGTGAGGCGACTCACGCGTCCATCTTTCCATGCCAGGTCTATCTCGAAACCGCCACGCGCCATCAGTCCCTTTACCTCACCCTCTTTCCATAGGGTAGGCAAGGCGGGCAACAGGAAGACGAATCCGTCATGGCTCTGCATCAGCATCTCGGCGATGCCTGCCGTGCAGCCGAAGTTTCCGTCAATCTGGAAAGGCGGATGCGCATCGAACAGGTTGGGGTAGGTGCCCCCACGTTTCTTCTCGTTGCGTACCAAACTCAGTTGGTCTGTGATGAGCTTGTAGGCATGGTCGCCGTCGAGCAGACGCGCCCACAGGCAGACTTTCCAGCCCATGCTCCATCCCGTGGAGGGGTCACCCCGGTGGATGAGCGACGTGCGTGCCGCATCGAACAACTCCGGAGTGCGGTAGGGCGATATCTGGTTACTGGGATAGAGTGCATAGAGGTGCGACACATGGCGGTGCGTATCGTTGGGATTGTCCCAGTCGTGCATCCACTCCTGCAGCTGTCCCCAACGGCCTATTTGCAGCGGAGCCATTTCCGTGAGACGCTCCTTCAGTCGACCGGCAAACTCCTGGTCCGTATCCAATATCCGTGAGGCGGCAATCACCTCGTTCCAGAGGTCGAACACCAATTCGGTGTCCATGGAGCAGCCGGCTGCCGTGGTCGCTTTTCCCTTGCTGCCGGCATGCGTATTCTCCGGCGAGTTGCTGGGGCAAACAACCAACCAACCGTGAAGCGGCTCGTGAACCATCGTCTCGTCGAAGAAGAGCGCGGCACCCCGCAGAATGGGGTAGACTTGGCGCAGGAACTCCACGTCGCCCGTGTAGAGATAGTGCTCCCACAAATGGCGGCAGAGCCATGCGCCACCCGATGCCCACATGCCCGACGGGGCATTGTCGATGGAACCCGTTACACGCCAGATGTCTGTATTGTGGTGGAGAACCCAACCGTTGGAGCCGTACATTGTGCGGGCACTCTCCGATCCTGTTTCGCTTACCTCGCGTATGAGGCGGAACAGCGGCTCGTTGAGCCAACTCAGGTTGGTTACCTCCGAGGGCCAGTAGTTCATTTCCAAGTTGATGTTACAAGTGTATTTGCTGTCCCATGAAGGGAGGAGCTTGTCGTTCCAAATGCCCTGCAGGTTGGCTGCTTGACCGCCCGGTTGCGAGCACGAGATGAGCAGGTAACGGCCAAACTTGAAGTACGTGGCCACCAGAAAAGCGTCGTTTGTCTGCTTGAAGCGTTCGATGCGGAGGTCTGTAGGCACATCGGCATACTGGTCGTCGCCCAACCAGAGCGAAGCCGTGCCGATTTGCTGCTGATAGGCAGCTATGTGCGCCTGTTTCGCCTCATCGTAATCCTTTGTGAGCGCCTTGGAGAGATACTCCTTGGCACGACCGACAAAGTCCGCTGAAATATCCTTGTAATTAACGAAATTGGTAGCGATGGATGTGTAGAGAACCGCTTCGTCCGCTCCCTCTACGGTGAGCACACCGTCCCGGCACGTGAGAATACCGCCCTTCGTCTTGGCGGTGACACGTCCCTGAAATTCCACCTTGCCCTTCAGCTTTTCGTGGAGCGAGGTTACCCCTTGCAGTGTGATGTCGTTGCCGTCGGAGGCGATGAAGACATCCTGATGGGGTGAGGTGAGCGTAGCGTTGAAGGAGACCTTGCCGGGCTGGTCCGCTGTGATGCGCGTGATGATGACCTGATCCGTCAGTGACGCGAAAGTCTCCCGTTTGTAGTTGACCCCATCCACCCGATAGCGTACCACGGCACGGGCTGAGTCGAGGCTCAATTCCCTGTAGTAGTGGTCGTAGCGGGCATGTCCGGGGAACGTGACGCGAAGGTCTCCAAAGCTCTGGTAAGGCATTCCCGAGTTGGTGCTCGCTTTCACGTGGGCCGTAGCCATATCCTGGGCTTCGAGGTACTTCCCCTCGAAGACCAACTGACGAATCTTCGGTATCCACTCCAACGCCTCCGGGTTGGCGTTGTTGTTGGGCTGTCCTGCCCAGATGGTCTCCTCGTTGAGTTGCATTTGCTCAGCGGCGGGATTGCCATAAAGCATCACGCCCAACCGTCCGTTGCCCAGTGGTAACGCCTCCGTCCACACTTGTGCCGGTTTGTCGTACCACAACTTATACTCTTGTGTTTGAGGCCGTGTGTCGGCAAGACTTTGAAGCGACCCTGTTACTATGCAGCCCATCATCAGCCAAGACCTGAGACTTGGAAGTGAAAGGCGGAAATGTTTCTGTTTCATCATGTGCGTCATTCCGTTTATGTTTATTATTTCTTTTTGCTGTCGTTTTTCGCTTTCTTCTCAGCGTTACGCTTATCTACGTAATCCTTGAAGAGCTGACGCCAGTTGCGACCATTCTCGTTGAGATACTGTTCGCACTTGGTTTTGTAGACCTCGAACACCTGTGAAATGGCTTTCATTCCCTTGCATTCGAGCGCCTCTTCGCGGGCTTGCTTCAGATAGCCCTCCAGTACCTTGGCTTCTGAGTCGGTGAGGTCGGGCACAATGGCATAGTAACCCTTCATGGTGAAGGCCACTTTGCCCACCGTGTAACCGTCGAACACCTGTTCCACCTGTTCGGGCGTAAGTACCCGGTTCAGCTCCTTTACCAAACGTTGGTGCACACTGGCGGGTATCATCTTGTCCGCCATCATCTCACGCTCTATCTTGCTAAGCGTCTTACCTGTAGCTTTGTCTTTCTCGGGGATGATGGTGTAGGGGTGCGAGTTGTGCCAATCGCGCACGGCACGGCGGTGATTGTAGACAGCGGTCACAACCTGGCTCTCCACTTTCTTGTCCGTCAGCTTCAACGCCTTGACGATGCTCTCGGACTTCTTCAGTACCGACTCGTCGGCTGCCGCATTGCGCACCGTCTGTTTGCCGAAATACTTTCCCAAGTCGTTGATGGAACGGATGGCCTCCTTGGGCAGGTTCTCGCCATCCTTACCGAAACTGTAGAGCGCTTCAAAAGGTTCAATGGTCACCTTTGACTCGTCCAGCTTGCTTCGGTCAAGACCGAAACATCCCTCAAAGAAGTCGTACACCGCGTTGCGCTTGTTGGGGCCAAAGTCGTGCCCCTCATCGGGCAGATGCACGTTGGTGACATTTTTTGTTTGGTCATAGAAACCGTATATGCGTTGCAGGTAGGGAAACTCCAACGTGGGCACCGTATGCGTCCAGTCCTTGCCGTCGGAGACGATGCAGAGCGGATTGGGGGCGAAGAGCGCGGCCAACTCGGCATTGCAGGTGCCTCCACCGGCTTGGGTGACAGGCATGCCGCTCTCGCAGGCGCAGCCGCCATCGAAGTGCGAAGCCAGGCTCACTACCGGGCAGGCGGCAGTGTAGCGGTCGTCGAGCACGGTGAGGAGCACCGTCTGTGTGCCACCGCCCGAGCCTCCACAGACACCCACGCGGCGAGCGTCCACGTCCTTGCGTGTCATCATGTAGTCCAATATGGAGATACCGTTCATAGCCTGAACAATCTGCGCAATGCTTGTGTTGTGGCCGATGGAACTTACCTGCAGGGCCGATTCGCCCCATCCGAAGAGGTCGTAGTCCACACAGATAGCACCCATGCGTGCCAACGTAGCCATGCGCTGCTGTTGGTCTTCCCGGTAACGTCCGTTGCCGAAGTGGCCGTTCGGACAGACAATCAGCGCATGCTCTCCCTTCGCCTTGGGAGCGTAAATGGAACCGCAGACATAGAGTCCCGGCAGGGTCTCAAGGGCGAAGTTCTGTACCGTGTAGCCATCGAACTTGCGTAGCTTGGAGAGGATGGGTTCCAATTTCACGCGCTGTGCCAGGATAGGGTCAATACCCAAGCGTTGGCGTACCTCCTTCTTCAGCAACGCCTTGCGCTGCTCGAAAGAAGCCTTGTCGTTATAGAGCGTGCCCAGATAGGCGATGAGCGCCTCTCCGTCCGCGTCCGTACGGCGCGCATACTCGTAGTTCTTTATCTTGTAGAAGTTATCGTCCTGCTTCACGAACTTGAAGTCGAACGGTGCCAATACGTTGGTGAGCGACTCTTCCACCGAATAGGGACGGATGCGCGAGTCCGCATAGGGCAGCTGGAGTCCCGTGGTGTCGATGTTGTACTTCAGGCGCACCTGAAAGCGTTGGCTGATTTCGGTCAGCACCTCGCCCAGCGGACGGGTGAACTGATTCTCGTAAGTGTTCTGCGCCTGTGCGCCTACGACGGCGGAGAGGAGCATCATTGATACTGTGAAATGTTTCATGATTCTTTTATCTTGGGTTAACTGTAATCTTTTATACGAAAGCGTCATCTATTGTTTAGCACTCCCTTTCGCTTCCGTTCAGCGGCTTTCCAACTTCTGCGGCTTGGAGAAGCTGTGCAATCCGCTCTTCACGCGTTCCTTGGGTTGGTCTTCGCCCGGAAGCCAAATGTCCGCCGTGCAGTTGGCGGGGACGGTAACCTGCAGGTTGAACTCGCTCTCGGTACGTTGCCAGTGGACGGCAATCTCTCCGTAGAGTGTCTGGTAAGTGACATCCAGCGAGGTGAGGTCGCCCGGTGCCTGCGGCTGAATGACGAAGTGCTGATAGCCCTTTTCCGTAGGGCTGTTTTGTATGCCTGCCAACGAATGGAAGAACCATTCGTCAATCTGTCCCATCATGAAATGATTCCATGACGAACCTTGGCGCGGGTCCCATTGCTCGGTGAGCGTGGTGGCTCCGAACTTCAGCTGGAAGCCATAGCCGGGAGCCTCTTCGTGGTTGTGCATGGCATACATCACGTCGTGCAAGCCATTGCGGGCCAATGTCTGGAACAGATAGCGGTTGCCTATGTCACCCGTGGTGAGGCGTGTGCCGTGTTGGCGGATGTCCTCCACCAGATTGTGCAACACCTCGGCTTTAGCGTTCGTGGATACCAAACCGAGGAACAGAGGCAAGGCGTTGCTGGTCTGACTGCCCGTACCATACTGATGCGTCTTCCTGTTGAAATACTTCCGGTTGAAAGCCTCCTTCACCTCTTCGCCCAAACGGGTATAGTAAGCTGCGTCGTAGTCGTTGCCCAACAGGTGGGCAGCCTCCGCGATGTAGCGTAAATCCATGTAATAATGGGCTGATGCCACCAGTCCGATGGGCGTGTTGCGTGAGAATCCGGCACGGAAGTCCCCATAGTCGTACCAATCGCCCAAACCGAAGTCTATCAGCCCATCCTCGGCACGCGACGTGAGGTAGTCAACATACGCGCGCATCTGACGGTAGTATTGGCGGATAAGCGAGTCGTCGCCATATGTGTCGTAGTAGAGGAACGGTACCACCACGATGGAACTGCCCCACTCGGGCGAGTCGGCAAACACGTCCAAACCCGGGCCTTCGAAGATGGTATACTGAGGAGCCGTGGTGGGCACCATGCCGTCCGTCCGCTGTGCGTCCGCCATGTCGCGCATTACCTTGGGTAGGAGCGTGGTGAGGTCGTAGTTGTAGAGCAGACCGGGTCCGTTGAGATGAACCTGCTCTAACCAACCCAATTTCTCACGGTGCGGACAGTCCGTGAAGACGGCTTGCATGTTGCTGCGTACAGCATTGTGGATGAGTTGGTGCGCCTGCGTGAAAATCCGGTTGGAGCACGAGAATGTGCTGATGTCCGCTGCCGCATTGTGTACGAAACATGATTGGATGTTGTGTACTACGGGCAATTTATCGGGGTTCTTCTGCCCCTTCAACACCGCTCCTTCCAACTGGATGTAGCGGAAACCGTAGTACGAAAAACGCGGATGCCACGTTTCCCGTTTGTCTCCTTTCAACGTATAGGTATAGTAATGTTGTCGTCCTGTTTGCCGTTGATTGGCGGCGTGACAACTGTCCACCACCGTTTCGGCTACCACCAGGGTAATCCGTTGACCCCGTTTGCCGCTGACCGTTATCTCGGGGAAGCCGGACAGGTTCTGCCCCATATCAAGCAATTGGGCCGATGCGTCTACGGTACGTTTGGTTGCCTTGGTGGCTTTTTGTATCTCCTCGGGCGTGAGTTTGTAGCTGCTCTTCACGCCAAAGCGCTTCATTATCTTCACCGGAGTGGTAAGCTGAGGTCGCAGTACACCCTTCGGGGACTCCTGTACCACCACCGGATGCCATGCCGCATCATCGAAACCGGGTTTGTTCCATCCCGTCTGTTCCAACCGGGCATCGTAGTCCTCCCCTCCATAGATTGAATGGAATGTGACAGGACTGCGGTGGTAGCGCCATGTACTGTCCGTAGCTACTGTCTGACTGGTGCCGTCCGTATAGCGGACGAGCATCTTGAGGAAGAGAGTCTCCGGACCGAACCCTATTTGCAACTTGCGATAGCGACCGCCACCCACTACGTTGTAGAATCCATTGCCCAACATTACACCCAACGCATTGCCTCCTTGGCGTACGAGTGAAGTCACGTCGTAGGTATTGTAGTAGACCGTTTTGTCGTAATCGCTCCAGAGGGGCGTGAACTCTCCGTCACCCACTTTCGCACCGTTGACGGTAAGCTCGTACTGACCCAGACCGCACACATACACCGTGGCATCCGCTATCTGACGGGGCGCATTGAACTCCTTACGCAGGCAGATGCTGCGCCACGCCATAGAGTCCACTTGATTCCAAGCCTCCTTTACTTCCGCTTTACCGAGTGCGCCGCCATGGAAGCGCCGCCCCTCGGGGAACTTTGCGTCCTTCCGTGTGACCGCCCCAATCCATTGGGCATCGAGGAAACTCTTATCGGGTGCGATGCGAAACTCCTGTTCGTCGCTCCAAGCGGATGCGACACCTTGTTCGTCCCACACCCGGACGCGCCACCAATAGCGTGTAAGGGGTCGTAGGGCAGTGCCGTCATAGGGTATCAACTGGCTCTTTGTGGAGAGCTGTTTGCCGCTTTGCCAAGCATAGGCTGTCTTGCCCCCTTCACGGGTGTAGACCTCTATCTCGTAGGCCGACTGCATGCACCCCTGGTCACCTTTCAGTTGCCATCCGAAGCGTGGGGTGGCGGTGGAAAGCGCCAAAGGCGATACGGTCATCTCACAGGCGACGCGTGTCACCTCTATAGCGTTTGCAGTAGCCGACAGACCAAAGGCCAGCATACCCAACAGGAATGTCTTTATTCTTTTTGTGTCTTTCATGCGTTGTGCTTTTATTCAATCATCTTCTTCCTATTCGTTCGTGAGTGAACACGCCCTATGGAAGAATCCCCGATTCCCTATCCAAGAATCTCTTCGTGTTAAAGTACATCCTTGCAAACCAATCGGCTGAGTGAATCACTCTGACCGACCAAGCGTCCGTCTACCAACACGCGCAAGCCGCGTCCCTGATGGTAGCGGTCGCCATAGCGATCCCACAAGATGGTGACGTTGTGTCCATGGTAGCGCACATTGTCCAGACAGAAGTAGTCCCACTGACCTTCCGGTACCAACGGATTCACCTCGATACTCTTGTCCGTGCGGGGACGAAGACCCGCGATGCCGGTAATCACCAAGTCGTTGAATGTAGAGTGATTGTAGTAGCGGCTACGCTCTTGGTCACCCTTGAGCCAATAACCTGTTACCTCATCAAGATATTCACCGACGTAGGGACGACCCCGATGGTGCTGCGACTCCACATAGACCTGCATCTGACGGAAGAACGTGCTGTCCGTCACCACAGGATTCTCTGACTGGTTCAGGTAATTGGCCAAAGCCGTTAGCGTCTGAGCCGTAGCGAAAGGCCATACGGCACCATCCCACTCACACTGGCCGACTCCATGCGTGCGGAACTCCGGATGACGGCGTTCCGCCGTAGTCAGACCGTAAGGTGCTGAGAAGCCCTTCTCGTCGTTCAGTTGTTTCCATGCCTGGCTATATTGCTCCGAGGGAATGTTGAAGTACCAGGGGAGGTAACCTATCGCTTCGCGTACTTGTGCGCACGTGTCGCCCCGTACGGTCTCGAAGAACTGATGCTTCGTGTTCCACAATCGGGTTTCGATTAGCCGCTTTGTCTCTTCGGCTTTCTGACGATAGAGCTGAGCATCCTCTGTCTTGCCCATCAACTCGGCAATGTGGGCCAACGCCATTGCATTGCCATACATGTAGCTGTTGATGGTGGGGCGGGCGAACTTCTTTTTGCGGCCACCGCTGACGCTCTCTTCCATGCCGTCGCGCACGTCCTCTTGCCAGAAGAGTCCGTTCTCCAAGCGGTGTGTCTCTTCCCAACGCTTATACTCTTCGCACAAATCGGTGTAGAGGTCGGTGAGGAACGCTTCGTCCATCGTCACTAAATAACGGTTGTAGACTGCGTCGGGATTCCACGAGCTGTATTTCATCATACGGCTCATCGGCTTGCCATCGTTGCCGCGATACCACGTGCGGATGATGCCGTCGAGGTATTTCGGGTCGCGCAGCCAGCGGCTCTCGTAGATGTGATGTCCCAAGGCGCAGGAGATGAGATTATACTTGTCAGCATACGAACGTTTTACCAGGAACTCCGTCATGCCATAGCCCACGGGAGTCTCCTCGATATGTTTGCGCAGTGTCCACCAACGGTAGTAGAACATCTCCTCGAAATCCCTTTCGGGACAGTCGAACAGGGGGATGTTCTCCTTCATCCAGTCCGAGGCTTGCGCATTGGGAATGGCTTGGATGATGTTCTCGTCCTCCATGTTGTTGAAGTAGTCCACGTAATGTTCGTAATCCTTGTATTTCAGTACGGCAGCCGAACCGTCGGCATCCATCGACGCGCTCTTCACGTTGGCGATGCGGAACGTGGCCTCCGGGTCAACCCCGTTGGCATTGGGGGCATCTTCGAACTGGTCCGCCCACGTGTCTACGGTGGGGTAGTGGCGGCGTTCACCGGTACGGAACACGATACGCTCGATACTGGAGACGGGGGCGAAGAGCATGCGGGTGGCTTTCTTCTCGCCATTGACATACACCACCGAGTTACGGTTTGTCACCGAGACATCCACCTTCACATGGTAACGCTTGCCGGGTTCGTACATCAGCACCTTGCCGTAACGGGCTCCTCCTTTGGAACGGAACTCCCCTTCCGGGGTGAGGTCAAGTCGCGCACAGGCCGTCCCATCCTCATCCACAAATTCTATCTGTAGCGTGCCATGGTCATTCTGTTCTGCCATGAGGTCGAATTCCACGCTCAACTCTTTCGTGTTGGGAATCTTGCGCTCTACCTTGGCAACGTCGAACGGGTCTTTGTCCTTCAACGTGAGCCATGTCGTACCCTCCTTTTGCTCCAGCGACACGGGAGCCCACACACAGGAGTAGAGATTCCACATGTCTAAGTCGGCCAGTGAATGGAACGAGGCGAAATCCTCGTTGGCATGACTTGAGGCGTGCTGTTGCACGGGTACTTTGACGCGTGCCACCCACATGTCCTCCTTGTTCACACTGTAGGTCACCCACAGGTTGCCGTCCGACGGCGTGCCATTGCCCTCCTGGATACCTCTCACATACTGCGGACCGAACGACTTGTACTGACCGCAGTAGCGCATCATCGGCACTTCGCCGTGTATCAGGTTGAGTGTGGTGTACTCCAGTCCGTCCTTACTCAGTGAGATGGCCAAGGGCCAACGAAACTCCGAGGGGTTGTACACGGTAGCGTAGGAGCCGTCGCTCAACCGCTGTCCCCATATCTTTGCGTTGCTGTTGACAAACCCTTTGGCGCGTCCGATAGGCTGTTCCCACGTGTTGCCGCCATCACTGCTGATGGAGGTAAGGGCATGCTTCCACAGGCAGGCGATGCGTCCGTCGGGCAGTGTGTACCAGCAGAAAGCCTTGTACTCCTCCTTCAGTGGCAGGATGGGGTCCTGGCGGTCAGCCTCCTCCACCCATTGCATACGGTAGAGCGGGTTGGCGAGAATCTCGTCGCAAGCCTGCCGGAAAGCCTTGTCTTTCGACTTTGTATAGTAAGGATAGTTGGTGTTCTTTTCGTTGAAGGCATGGTTGTAGTAGATGAAATAGATGGGGCCGAACGTGCCGTCCTCGTTGATTTCACGCACCACACGTCCCACACCGTTGCCATCGTTGGGGTCGTCCTTCGGGTGCAGACAGATGCCATAGTGACCCATGGCGATGAGTTTGCCCGACTTGGAAACGTAGAATCCCACGCGTTGGTGCATCACGGCATCCATGTTCTTAGCCACCACGGAACCGTCCTTTGTGGTGCCGTCGGTCAGATGGTAGACAGGGAAAAGCACCTCGGGAGCTGTCCACGTGTAACCATCCGCGGAAGTCTGCAACAACGTACACGAAGGTGGTACGTGCTCGTCTACCGCATCGGAGAGATAGTGCATATAGAATTTTCCTTTCCAGTAGGCCATCATCGGCTGGTGGTTGTAAGTCCATCCGTTGCCGTTGCTGGAGTAGAGGTCGTAGCGTCGGCAGGCGCGCATCGTCTGAATGTTGTGCACACCTACCACGGGCGACAACTGTCCATCGTGATGATTGGGGTTGGAGAGTTCGGTACCGGTATAGTGAATACGGTCTTGGGCGTTTACGGGAGCAAGAAGGAAGCATCCTGCGGCCACCGTCAACAATTGCTTAGCGAAATGTTTCATAAAAGATTGTTCTTAATAGTATTATGTTCATAGAGGATGCGCCTTCCGTCACGTAATCACATGAAAGCCCCTTCCGTGAGACGGGACGTGGAACACAAGAAGACAACCCTCTTCCAAGTCTACAAAAATATTGAAAATCCCTTGTTCTTTCAAACTACTCATCGGATTAGCCCCTGTTATTTAACGTAAATTGAGAAACAGAGGCCAAGGACACCGATTTGACATCCTGGGGAAAGAAAGGTTTAACCTCGAAAAGTTTGTACGGTTCATAGCTTAGAGTAACTTTGCGGCTTGAAAAAATCTAACAATGTAAAACATAAGAAGCATGATGAATTCCAAAGTAAAGGGTTATGCGTTAGGGGCCATAGCAGCCGCCACCTACGGCATGAACCCGTTGTTTACGCTCCCACTCTATAGCAACGGCATGAATCCGGATTCTGTACTCCTCTTCCGCTACCTGTTGGCCATCCCCATTGTCGCGGTTATGCTGAAAGCACGCGGTCACTCGTTGAAGTTGCAGCGCCGGGAGATAGTTCCCCTCATTGTGATGGGTGTGCTGATGGCGGCCTCATCGCTTTGTCTCTACTTGAGCTACAACTATATGGCGGCAGGCATTGCCTCTACGATGCTCTTCGTCTACCCCATCATGGTGGCGGTCATCATGGCGGTGGTCTACAAAGAACGCCTCTCCGTGATGACGGCTTTCTGTCTGGTGATGGCTTTGGGCGGCATCGGCATGCTCTACAATACAAGCGACGGCGGTACGCTGAGCTTGGCGGGAACGCTGCTGGTGATGCTCTCCTCCCTCTCGTACGCTATCTATCTTGTGGGGGTCAACAAGCCCGTGCTGAAGAACATCCCTACACTGCGTGTCACCTTCTACGTGCTCTTCTTCGGAGTCTTCCTCTACGTCGTCCGGTTGGTGGCTTTCTGCCCGTTGACCGTGCCGGGAGACTGGTATCTGTGGGGCAACCTCATTGCCTTGGCTACGTTGCCAACAGCCATTTCATTCTTCTGCACCACCCTTGCCATCCAATATATCGGGTCTACGCCGACCGCCATATTGGGGGCGTTGGAACCTGTCACGGCTATATTCTTTGGCGTGGTAATCTTCAATGAGACCCTCACCCCACGTGACATGGTGGGTCTTGTAATGATTATCACGGCGGTCACGTTGGTGGTGGCTGGAGGTTCGGTCACCCAGCACTTGATACGTTTCCGTAAACTCTTCCCACGAATACCGTTTGGTCATCACAAGGGATAGAAAAACGCAAGCGGTTGCATCTGCCAACGTAAGTACTTACATGAGCCAACGTAAGTACTTACATCGGGCAACGTAAGTACTTACATCAGCCATCGTAAGTACTTGCGTGGACACACCTGAATAATCACCCGGTTTCCGGACTGACCCGATAAAATTAACCGGGCGACGAGGCTTACCGCTGATGGGTAGCTTCATCGCCCGGTGTTAATTAGACATAGTTGCAATTATTCCATGAGTTTGTTAGGCTAAAAGGCTGCTTAGTCTACGCATGGTGGAATCTCTTTTTACTTCTTGTTCTTTGCCTTCTTTTCCTCGATGCGCTTGTACCACTCCTGACGTTCTTTGTTCAGGTCGTAGCCGCGCTTGGCAAGGTAGTTGTTGATGCGTCCCTTGAACTTGCCGAAGGCTTCGTGTTTCTTGTTGGAGTTCTCAGCGTCCATAGCGAACTCACGGGCCTCCACGAGCCAAGCGTAGATTTGAGCCTTCTCCTCATCGGTGAGCGAAGGAATCATCTCCAGTGTGGCATCATAGGTCACCTTCACCACTCCGTAGGTCATGCCGTCTTTCACCGCGGTAATCTGCGCATCGCTGATGTAGAGCGACAGGGCGGCGGGGAAAGCGAAGTGTGAGCGGTACAGGGCGGCGTCCTTCACGGCGTTGGCTGCCTTGATGGCTTCGTCCTTCTCCGTGCCGGAGATGCCGGACTCCTTAATCTCCTTCACTTTGGCATCGCGCACCTCGTAGATGTCGTTCAGCTCAAAGTAGCGGTTGGCAATGATGTTGCGTACCTCTTTCGCTACGGTGGTGTCGGCAATACCGAGTTTGTCCACTATCTTTTGCGAACGTTTCACGATGTTCTCCACGTACTTCGGGTCGCGGTCCTTGTCGTTGAGTTCCACTGCCTGCACCGCAATGGCGAAGCAGGCAAGGAACAGGCAGAGTATAGAATGTTTAATCTTCATTTCTTTTCTTGTCAACGTGTTATGCATTACATTAGTTTACCCTTCTCGGCCAGCGTATCGTAGTTGTTGCGCAGGTCTGTCCAGTCAATCTTGTACTTCGTGCTGATGCCGTTGATGTACTTCTCGATGTTGGTGTATCCGTCACCCGTGCAGTCCTTGTTGGCATCGCTCGGGTCGTTGGGGTCCAGTCCGTTGGCCTTCTCCCATTCATCGGGCATACCGTCGTTGTCAGAGTCGATATAGGGAGTTCCTTTGTACTCGGGGTAACCGCCCATCTGACGGATGTCGGTGATGATGCCCTGTTTGTACGAATCCTTGGCACGGGCGCGGTACTTGAATGTTCCCTCTTCGTTCTTCGACTTGTCTGCCAATCCGTAGAGCGGTCCATAGTAATCCTTCGCCATTTTCTTGTCGTAGTAAGCCTCGTTGGTACGAACCTCTTGGATGATGTGCTCGTCGATGATGTCGCGGCAAGGAATGTTGGCACCCACGTTGCGCAGCACATAGTTATAGGCTTCGTCGGCTGACGTGATGGTGATGTAGGGCATCTCGAACGGTGTGCTGACACGCATATACTCCGTGTGTCCTTCCGTGTTTGACTCTCCCTCAATCTGGATGCCGCCAGCCCAGTTGTCCGCGGTGATTTCGGGATAACCTTCTACGACATTGCCGTTGGCGTAGACGCGTCCATACTGTTTGTAGTTCAGTTTGCTGCGTCCCGATTCAGGTTTCAGGATGCGGTGACCCACATTGCCTGTCTTTGTGGTAGCGGGTCCCGGTTTGTAGTAGTTGTTGATCATGTTGAACATGGCGGTGTAGTCACCACCGTCTGACGAACGGTGTACCCAGTTGAACACCACGTTGTTGACGAAGTTGAACACGCCGTTCCAACCGACAGAGGGGTTACGTCCGGCATTGCTGGCCCACAGGTTGCGCATGAAGGCGCAGTTCTCACCGCCCAGTGTGCTGCCGAAAGCGTGGTTGTAGGTATCCAACGCTTTAGCTGAAATGGTGTTCTGAATGGTCACGTTCACCGTAGGCAACTTTTGCTTGGTTGTTTCGTATTGTCCCTCGCTGGGGTCGTACATGTGGCGATAGAAGGAGATGTTCTCATCCAGTCCCCAGGAGCAAGAGCAGTGGTCAATCATGATGTTGCCCACAGGGTTGCCACCGAAGGCATCGTCGCGGCTGGTCACATCGGTGATGCCGCGGCGGAAACGCATATGGCGTACCACCACGTCATGCGTATCTACGCTGAAGGTTTCGCCGGCAATGCAGACACCGTCGCCCGGAGCGGTCTGTCCGGCAATGGTGATATAGGGAGCCTTTACGCTGATAGGCGATTCGAGTTGGATGATACCGGAAACGTTGAACACGACGATTCGCGCGCCACCGGCTTCACAAGCTTCGCGGAAGGAACCCGGACCGCTGTCGTTAAGGTTGGTAACGGTGATGACACGACCGCCTCGGCCACCGAACGAATACATACCGCCACCTTCCGCTCCGGGGAAAGCCGGGATGCGTGCCTGTGGCAAGTCACACGGACGGGCTGCCCAAGGAATGTAGGGGCGACCCTCTTTAGCTTCTTTCTGTACAATGGGGAGGGCTTTTTCCCATGCCTCACTCGCTGCCCTGGATGCCTTCGCACGCTTCTCCGCATACTCTTTAGCGGCTTCTTGGGATACTGACGGATACTGTGCATAGGCTGCTGAACAAAATAGCCCCATGCAAACAGCGCTCAAAATGTATTTTTTCATCATATCGGATTAAATTGTTTATAAATATAGTTCTGCATGTTAGATAGTGCCGAATCGGTAAGGTTATATCGGGAGGCTGGCTTTTTTGCATTCTTTAACCTCTTCACCCAAGTTGCATGGACTGCATGGTGGTCACACGGTGAGTTGTCGTTAGGGGTGTACTAACGAGATGCTACCTCTCCTCACGAGTGTAGGCAATGGCACGGTTGAGGTAGTCTATAAAGGGCTTGGTGGTACGGAAAGCGTCAGCTACCTGTTGTAGCAGGTCGGGAGTGAGCATTGCTTTGCGGCCGGGTTCCCAAACCAGGCAGTAGGAGCGTAGTCGCAGATAGTCACCGTATGGAGCATCCGGGGCGAAGCCTTTCGGGTTACGCTTCAAACTGTCCGAACGGTCGAGTTGGAAGAGTGGGGCGGCATTGACGGTGCGATCGAAATCTCCTTCTCCGTCGCGGATGTCTTCACGGATGGTCTTCAGTACGGCAGGCTCGAAGCAGTAGTGGCCACTGGCCAACAGGTTGCCTCCAGGGAATCCGCCCTCTTGGGGGCCAACCTGGAAATAATATCCGGCAAATCCCGACTTCTTTCCTCCTTTAACGATGAAAGCTCCCATATGCGTCTTGTAGGGAGTCTTGTCGTCCGAGAAGCGCGTGTCGCGATAGATGCGGTAGGTGCAATCCTTGGCCGTAAGATTACCGACGGTCGGGTCGAACTTTGCGATTTCCTTTATGAGTGCGTCCGTGAATGTGTCGAATCGGCGCTGTGCGGCTTGGTATTCCGCTTTGTGCTCCTGAAACCAGGCGCGGTTGTTGTTGCGCTGCAGTTCCGACAGGAATCCGATAATCTCTTTCATCTTCAGTGCTTGTTTAGGGTGCTATATTGTCGATAGTTCATTGCCGTGTGAACGGTTCCCATACTTCGTCCCATTTCTTTTCCCAGTCTTTCTTCAACTCTTCGGGAACGAACGGCTGGTCTTTGTCGGGTATCACGCGGCCGGAAGGGCAGAAGCACACCTTCACAAAGCCGACCTTCTCCCGGAAGTGGGCTTGGGTGTCATTGCCGAAGATGCTGCACCACCAGTTACCCTCCCTGTCCTGAAAGAATCCGGTGCCTCCTCCGCAAGGCACTGCTTCGTGACGCATGCGATAAGGTCCGTAGATGTTGTCCGCCACGGCAATGCAGGGAGAGTATCGTTTTTCGTAGGAATCCGCTCCTCCCGCATAGTACTTGCCGTTATGCTTGAAGATGGTTGCGCCCTCGTGGGCAAGGTCCTTGCATCCGGCGCGTTTGGGGCAGCTCGAAGCGTGATGGGCGGGGTCGAGGTCATACTCCGCCACGCTGATTTTTCTGAAAGGAGTGGCGAATCCGCTCATGTCGTCTTTCAGTCGGGCGATGTAGTCACCTCCCGCGTAGGTGAAGTAGACACTTCCGTCGGTATCTTCGAACAACGTTCCGTCAATGCCGTCCGCAATAGGTCCTTCGTAGCTGAAAGCGTTGACGTAAGGGCCGTCCGGTCGTCCAGTGGAACTCTTGATGATGCCGACACCTCCCGGACACATGCTGTACACGATGTAGTAGTTGTCTTTTACGTAATGTATCTCCGGAGCCCACACGGCACGCGTAGCCCTCCGCGGGTGCTTGCGCCAGCGGCGTACCCAGTCGGGTGCCTCGGTGTCTATCTCCCAAACAAGTCCCAGATAGTCCCATTCGTGAAGGTCGGCCGACCGCCACAACTCGATGCCTTGTGCCCACGCCCAAATATTGTCGCCCGATGAACCGGTAAGGTAGTACATACCGTCACCGCCGACCGTCACCATACCGTCGCGCAGATGCACGTCCAATGCCGGAACAATGGGAGGAAGAAGCCCTTTGTCCACCGCCAGTCCACTCTTCGGAAACTCGATAGGGGTGTACTCCGGCCTCATGTAATCACCGTCATATCTCACTCCACCGGAGCCGCTTATCCAACCGCCGCGGCCGTCATCGGTGACGGGATGTCCTGCTCCGCTTACACCGCGGAATCTCTTGGCCCAAGCAATCTCTTCAGCGGGGGCAACGTAGTCCGAGTCGCTCAACGCTACGGGTTTGTTTAACTGCGGAAGGTTTGCCGCTTTCTGGGCGTGGATAGGATTGGCGATTAAGGCGCAGATGAGCAGGCCGCCAATATAGTTGATTTTTGCTTTGTTCATAGGGATGTTTATAGTTATGTTAATGTCTATCGTTGATTGTCTTGTTCATCGGATGACGGTACCTTGCGCACCGTCAATGGCTGAGGCCTGGGTGATAACCACCTTTGCCACGCCTGCCTGTAGTGCGTCAAAGGCGTTGTCCAACTTGGGAATCATGCCTCCTTGTATGATGCCCTCCTTCACGTAACGGTCATAGTCAGAGCGACGGATTTCCGCAATCACGCTGTCGTCGTCATTCTCGTCACGCAGCACGCCTTTCTTCTCGAAACAGTAGACCAATGTCACATCGAACAGGGTGGCCAAGGCCTTGGCTGTTTCCCCTGCAATGGTGTCGGCATTGGTGTTGAGGATGTTTCCCTGTCCGTCGTGCGTGAGCGGAGCCATCACGGGCACGATGCCCTTGTGGATGAGTTCGGCCAGTAACTCGCTGTTCACTCTCTCCACGTCTCCCACGAAACCATAGTCCACCTCCTTGACAGGACGTTTCACGGAACGTATCACGTCCATGTCCGCTCCTGTCAGTCCCAGGGCGTTGACCCCTTTGGCTTGCAGTCCCGCCACGATGTTTTTGTTTACCAGTCCACCGTACACCATCGTCACCACCTTCAGCGTCTCTGCGTCGGTGATGCGTCGGCCGTTGACCATTCGGCTCTCTATGCCCAGTCTCGCCGCTATTGTGGTGGCTGAACGTCCTCCGCCATGCACCAGCAGCTTGTGTCCTTTGATGGCGGAGAAGTCGGTGAGGAGCTGTTGCAGTGTATGGCTCTCTTCCACAATCTTTCCACCCACTTTGATAATGGTAAGCGCTTCTTTCATCTCGTTCTGTATCGTTTGCTTCTATTCCAAATAAGTATATCCGTAAAGTCCCGAGCGGTAGTTGCTGAGGAACTCCTTGCCCTCTTCCACCGTGATGACACCCTCTTTCACGGACTTGCTCACCCAGGTTTCCAACGTGCGGACTAACTTCTTCGGACTGTACTGCACGTAGTCGAGTACCTCGGCGACCGTTTCTCCGTCAATTAGTTGGTCGATGGTGTAGCCCTTCTCGTTCACGGAGATGTGTACGGCGTTGGTATCACCGAAGAGGTTGTGCATATCGCCCAGAATCTCCTGATAAGCACCCACCAGGAAGACTCCTATGTAATAGGGTTCTTTGTTCTTGAGTGAATGTACGGGCAGATAATTGGTCATCATGCTGCCTGCCGTCACGAAGTTGGCAATCTTGCCATCCGAGTCGCACGTCATATCTTGCAACGTGGCGTTGCGGTCGGGCTTCTCGTCAAGTCGTTGGATAGGCATGATGGGGAATATTTGGTCGATAGCCCAAGAGTCCGGCAACGACTGGAACAGTGAGAAGTTACAGAAATATTTGTCTGCTAACAGTTTGCCCAGCTTGCGGAACTCCTCCGGCGCGTGTTTCATGCCCGACGCTATCTGGTTGATTTCGCGGGTGACAGACCAGTAGAGCTTCTCTATCTGAGCCCGTGTCTTCAAGTCCACAATGCCGTGGCTGAAGAGGTCGAGAGCCTCTTCGCGTATCTGCTGAGCGTCGTGCCAAGGTTCCAGCATACGGTTTTGGTTCAGGTTGTCCCAGATATGGTAAAGCTCCCTAACCAATTCGTGGTCTGTGGGGCTGGCTTCCCATTCCTCGTCCATCTCGGGCAGGCTGGCGGTCTCCAGCACCTCGAAGATTAGCACGGAGTGATGAGCCGTCAGCGAGCGTCCTCCCTCGGTGACGATGTTCGGATGGGGTATGTTGTTCTTGTCCGCAGCATCCACGAAGGTAGACACCGAGTCGTTGACATACTCCTGAATGGAGTAGTTCACGCTGCTCTCGCTGTTTGACGAACGGCTACCGTCGTAGTCCACGCCCAAGCCTCCTCCTATGTCCACGAAGCTGATGCTGAATCCCATGGCATGGAGCTGCACGTAGAACTGCGACGCTTCGCGCAAGGCAGTTTTGATGCGGCGAATCTTGGTTATTTGACTACCGATGTGGAAATGAATCAGCTTGAGACACTCCTTCATCTCCTTCCTCTCCAGGAAGTCGAGCGCTTCGAGCAGTTCACTGGATGTCAAGCCGAACTTGCTGGCATCACCGCCACTCTCTTCCCATTTGCCGCTGCCCGATGAGGCTAATTTGATGCGGATACCGATGTTTGGACGCACGTTGAGCTGCTTGGCCATGCGTGCGATGAGGCGCAGTTCGTTTAGCTTTTCCACCACCAAGAAAACCCGTTTCCCCATCTTCTGAGCGAGCAAGGCCAACTCGATGTAGCTCTCGTCCTTGTATCCGTTGCAGATGATGAGTGAGTCGCTGTCGGTGTTCATGGCAATCACGGCATGCAGCTCCGGCTTGGAACCGGCTTCCAGTCCCAGGTTGAACTTCTTTCCGTGGCTGATGATTTCCTCCACTACGGGGCGCATCTGGTTCACCTTAATCGGGTAGATGATGAAGTTCTCGGCTTTGTAATTATACTCCTTGGCAGCCTGTGCAAAACAGTTGGCTGTCTTCTCGATGCGGTTGTCCAGAATGTCGGGAAACCTCACGAGTACGGGTGCCGGCATGTCTCGTAGCTGCAGTTCGTCCATCAGTTCTTTCAAGTCGACCGCTGCCTCGCCCTTGCGCGGAGTAACAATTACGTGTCCTTTCTCATTGATTCCGAAATAGGGAGTTCCCCAACCTGTGATGTTGTAGAGTTCCTCAGAATCCTCGATACGCCATTTTCTCATTTCTCTATATTAATAAGGTATTTGATATTATAGTTTCAATAACTTGCGTAACTCCTGGATGGAGTTGTCGATGCGCACCGCGCTGTTGAGCAGGCTGACATCGAACGTGTGTTTGGCTTGCGTGTAGTAGGGTTCGCGTTGACGCAGCGAATCTTCGATAAACCGCGTCAACTCCTCGTCGCTCTTACCTGCCAGCAAGGGACGCTTTTGCTTCCCCATTTTCAGGTGACGCGACAACACTTCCGGCGCTGCCTTCAGGTAGACTGTTTCGGCCTGTCGGTTCATGTACTCCATGTTGTCGAAGAAGCAGGGTGTGCCGCCTCCGGCAGAGATGATGACATCCTCGAACTCCGCTACCTCGTGGAGCATAGACTGCTCTATCTTGCGGAATCCCTCCTCACCCCGTTCAGCGAACAACTCCGAAATGGTTTTGCAGAAGCGGTTCTCAATGTACCAGTCGAGGTCGAAAAAGGTAAGCCCCAGCGCTTTCGACAATCTTTTGCCGAGTGTGGTCTTGCCCGCACCCATGTATCCTATTAGAATGATGCGAATCATTTGGCGGCACTCTTTTTAGCCGTTGTGCGTTTCGTCGTCGATTTCACCGAAGATTTCACCGTCTTTGCCTTTGCGGCCGTAGCGGCGGCTCTTCCTCGTTTGGCCGGTTTCTCACCCTTTGCCGCTTCCTCTTGTTGCTTGGCGATAATCTCCATGCATTGGTCGTAGGTCAGGGTCGCGGCACTCTCTACCGTGTAGTTGCGGAGTTTGTAGTTCTCCTTTTTGTAGTTGATATAGGGGCCAAACCGTCCGTTCATCACTGCCAATTCCGGGTCTTCGGTGAACTGTTTCAAGTGTTTCTTTGCGTCTGCCTCACGCTTGGCCTTTATCAGCTCGATGGCTTCGTTCAAGTCTATCTCCATCGGGTCAATGCCTTTGGGAATGGAGACGTAGGCTGCCCCATGATGTACGTAAGGACCAAAGCGTCCCGCGTTCACGGACACCTCGCTCTCTTCGAAACTACCCAGTGTACGTGGTAACTTGAAGAGCTCCAACGCCTCTTCCAAGGTAATGGTATCTATGGAATAACCCTTCTTCATCTGTGCGAAGCGGGGCTTTTCTTCATCGGAGGCGGTACCAATCTGCGCTACGGGTCCGAAACGGCCAATCTTCACCGATACCTGCTTGCCTGTCGCAGGGTCTGTCCCCAAGATGCGTTCGCCTACCCTGTGCTCGGATTTCTCCGCTATGGCGTTTTCCACCAGCGGTTCAAACTTCTGGTAGAATTCTTTCATCATGTCAGTCCACTCCTCATGGCCTTCAGCCACTTCGTCGAACTCCTTCTCCACCTCAGCGGTAAAGTTGTAGTCCAAAATCTGCGGGAAGTTCTGCATCAGGAAGTCGTTGACCACAATGCCTATGTCCGTAGGCATCAGTTTCCCCTTTTCGCTGTCCGTCAGTTCCGTCTTATCCGTTTCCTTGATTTCCCCTTTCTTCAGAGTCAGTATGTTGTAGGTGCGTTCCGTTCCGGGGGTGTTGCCCTTCTCCACATAATCGCGTTGTTGTATGGTGGAGATGGTCGGCGCGTAGGTAGACGGACGGCCAATGCCCAGTTCCTCCAATTTGCGTACCAGACTGGCCTCTGAGTAGCGTGGCGGATGCTGCGTGAATCGCTCTGTCGCCGTCACTTCCTTATAAGAAAGAGCTTGTCCGGTGCTCAGTGGCGGCAGCAGTCCCTCTTTCTCCTGTTGGTTCTCCTCATCATCGTTCGACTCCTTGTACACGCGTAGGAAACCGTCGAACTTCACCACTTCGCCCGTGGCGACGAACTGATGCGTCTGTCCTGAGATGGATATGGTAGCTGTAGTCTTTTCCGTCAGTGCTTCAGCCATTTGCGAGGCGAGTGTGCGTTTCCAGATAAGTGAGTAGAGCCGCTTTTCTTGCGAAGTTCCCTCAATCTCTTGTCGGTCCATGTAGGTCGGACGGATGGCTTCGTGAGCCTCCTGTGCTCCCTTCGACTTGGTAGCGTACTGGCGGGTCTTCAGGTACTCCTCGCCCATGAGGTTGAGGATGGCTTCCTTACTTGCCCCCAAGGCCAGCGTAGAGAGGTTCACCGAGTCGGTACGCATGTAGGTGATGAGTCCCGATTCGTAGAGCTTTTGTGCCACCATCATGGTCTGCGACACGGTAAGTCCCAGTTTGCGCGCAGCCTCCTGTTGCAGGGTGGAGGTGGTGAAAGGAGGAGCCGGAGATTTCTTCAGCGGTTTGGTGGTGATGTCCGCTATGTTGAAAGTCGCCCCTGCACACTGCTGCAGGAAGTCAACGGCCTCTTTCTTCGTTTGGAAGCGTGTGTTCAGCTCCGCCTTCAGCGCCACGGTCTTGCCCTGAGCGTCGGGCACGTTGAATGTGGCTGTCACGCGGTACGCCGCCTCGGTCTTGAATGCATGAATCTCGCGTTCCCGTTCTACAATCAACCTCACGGTAACTGACTGCACGCGACCTGCCGAGAGGGCGGGTTTCACTCGCTTCCACAACACGGGAGAGAGCTTGAAACCAACGATACGGTCGAGCACACGGCGTGCCTGTTGTGCGTTCACCAGGTTGATGTCGATGTCTCGTGGGGTCTCGATGGCCTTCAGGATGGCTGTTCTGGTGATTTCATGGAAAACGATGCGTTTGGTATGTTCGGGTTTCAATTTCAGCACCTCGAACAGATGCCACGAGATGGCTTCTCCCTCGCGGTCCTCATCGGATGCGAGCCACACCGTCTCGGAGTCTTTGGCCTGCTTCTTCAGCTCTGCTACCAATCCCTTTTTCTCCTCGGGGACTTCATAGTCAGGCTTGAACGTGTCAAGATCAATACTGAAAACTTTCTTCTTCAAGTCACGGATGTGTCCGTAGCTGGAGAGTACCTTATAGTCTTTCCCCAAGAATTGCTCTATGGTTTTCGCCTTTGCAGGAGACTCAACGATAACAAGATTCTTTTGCATTTTACTGATATAACCCTTTTTGAAATTTGGCGCAAAAATAGGCAAAAAGTGGAATATGCTATTATAATAAGGTGTAAATCTGAAATATTTAGCTAAATTGGGTGATAAAACGTGCAACCGCTTTACGTATGGATGTCAATCCGAAATCCTCCGGACGAATATTCTTCAGGGGCATCCATTGGCTCGCCGCCACATCGTCTTGCGCCAATATCCGTGTCGACTCTCTTACCGTACAGAGGAAAAACTGGTCGAGCGTGTGCACCAGGAATCCCGAATAAGGATAGGTATTGGGCAGCGAAAAGAGGTATTTGGCCTCCGTCACCGTCAGCCCCGTCTCTTCCATCACCTCACGTGCCACACCCTCTTCGCCCGTTTCATACATGTCGATGAAACCTCCCGGCAGGTCGAGCGTCCCTTTGGCAGGCTCTTTCCCTCTGCGGCACACCAACAGCTCACGCTTCTCGTTCAGGATGAAAGCCGCCGTGGCGGCACAGGAATTGAAGTAATAGGTGAAGCCGCAGTCGGCACAACGCTTGGACTTCTCGTTGTTTTTCTCGAAACGGGGTGAACCGCATTTGGGACAGTATTTGAATTGTTCAAGTGGATGCATCGTCTGATATTTTATGGAAATCCGCAGCGAAAGTAGATAAAATAGTGTACATTTGCTGACGTTAACTCTATAGAAATACAAACTGATATGAAAAAAACATTTTCCGCTTGTCTGCTCGCACTGCCTTTGTTAATGGCATGCGGCAACAGACCGGCTTTGCAAGCCGATGTCTATCCTGCACCGGGAGCTAAACAGATTAACCCCGACACGCATCTGACACTGAAGTTCAACGTCGTTCCTACGGTTGGCGATTCGGGTTTCGTGAGAATCTTCGATGCCCGGACCGATGAACTGGTGGACAGTCTCAATCTTAGTGTGCCCGCCGGACCTACCCGGAGCCGTGAGTACGCTCCCGACTGCGACTATACCAAGGTTCCCTACGATTACGCGCGCACCTTCGTGCCAACCAACCGGAATACGGTGCCCGGCACTCCTTCCGGTACGGCGGAACCAACGCCTCCCGACTATCAGCTTACCATCATTGGCGGATTTACGGATGCGTTTCACTTCTATCCGATACTCGTCCGCGACTCTACCGCGGTCATCTATCCTCACAACAACATGTTGGAGTACGGCAAACAATATTATGTGACCATCGACAACGGAGTAATCAGTCTGTCCGACAACTCCTTCACCGGTGTCACCAAGGCGCACCGATGGACTTTCACCACCAAGGCACAAGCTCCGCAACGAACCGACACGTTGGTGGTGGACTGCCAAGGCAATGGCGACTTCAATACCTTGCAGGGCGCGCTCGACTTCATCCCCGACTTTAGCGAACAGCCTACCGTCATCCTGGTGAAGGCCGGCGACTACGAGGAATTGGTGTATACGCGCAACAAGAAGAATGTGAAGATAAAGGGCGATGGGATGGACTGCACCAAAATACACTACGCCAACAACGAAGTTTTCAATCCCCATCCGTTGACCGTGAAGACCAACGAATGGCCGGGCACTTTCCCTTCACGCCGTGCCGCCTTCATGCTCGACAACTGTACGGACATCGTGATGGAGGACCTCACGGTGGCTACCGACCTTACCGGCCAAGCCGAAGGGCTCTTGGTCAATGGCGAGCGCATCGCCCTCTATCGCGTACACATTATTGGCTCCGGCGATGCCCTGCAAGCCAACGGAACCCTTTACATGGAATCCTGTGAACTGGATGGCGGAGGCGACACTATACTGGGTCGTGGCACCGTGTTCGCCTATCGCAGCAACTTCCGCAACGAAGGCAGTCCCTTCTCCTATGTACGCAACACTGCGGGCAACCACGGCGACATTTTCGTGGAGTGTACCTTCTCCACCTACACCGGCCGCTTGGCCAACTACGGGCGCACCAAGGCTTCCAGGGGCAAAGGCTATCCGGATGCCGAGTTCGTGCTGATAAACTGCCGTGTGAAGGATATTATCCCCGAAGGGTGGGGAAACATTGGTTACAAGAGTGCCCGTATGTACGAGTACAACACGTGCGACATGCTTACCGGACAGCCTGTCGACGTGTCGAAACGTGACCCCTGGTCGCGCCAGCTCACCTTGCCCAAGGATGCCGACCTCATCAAGTACTACCAGACACCCTCTTGTGTCCTCAAGGGCTGGACTCCGGAAACGCAAATCAAGTAGGCTCAACGTGGTGTCCTATAATACAAATGTAGCGGAGGCTTCCTGGTGTATGGAAACCTCCGCTACAATCTTTTACGTGGAAAGAGGAATCTATTTTCAAATGGCTTGCGCCATCGTGCGGTATTCGCCCGGTGTCACTTGCGTGCTCTTTTTGAAGAGGCGACTGAAGTGTTGCGGGTACTGGAATCCCAACTCGTAGGCTATCTGGCTGATGCTCTTCTTGCTGTTTGCAATCTCCTCTTTCGCCACGTCTATGATGGCGTTCTGGATGTACTCCTGCGCCGTTTTGCCGGTCTCCTTCTTCACCAAATCACCAAAGTAGTTGGGTGAGAGAAACACCTTGTCAGCGAAATACTTTACCGAAGGCAGTCCCCTCTGCCGCGTCTGGTCGCTGTGGAAATAGTCCTGGAGCAACGTCTCGAACCGTGTGAGCACGTCGCTGTTCACATTCTGTCTCGTGATGAACTGCCGGTCGTAGAAGCGCATGCAGTAGTCCAGCAGCAGCTCGATGTTTTTGGAGATGAGGCGTTTGCTGTGTTTGTCAATGGCATGACTCAGCTCCTGCTCTATCTTGTGCAGGCAGTCCGAGAAGATTCCTTTCTCCGCCTCCGACAAATGAAGAGCCTCGTTGGAGGCGTAGGAGAAGAACGTGTAATTCCTTATCTCTTGTCCCAGTGAAGTCCCTTTGATGAGGTCGGGGTGAAACAGCAACCCCAAGGCTTGTGGCTTTACGTTGGGTGTATGCGTCACCTCCACCACCTGTCCGGGAGCGAAGCTGGTGACCGTCCCCTCTTGGTAGTCGTACGCCTGTCGTCCGTAGCGGATATCCCCGCACTTGACCTGCTTGAGGAAGAGAGCGTAGAGCCCGTAATTGTAGGTGCAGTTCCCCGGTTCTTTCGTCGCCTTGCTCATGTCCACTACGGTGACCAGCGGGTTGAGCGTCTCGAATCCCCACATTTTGTTGTAGATGTCTACCGTATCCAATTTGATGACATTCTCCATTGTTCCTTGTTTTGTTTATGGTCTATGGAGCAAAAGTAATCATATTTTCCGTCAAAGGAATAGGTTTCTCCCCATTTCAGTAATCGGGGTATGAACTTCCGTAATCCGTTGTATAGTACTCCCGAGCCCGGGACATTCAACAAGGTGGCGTAACGATTCCTTTTATCCCTGTTCGGAAAAGGCTTCTGTCCCCTTAACCTGACCCAAACGCAATGCGGCACAAAAATTCAATCGTAAATGAGGAGATAGTCTTTCCTTTTTTGTACTTTTGCACGTCAATTCTCAAATGGTATATAACGTTATAAAATAAAAGATTATGGGTAAAAAGGCTCTTTTAATGATTCTGGACGGTTGGGGCATCGGCAAGCACAACAAGGCCGATGTGATATTCAATACCCCGACACCTTACTGGGACAGTCTGTTGAACACCTACGCACACTCGCAACTGCAGGCCAGTGGCGAGAATGTGGGTCTGCCCGACGGACAGATGGGTAACTCTGAAGTGGGACACCTCAACATCGGTGCCGGACGCATCGTTTACCAAGACTTGGTGAAGATTAACCGCGCTTGTGCCGACAACAGCATTCTGAAGAACAAAGAGGTCGTTTCGGCTTTCACCTACGCCAAAGAGAACGGCAAGAACGTTCACTTCATGGGACTGACCTCCAATGGCGGTGTGCACAGCTCTCTCGACCACCTCTATAAACTTTGCGAGATAGCCAAATCCTACGGAATCGACAATACCTTCATCCACTGTTTCATGGACGGACGTGACACCGACCCGAAGAGCGGCAAGGGCTTCATCGCCGACCTCGAAGCGCATTGCGCGAAGAGTGCCGGAAAGGTGGCTTCCATCATTGGCCGTTACTATGCCATGGACCGCGACAAACGGTGGGAGCGTATCAAAGAGGCTTATGACTTGTTGGTCAATGGGGTAGGCAAGAAGGCAACCGACATGGTACAGGCTATGCAGGAGTCTTATGACGAAGGCGTGACGGACGAGTTCGTGAAACCGATTGTCAATGCCAATATGGACGGAACCATCAAAGAGGGTGACGTGGTCATCTTCTTCAACTACCGCAACGACCGTGCCAAGGAACTTACCGTGGTGCTGACCCAACAAGATATGCCCGAGGCCGGGATGCATACCATCCCCGGACTTCAGTACTATTGCATGACTCCCTATGACGCTTCGTTCAAGGGCGTTCACATCCTCTTCGATAAGGAGAACGTGCAGAACACCCTGGGCGAATACCTCGCTTCGCAAGGCAAGACCCAGCTCCACATCGCCGAGACGGAGAAATATGCTCACGTGACCTTCTTCTTCAATGGTGGCCGTGAAGCTCCGTTCGACAAGGAAGACCGCATCCTCGTGCCTTCTCCCAAAGTGGCTACCTACGACCTCAAGCCCGAGATGAGTGCCTACGAGGTGAAGGACAAACTCGTCGCAGCCATCAAGGAAGACAAATATGACTTCATCGTTGTCAACTTTGCCAATGGCGACATGGTGGGCCATACGGGTGTTTACTCAGCCATCGAGACGGCGGTGAAAGCCATCGACGCTTGTGTGCACGATGTCATCGAGGCCGCCAAGGCAACCGGTTACGAGGCCATCATCATTGCCGACCATGGCAATGCCGACAACGCTGTCAATGCGGACGGCACGCCCAATACGGCTCACTCGCTCAACCCCGTTCCGTTTGTCTACGTTACCGAGAACAAGGAGGCCAAGGTGGAGAACGGCGTACTGGCCGATGTGGCTCCTTCCATCCTTCACATCATGGGCTTGGCTCAGCCTGCCGAGATGACCGGTCACGACTTGATTAAATAAGAACAAAATGTCCGTTTGCAAGGTTCTCATGGATGCCTTCACGGACTGATTGCTATACTGAAATCTCATCCTTCGCAAGCCACACATGCTTGGAATGGGTGAGATTTCCTTTCAAAAGAAATGGTTGTATGATTCAGATTGACGACGTAGTGGTCTCCTTGGACGTGCTGAGGGAGAAGTTTCTCTGTAACTTGGACGCGTGCAAGGGCGAATGTTGCATTGAGGGTGATGCGGGAGCTCCGGTAGAGGCGGATGAAGTGGAACAGCTGGAATTCGTATTGCCTGTCATTTGGGACGACCTTGCTCCCGAAGCCCGTGCGGTGATTGACAAACAGGGCGTTGTGTACGTCGATGAAGAGGGTGATTTGGTAACCTCCATCGTCAACGGGAAGGACTGCGTCTTCACTTGTTATGACAAGGAGGGCGGGTGCTTCTGCGCCATCGAAAAGGCCTATCGGGCCGGTAAGACGAAGTTCTACAAACCGGTTTCCTGCCATCTCTATCCCATCCGTGTGGGTGACTTTGGTCCTTACAAGGCGGTGAACTATCATCGTTGGGATGTCTGCAAGGCCGCCGTGTTGTTGGGAGAGAAGGAGAACCTCCCGGTCTACAAGTTCCTCAAAGAACCTCTCATTCGCAAATTCGGCCAGGCATGGTACGATGAACTCGTGGATGCGGCGGAGGAATTGAAGCGACGTAAAATGATATAGGAGGTAAATCCTATAACCGGCATTTACCTCCTATCTATTTCTGTTCCAGCCCAATCCACGCGCGTTATGCGTCGATGTTGGCGTAGGTCGCGTTCTTCTCGATGAATTCGCGGCGTGGACCGACATCGTCACCCATCAACATGGAGAAGATATAGTCTGCCTCTGCGGCGTTCTCCACGGTGACCTTCTTCAGAATACGCGTCTCCGGATTCATGGTCGTTTCCCACAGCTGCGTGGCCATCATCTCACCCAAACCTTTGTACCGTTGGGTATGAATGCCGCTCTCACTGCCGCTTCCGTATTTCTCGATAAAGCGCAGACGGTCTTCTTCCGTATAGCAATACTCCTTCACCTTGCCCTTGGTGCAAAGATACAACGGCGGGGTGGCGATGTAGACATAACCCTGCTGAATCAGTTGCGGCATGTAGCGGTAGAAAAGCGTCAGAATCAATGTGTCGATGTGTGAACCGTCCACGTCGGCATCGGTCATCAGAATCACCTTGTGGTAGCGCAGCTTGTCAATGTTGGCCACCTTGCTGTCTTCGCCGTCCACGCCATAGCGAACGCCCAGGGCCTGGATGATGTTGTTCACCTCGTCGCTCTCGAACGCTTTGTGCCACATGGCTTTCTCCACGTTCAGAATCTTTCCGCGCAAGGGCAGGATGGCTTGGTAATGTCTGTTTCGTCCCTGCTTGGCCGAACCGCCTGCGGAGTCTCCCTCCACGAGGAACAACTCGCAATTCTCCGGGTCTCTGTCGGAACAGTCCGCCAGCTTGCCCGGAAGTCCGCCGCCGCTCATCGGGCTCTTGCGCTGAACGGATTCACGCGCCTTGCGTGCCGCGATACGTGCCGTAGCGGCCAGAACGACCTTGTCGACTATCAGTTTGGCCTCTTTCGGATGCTCTTCCAAGTAGTTTGTCAAGGCTTCGCCAACGGCTTGGTTCACGGCTCCGCTCACCTCGCTGTTGCCCAACTTTGTCTTGGTCTGTCCCTCAAACTGGGGCTCTGCTACCTTCACCGAGATGACGGCAATCAGACCTTCGCGGAAGTCCTCGCCGGAGATTTCCACTTTGGCTTTTTCCAGAGCCTTCGTGTCCTCGGCGTATTTCTTCAGCACACGGGTCAATGCCGTACGGAAGCCCGCCTCGTGCGTACCGCCCTCGATGGTGTTGATGTTGTTCACGTACGAGTGGAGGCTCTCTCTGTAGCCCGTATTATACATGATGGCACACTCGATGGGAACGCCGGACTTTTCCGTGTTCAGGTAGATGACATCGTTGATGAGTGCCTCGTTGTTGCGGTTGAGGAAGCGGACAAACTCTTTCACGCCCTCTTCGGAGTGGAACACTTCCCGCTTGACGTTGCCGTCGCTGTCCTTTTCGCGCAGGTCGGTCAGCGTGATGTGAATGCCCTTGTTCAGGTAAGCCAACTCGCGCATACGGGCCTGCAGGATGTCATATTTGTATTCTGTCACCGTGAAGATGGTGTCATCGGGCTTGAAAGTCTGCTTCGTGCCGGTCATTCCGGGGTCGCAGTCGCCCACAACCTTCACTGCGTACAGCGGTTTGCCGCAGCTGTATTCCTGTTGGTAGACGTGTCCGTTGCGGAATACGTTGGTCGTCATGTGGGTGGAGAGTGCGTTCACGCACGAAACGCCCACACCGTGAAGACCTCCGGACACTTTGTATGAGCCCTTATCGAATTTACCTCCGGCATGAAGGACGGTCATTACCACTTCCAGGGCCGACTTCTTCTCTTTGGGGTGCATATCCACCGGGATACCGCGCCCGTTGTCCTGTACGGTGATTGAATTATCTTCGTTGATGGTTACTTCGATGTGTGTACAGTAGCCGGCCAAGGCCTCGTCGATGGAGTTGTCCACTACCTCGTAAACCAAGTGGTGCAAGCCCTTCTCGCTGATGTCGCCTATGTACATGGCCGGACGTTTGCGAACGGCTTCCAAGCCTTCGAGAACTTGAATGTTATTGGCGGAATAATTCGCTCCGCCATTCGTGATTTGTTCTTCTGCCATAGAATTTGTATTCAAATAAATAACGCACAAAGTTACGAAAAAACTATCATACTGCCGAAAGGGAAAGGTGTTAAAATCTTTGCTTTTGTGTGTGGCTCGATGTTAAAACCTTAAACTTGCTCGATATGGCGCAGGCGCTTTGGGTTGGAGGGTGGTGAGGAAGCGTTTATGGTAGGTGCAAACAAGCAAAGGCCGGATGCGTATCCGACCTTCTATATGGTAAAAGTTGAATTTACTCAGCCTATCAAGCCAAACCGCTGACGTGAGCGCAGAGCTTGGATTTCAAGTTTGAGGCTTTGTTCTTGTGGATGATGTTGTTCTTTGCCAACTTATCCAGCATCTTCTGTACCTTCGGATACAGAGCGACAGCCTCCTCCTTGTCGGTGATTCCACGAAGCTTTCTAACAGCGTTTCTCATCGTCTTGGCGTAGTATCTGTTATGGAGTCTTCTCTTTTCCTCTTGTCTGATTCTTTTTTCTGATGATTTGTGATTTGCCATCTCGACTAATCTTTAATAAGTTTCTTAATCTTGTTTTCTTTTGGTAGCCCGTGGGGGAATCGAACCCCCCTTTCAAGAATGAAAATCTTGCGTCCTAACCGATAGACGAACGGGCCATGCGCTACAGCTTACTCAATTCCTTTTTCAAGAGACCTTTCTTCTTTTGCGGATGCAAAGATAGACCCTATTTCCGACATGAACAAATTATTCGGTGATTTTTTCTTTTCTTTTTCTCTATTCTTTTGATTTTCTGTCCGTTTTGCCTCCTCCGTTTCAGACCTGTCGCTAAAGTCCTTTCCCGAATGTGTCGTTGCACTCCTTTTTTTGTAGCTTTGCCGTGAGTTTATACCTTTTATATATGTTGCAAAAGATACGTGGAATCGTGCTGCACTCGTTGAAGTATTCCGACGACTCGAACATTGTGGATATTTTCACGGAGCCGTATGGCCGTTTGTCTTATCTGGTCCGGGTGAGCCGGACGAAGAAGCGGACGGCATCGAATGCCCTCTTCATGCCTTTGTCGTTGGTGGAGTTCGAGGCGGACTACAAGCCTACGCGCTCTATCTATCACTTGCGCGACCCAAAGCAACTGTATGTCTTCTCGTCCCTCCCTTACGATGCCTGTAAATCCTCCATTGCGCTTTTCCTTTCTGAGTTTCTCTATCGGGCTTTGCGGCAAGAAGGAGAGAATCTCCCTCTTTATACCTATTTATATAGCTCCGTCCAATGGCTGGATGTCTGTGAGCGCAGTTTCGCCAATTTCCATTTGGTCTTTCTGATGCGCTTGTCGCGTTTCCTGGGTTTCTTCCCCAATTTGGAGGGGTATCGTCCGGGTTATTCCTTCGATATGGTCAATGCCTGTTTCGTCGCGCCGGCTCTTGGCCGTTCCGGCCTGTTGCTTTCTCCCGAAGAGTCGATGCAGTTGCGCCAGCTCATGCGGATGAACTTCGACACGATGCGTCTCTTTGTCTTGACCCGTGCGCAGCGGATGCGTTGTCTGGAAGTCATCATCCAATATTACCGCATTCATTTGCCCGATTTCCCGGAGATAAAGTCGCTCCCCGTACTGAAGGAGCTCTTTGACTGAGCATGCGGAACGCCCGACAAACGTAAGTACTTACGATGGCTCACGTAAGTACTTACGTTGCCCGATGAAAGTACTTACGTTGGCTGATGAAAGTACTTACGTTGCCCGATGCACGTGCGTGGCACGGTGAAGTCATGCCGTTCTTTTTCAACCGTTACTTAAACCAAGAGTCCCTCATAAAAATGTAGTGATAGACCAAAAAGTCCCTCATGAAAATGTAGTGAAAGCATAAAAAGTCCCTCATAAAAGTGTAAGGTGTTTTGTTATCTCCTTTCTTTTCAGTACTTTTAGTCGTACGACATGAGGTGTTATAGTCGTACGTCCTTAGGGTCAGTAAACGTACGTCCTTAGGTACTATAGTCGTACGACGTTAGGGTGCATGGTCGTACGTCGTTAGGAGGTCTCCCGT
>CAVJRQ010000039.1:0-16897 GCA_963652075.1 Acutalibacteraceae bacterium
ATTTCTTTACTTTTTAAAGTGTTAAAACGGTGTAAAGTAAATCTGTACTAAGTCAACGTGAGCCATCGTAAGTACTTACGTTTTTCGGCTTGCTTTTCCCCCGAACGAACGGACTTTGATTCCATAGACCGTTGGTTGTTGGTCAACGGTTGGTTAACCGAATAATCGCCACCCGGTTTTCGGACTGAGCCGTTTATTCTATCACCCAGTCCGTGATGTTACCGAGGGTGGAATCGAAGTTGATACCCACTTTGGTGACGGGCACTCCGCTGAGGGCAAAACGCTCACGGTAGTTCTTCAGGTCAATCTGCCGCATGGCCGTCTGCGCATCCTTGTTCAGCTTCAGCTCGATGACGTAAAGGTCGGTGCGAGTCAACAGCACGATGTCTACCCTCCCCTTTGGCGTGTGCACCTCCACATCCACGAGGAAGTTGGTGAGGAGGGAGAAGATAATGAAGAGCATTTGCTGATAGTGGCCTTCGTAGTTCGTGACGTTACAGTAGGGAACGGTACCGAGGAATTCCTGTAGCAGCCGTAGCGCACCGTCCATCTCTTTCTTGCGGATGAGTGATGACATGCGGGCTATGGCGACACCGCCCTGCACGGCGTATTTGCCTTCGAGATAGTGCGGCAGGAGGTTGTCATACAGCCCCACCTTTATCTCCTTGTTGGGGATGTCGAGGGTGTAGAGTTGGGTCTCCGCATCGTAATTCTTGATGGTGACGTATCCGCTTTGGTAAATCAACGGGGTGATGGTCGTCATGCGTTCCGTAGGTGCGTCAAAAGCGGATTCCAAAGCTTCCACCGGTGCGATGTCCGTAGGGGGTACGCCAAACTTCCGGAGCATATTCAACAGATAGGTGGGCGTGCCCGAGCTGAACCAATAAGTCCCGAATTTCCTTTCCGCAAAGCAGTTGAGCAGTGAGAAAGGGTTGAAGATGTCCGGTGACGGCCAGGTGAAATGATAGCCGTCGTAATATTCTTTCAGTCTCTCAACGGTTTGCTCCTTAGTGAGTTTCTGTTCTTCGGCCAGCATGTCGATGTCCTCCGACATGTCCCTCAGCAGTTCGTCCAAGGTGATGCCGCAAATGCCGGCGTAGTCTTGGTTCATGGAGATGTTGGCGATGTTGTTCAACTCGCTGAAGATGCTGACTTGCGAAAACTTGGTGATGCCCGTAAGGAACACGAAGCGCAGTTTCTTCTCGCAAGACTTCAGCGGACTGTAGAAGTTGCGCATCATGTCGCGCAGCACGTCCAATTGCTCCGTCTCGTGCGCCACGTCGAGCATCGGCGCGTCATACTCGTCAATGAGCACAACCACCTGTTTGCCGCTCCGCTCATAGGCGGTGTTGATGAGTTCGGTCAGTCGGTTATTGACATCCGTTTGCGGGTTCGTGATGCCCCACACCTTCTCTTCTCCTTGCAAGACAAAGGCCAGGTATCGTTCCAACCGTTCCTTGTCCGTGTGTTTGCCTCCGCTCATGTCGAAGTGCAACACGGGATAGGCCGTCCACTCTTTCTCCAACTTATCGATGGCAAGTCCTTTGAACAGTTCTTTGCGTCCTTCAAAATAGCTCTGCAGGGTGGTGACGAGAAGAGACTTGCCGAAACGGCGCGGCCTTCCCAGGAAGAAGTAAGTCCCGCTGGTGTGCGTCAGGCGGTAGACGTACTCCGTCTTGTCGATGTAGAGCTTGTCTTCCTTACGGATGCGCTCGAAGGTCTGTATGCCTAAGGGGTATAACTTCAACGCCATCGTTCGATTGTTTTTTTAGAGTGAAAGAGCCGTCCGGGAGGGGATGCCGGCGGTTCTTCCGCACGACCCGCCTCCCGGGCGACTTTGACGGTTTCTTATTTGATGTTGGGTTCTTCCAGTCCGATACCCTTCTTCTTGTCCACCACTTTCAGCACGAAGCCCAGGATGAGGGCGGCAACGCCCAGTCCGGCGAGCATCACCAGCGGAGCGGTGTAGTCGTAGGAGACGGCGGCCTGCTCGGGAGTGATGATTCCGTTCTGTAGGTCGGACACCAGTTGGGGATTGGTCTTGTCGAGCACCTTGCCTATCAGCAACGGGAAGAGCCAAAGGCCGATGTTCTGAATCCAGAAGATGAGGGCGTAGGCACTACCGATGATTTTGGCGTCGACCAACTTGGGCACGCTGGGCCACAGCGAAGCGGGAACGAGCGAGAAGCTGGCACCCAGCACCAGGATGGTGACGTACGCCACGATGATACCGCCCACGGCATCGCCCTTGAAGGCGGGCAACACGAAGGCAAAGGTGAGGTGACAAGCTATCAGCAGCACGGAGCCGAGAATCAGCATAGTGGCTGCCTTACCCTTGTGATCCACATAGTTGCCGAGGATGGGGGTGATGCCGACGGCCAACAGGGGGAACACGGCAAAGATGGTCTCCGCACTCTGGCGCATATAGCCCATGTAGCAGAAGGTCACCAGAGCGACAACTGCCACCACCAAGAGGCCATACTTGAGTTTTTTCTCTTTGCAGAAGTTGCTGGCAAAGGCGGCGGCTGCCACCACTAACATGATGACATACTGGATGATGGTCACTGTGTTGGTGGCCCAGAAGGAATCGGGCGACACCTCCGTGAACTCAAGGTTACACTGTAGCATGTTGACGGCGTACTTCTGGAACGGGAAGATGGCGGAATAGTAGAGCACGCAGAGCAGGGCTACCAACCAGAAACCGCTGCTGGTGAGGATGCTGCCCAGGTCGCTTATCTTGAAGGGGTCGTCCTTCTCTTCCGCCTCACCGGTCTGTGCGTCGAGCTTCCTGTCCATGAAGAAGTAGACAATGAACATGATGAGGGCGATGAGCAACAAGATTACGCCAAAGGCTACGGAACGGGACACGTCGATGTTTCCGCCCAGCTTGGCGAATACCGGTGAGAAAATCATGCAGGTGGCCACACCCAGACGGGCCAACGCCATCTCGGAACCCATGGCCAGAGCCATCTCACGGCCTTTGAACCACTTGACGATGCCTCGCGACACGGTGATGCCTGCCATCTCCACGCCACAGCCGAATATCATGAAGCCCACGGCGGCAAACTTGGCCGAGGCCGGCATGCCGGCGTAGAAGGGAGAGATGCCCAGTTCGTCGAATCCGGGGATGTAGTTGAGGTTGTTGGTGAACCAAGCCTCCAGACCGCTGCCTTGGAATCCTTCGGTGACGGCGTACCAGTTGATGGTGGCTCCCACCAGCATGACGACCCCGGAGAGGATGGCCGTGAAGCGCACGCCCATCTTGTCGAGGATGATTCCCGCGAAGATGAGGAAGAAGACGAACACGTTGAGGAACGTTTCAGAACCCTGCATCGTACCGAAGGCGGTGGAGTCCCAGCCTCGGGTGGACTGCATCAGGTCTTTGATTGGAGAGAGGATGTCCATAAAGATGTATGAACAAAACATGGCCGAGGCCAACAGCAAGAGGGCTGTCCATCGGATGGAGGGCACGTCCCGCAGCAACTTTGTAACTTTTTCTGTCATGACTGGTATTGATGTTTTTCGATTGTTCTGCAAAGATAATGCAAATCGAAAGCAGAATAATAAGCTTGCTTGATTATTTTGCTGAGATGCAGCTTATCTTTGGATAAAGTAATGCAAACCGAAAGCATACTAAATACAATGGGATGCCTTCTCTCGAAGGCATCCCACCGCGTTTCTAATAAAGAAACCATTAATGTAAAGTTATATTTACCGGGGCAATAAGCAATCCCGGTAAGAGAGAACTTCCCCACGGTCGCTACCGTGGGGAAGGTTTTACTTCAATCAGTCTTCGTCTTGTACAAGGCCGGTGTAACGGTAGCCCGAAACTTTCATTTTAGACCAATCCGCAGGGATGTTTTCGTCATCACTGAAGGTCACGTAGAACACGATGCTGTCGGCAGGCGTGCCATGAGGAGTGGTAGCGGCACCCAACAACACTTTACCGCCTTCAATCGTCACGTCACAATCGTAAGTCTCGTTGGCGACAGTGCCATCCGTACTGAAGGTAAGCGCATCGATATCCGATTTCACCTTTACCTTATAGCCCCAGAAATTCTCTTCATCGCTTACATACATCTCGGTAGGAACATTGGCCGCCGTGTTAAAGGTATACAGCATCGTATGCCCCGCCCCGAGGGGATCTTCATAAATCACGGCACCGCTTTCGTCCACACCGTCCACTGTCACATACCATTCTCCGGCAAGTGCCTCGGTGCTTGTACCGCCGATTTCGTCTTTTTCGCAGGAGGACAACAGTACACCTGCGCACATCATCAGTAAGTATATTACTTTTTTCATACTTCTCGTCTATATTTATTTAGTAATTGCTCTTAATGTCACAGTCAAGGGAGTACCTCCGTAATCCAGGTTCAACTCGAAGGTTCTTGTAGCCGGGTCAAAAGTCCCGCTCTCTAAGTTGACCACTATTCCATAGTAGTCGCCAAAGAACCAACTGCCGACGTCGCCAACCTGCGAAACCGTATTGTCGTCGTTAATCTGGATGACGGTTTCCGCATGGAAATCATAGGTGGGTTCAAAACCGGGATTCAAGCCATGAAACTGAAACCCTCCCAATATATCGTCTACCAAATACGTTCCGTCACCGTTATCCGTCACATAGATAGGAGCATCATAGAAGTGTCTCGTGGCCGTCTGGGTCTCGCCGAAATAGAGGGTCGCCACAGAAGTGGGGTCTACCACATAAACGGTTCTTGACGCAGAGGCGGAAAAACCGTCTTCGTTATACGCGCTGTATGAAATGCTGTAAATGCCTACCTTACTGGAATTAATTCCAGACTGGACTATAACCTCATCGGTAACGTCTTCACCGTTCAATTCGGCATAGCAGCCCTCGTCCGCATAAGACTCACCAAGATTCAGAATAACAGACGCGTCGCCCAAGAGTTCGATTGTCGGATAATAGGTTATTCTCGTCATGCCGGCAGTGGATTCGTCGTCACAACTTGACACTGACAGGGCAAAGAAGAATACCATCAAATATACTAATTTACTTTTCATTGTTCTGTTCAATTTATGTAGATTGAAATAATTGGTTATTTACCCCAAAACACGGGTGTCGTATAGCCCGGGAAGTCCGGAGTGTTGGGATTGCGTGCCGAAGAGCTTTCCGCATACGGGAAACGCTCCAGAAGCTTGTTGTCGCCTACCTGTCCGAATACTTGAATAGGGGTATAAAGCGTGCCCGGCACATAATCCGACGCATCGTAAGAATCGTCATCGCCCACTTTGTAGAAATCACTTCCCTTGGCTGTCCCGAATGCCGGATAATCCAGACGGCGCAGTTCGCACCATGCCTCAAACGGATTGACACCGGAAAGCGCCACCCATTTGGCTACGCCTATGCTCTTCTCGAAGTTGCTCGAGTCGTATGGATAGCGTGCCACATACTCGTCCGCTCCTTCGACACCTGCCGAAGCGAATGAAGCCTCGATGGCGGCCGTATAATGTGAGGCGGCCTCGTCCGCCGTTCCATAGCGTGCGTAATATTCCGCTTTGAAAAACTCAACTTCCGCTACCGTAATCAGATAGACCGGCATGTCGTAACTTGCCACCGGACGACACCATTTGGTCAGTGAAGTGGTGCTGGGATAGTTCGTACCCGAGATACCGCCTATATACGCTCCATCGGTATTTTTCTCGAAGAATGCGGCAAGGCGCGGGTCGGTGTACTCAGTGCCATCGGCATCCGTCACCTGCATGGTACCGATGATAGCCAGGTTAGCGGCGATATTCTTCTGGGTAGAGCCCCAGGCGGAACTGAACTCTTCGGCGTAGAACGGGCTCATCTTTCCCGACTCGTTCGCCCAACAGTCTGTGTAGCAGACATCGCTCGTCGGGAAATTGTCTTCGTCAATCAGCGCGGCAACTTCAGCCTGCACGTTCTTCACGTCCGCCATACGCATCAGCAACCGCAGCTTCAGGGCATTGGCAAACTGAATCCAGCTGCCGGCGGTTTCCGAGGGATAAAGGAAGTTGGTGCATACCGGACTTGATGCCGTTACTTTTTCCAGTGCCGCGTCAATTTCGGCTATCACTCCTTCGTAAACCACCTGTCCGTCGTCATATTTCGGCGAAAGGTTATCCGTATTGAGCGCCTCAAGGTAAGGGACTTCGCCGTAACAGTCCACCAAAGCCTCATAAACGAAGGCGCGCAAAGTGGTGGCTGCCAAATAAGTACCCCATTCCTCCTTGGCGGTGGACTTTTCGAGCACCGTCTTCAGATTCGACAACGCTTTCTGGTTGAGCTGGGTATAGGTACTGCTGCTACGGGTTGCCGACATGGTGAATTGCGAATAGTCCACGTAATTGCTTGTTCCGTTCAAATGGGCATAGACCTGTGCGTGATACCCTCCCGTAATGCGCAGGAAGTTGCCATAGCTGGAAGCAATGTTCATCTCGATGGCAGGCATCATCAGACCGGCTTCAATGTTCCCTGCCGAAGGCGAGTTCGGGTCTTGGTTGATGTCCATGTAGCTGTCGCAGGAAGAGAGACCGGCACTCAACGCTACGATGGATAAGAACGATAATATCTTTTTCTTCATATTTATTTCTCCTTGAATTTAGAATTTAACACTAAGACTGCATCCGAAAGTACGGCAAGACGGGTTGGCGTAGAGCTCACCGAACTGCGTAGCCAAATCGCCATAAGTAGCCTGCGAGATAGTTGTCGATTCCGGGTCTATAAAGTAGTTGTCCGAAGCTGTCCACGTAAATACATTGTTACAGAACACGGTAAACGCCATGCTGCTCAACGACATGCTTCTCACCCATTTCTTGGGTACGTTCCACGTCAGGCTGACGTTGCGCAGTTTCACGAAGGAACGGTCCACGAGATAAGCTTCGCCACCGGAACCGTATCCGTAATCATTGAAATAATCCTGGTAGCTGCCATTGGACTGGTAGATGGGTGTGGTGTTCTCGGAATAGGTACCGTCGCCATTGTCCACCACGGAATTAGGAATGATGAACGGGCGTCGTCCGTTGTAGGTGGTAACGGTTCCGTTACCGGTAAACTGCATCAGGCTTTTGGTACGCGAGAACATATAACCGCCTTTACGGATATCCATCGCTGCACTCAACGTGAAATCCTTGTAGGTGAGCGCCGTGCTTACACCGCCTGTCCAATCGTTGTTCATGTTCTTTCCGGTATCTTCCACCGCCGTACCCAAAACAGGTTGTCCATTCGCGTCTACAATCGGATTGCCGTCTTCCGTATACTTGGGCAGGTAGGTATAGAACTGTCCCATAGGCTTACCTTGTTCGGCATACATATATATGGCATCGTTTCCGGCAGAGAAGTGGTAAATGGAAACCTTTCCGCCTTCAAGGCTTTCGGGCAATGAAACGACTTTGTTCTTGTTCTTGGAGAAATTGAAGTCCAAGTCCCAACGAAAGTCCCGTGTACGGACGGGTACCGTATTCAATACCAATTCTATACCGCTGTTGCGGACCTCACCGAAGTTTGTCACTATATAGGTGTATCCGGTAGAGGGGTCAACCGGCAAAGTAAAGATTTGGTCTTTGGTCGTACGGTTGTAATAGGCGGCATCGATGCCGAAGCGTCCCTGGAAAAACTGCAGGTTCATACCGACCTCGAATTCCGAAGTCATTTCCGGCTTCAATGTAGAACTGCCCTTCGTATTGGAAGACTGGAACGCGTTCACGCCGTTCATCGGGAAACTGGCGATACCGCTACTTCCATAATATCCGTATGCCACGCCTTGGATATAGGTCGTTCCAGTACGGTAAGGAGACGCGTCGTTACCCGTCTGACCGTATGCCAAACGCAGCTTTCCAAAAGTCAGCACCTTGTTTTCCGGAACCAGTTTCGTAAATATCCAGCTCAAGGTAGCTCCCGGATAGAAGAAACTGTTTTTTTCCAGAGGCAGCGTAGACGACCAGTCGTTACGGGCGGTCAGGTTCAGGTAAACCATATCGTCCCATCCCAATGTAAGGTCACCGAAAAGACCCACCAAACGGCGCTTGGTTTGAGATTCGGAAAGCGTAGTCTTTGTGGCACCGTTGCTTAAATCCCAGAAACCGGTATAGATTGCCAAGTCATCCGTCTCTCCAGTCATGGAAGTAACCGAGCGTTCATTTATGTTCACGCCGACATTCACACCGACATCCAACTTGTTGTTCAAGAACTTATTGGCATAGTTGGCCAGAAAGTCATGATTGAGTTCATAGCGGCGTCCGTATGAAGCATACACATATCCGCTCTGGTTCATGTTAGAAGGAGCATAGCCATAATCCTCGTTAATCAGCGCGTCGTCCAAAGCAATCTGCGGGCTGCCGACTTTTACGTCAAAATCCGTATAGTCGAATCCCATGCGATAAGTAAGTGTCAGCTCCTCGATAGGCTTGATGTCTAACTGAAGTTTACCGTAAATCTGCTTGGAGTCCGTATGGTTATAGTTGTTCTCCAATGCCCAATACGGGTTGGTGACACCGTAAGGGGTGAAGTAGGCCTCCGGGGTATTGAAAGCCAAACCCGTATTCTTCATATCCACGATGGAAATATCGCGCGCCATTTCGTAAAGACCGTCGATTACGAAAGCTCCCTGGCCAACACCTACGGCATCGGTAGCGCTGCGCGCGAAATTCACGGATGAGGAAACCTTCAGCCAATCGGTCGCCGCGTAACTGCTGCGGAAAGCAAGGGTATTACGTTCGTAGGTATCGTAATCTTTCGGCATGATACCGTCGTCACTGGTGTACGAATAAGACATATAGTAATCCATCTTGCCGTCGCTGGAGACACCGCTCAACGCAAGGTTGTGGTTGTGCGACCAGCCCAAATCGAAGAAGTCCTTCACGTTATCCTTCTTGGCGGTGTACTCGTGAATCAGCTGTTGGTTGTTCCATATAGGACCGTACACTTGTGTGGAACCGTCGAGAGCCGGTCCCCACGAACCGTTCTCTATGAAAGTCTGACCGCCGTTCCATCCTTGTCCGAACTCGTTCTGCATTTCCGGCAGGTATGAGACCTGGCGCGCCTGCAGGTTTCCGGTATAGCTGATGGAGAAATTTTGGTGTTCACCTTTCTTTCCCGATTTGGTGGTTATCACGATAACGCCATTGGCGGCACGGCTACCATACAGTGCGGTAGCAGCCGCACCTTTCAGAACCGTCATCGACTCGATATCTTCCGAAGCCACATTGGCCACACCACCTGTCGACACGTTTTTACCAACGCCGGAGAAGAGACTGTTCTGCAAAGGCACACCATCGACCACATAAAGCGGCTGGTTGTCACCATTGATAGAACCGAATCCGCGGATGATGACGTTGCTCACCGAACCCGGGTCGGAAGAGGTGGAATTAACCTGAAGACCCGCCACCTTACCGGACAACGCGTTGGCGACATTGGTCGTACGGGCGCTGATAATGTCATCGCTTTTCACCGTCGTAGCGGAATATCCCAAAGTCTTTTCGGAACGTGAGATACCCATTGCCGTCACCACAACCTCGTCCAGCACCTCAGCCTCCGACTTCAAAACGATTCTCATCACCCCTTTTTTGATTGCGGCTTCCATCGTCTGCATTCCGACATAAGATATGCGCAAAGTCTTTGCCGAGCTTGGTACATTTGTGATTGAGAACTTTCCATCAATATCCGTAATAGACCCTAAAGAGGTACCATTTACCAATACCGATGCTCCAATTACAGGCTCGCCATCCTCATCGGATACCACTATACCCGTAACAGTGGATGTCTGAGCCCATACTAATTCCATGCCAAGGAAAAAGCATGCTAATAACATTAGTAACCTTTCTTTCATAAACTCTCTCTTTTTTAAATTAATTACTTAAAAAATGTATCTCTCTGTAGGAGAAACGTAACTGCGATAGACTATTGGAAATAAATACGTTACAAGAATCCAACCAGGCGCACGATTGTACTTTGATTCAACATTCTTGTGACAAGAGAAAATATTTTTTGTCGTTTTTATTGTCTCTTTACGGTTATTGTCATATTTTTGCGGCGATTTACGTTTCTCCTACAGAGAGAAAGACAAATTTGCTCAACAATACCCCCATCCGCTTTTCATATCATAAAGATTTGAGGATAACGCTGTTTGCCTTATCCACTGCGGACGTGTCCAGCGAGGCCAGATAAATCAATGTGGTTTTCTCCGAATCATGTCCCATCGCCTCGCTGATAACGGAAATGGGGATATTCTTGCTTCTGGCAATACTGGCCCACCCGTGCCTCGCGACATACGTTGTCAGGGGTATCGTCAATCCAATCTGTTTCCCCAGTCTTTTCAAGTGGTTGTTAATCAGTTGAATGGCAGATTTGTACTGCCTTCTTCTGTCCCGTTCCATCTCCTTAATGACGGGCAGTAAATAAGGAGTGCCCGTAGTATCGTATTTGTTGACGATTTCCTGCATAGGTTTCTCCCATTTGATGAACAGTTGCTGCCCGGTCTTTTGCCTGCGGTATGACAGGATGTTGTCTTTAAGGTCGGTTTTCCTCAGGTATGCCATGTCAATGAACGACATGCCACGGGTATAGAAACTGAACATGAAAAGGTCTCGTGCCAAATCCGAGGCCGGCTTCAGCGTCAAGTCCAAGTCTCTGATTAGGCGAATGGCTTCCAGAGGAATCGCCCGTTTGACAGTCTTGTCTATTCCGGTATAGACATGCTTGAAAGGATTCCGTTGTACAGTCAGTTCCTTGTCCACCGCCCGATTATAAATGGCCCGCAGTCCCCGCATGTAAAAAGAGGAGCTGTTGGAACATACGCCGTCCGCCTTTAGGTAGCTCTCATACTCTACCATCAGACTGGAGTCCACCCGGTCGAGGGGGATGTCATCGCGTCCCGCCATGAAACGTTTGAAACTGTTCAGTACGGTCGTGTACCGTTCGGCGGTACGCTCCCTACCGGTCCGTTTCAGCTCTGCAATCAGACTACCGGTAAACTGTATGAGCCCCCCGGTCTCCGGATGTAACCGAAAGTCGTCTACTACGTCATCGGCCGTATAATGCTTGCCTGCACGGTCGAGCCTCGCGACAATATCCTGTAGGGCAATTACGTCCTTCGTTACCCTGTCTTGCAATGCCGTCAGGTAAGCTCGGCGGTTCCCGTCAATATCCGGTGGTATAGCCGCCATTGAATGCCGGCTGTCCCATTCTTTCGGATAGAGCCGATAACCGGTGGTGACTTGTCTTGCCACCCGCCTGTGAATCACCTGGTAAACCAGTGTGCCCTCTCTCGTCTCGACGGTAGAGGCACGAAATCTAATTTTTACTGTTGCCATACTTATGTGTATATATTATTTGGGTATGCGACAAAAAAAACATTATTTTTGTCGCAAATATTGCGACGTTATTGTGTATCTAATGCCGCATGACTGTTTTCGACGGAATATGTACATACACGAAAGAAGTAATTGGACAGCGTTCAAATGGGACGCATCGGCACTCACGGCGATCCTTGAAAAGGTTAGCCGCAAGCAGGGACTGTTGTACGGCAGACTCGCCTCGCTCGGTTTCGACAGCAAGCTGAAGGCAATGGCTGAGAACCTGACGTATGACGTGGTATATTCATCCGAGATAGAAGGTGTTCGCCTGAATGTGGATGAGGTACGCTCGTCCATCGCCCGAAAGCTCGGGATAGAGAATGTCAGGCAGACGGCACCCTCGCATTATGTGGATTCCGTCGTGGCGGTGATGCTCGATGCGGTAAGTCGCTATGACCAACCGTTGACCAAAGAGAAGTTATGCGCTTGGCAAGCGGCTTTCTTCCCGACGGGATTCAGCGATGGCTCGCGGATTGAAGTCGGGAAATACCGTACCCATGAGGAGCATATCATCTCCGGCATGTTTGGCAGGGAAAAGATACATTACATCGCCCCGTCACCGGAACGGGTGGAAGACGAGATGAACAGATTCATAGACTGGTTCAACGCGGAAGAGAATGTGAGTTCCATCATTCGCTCCGCCATAGCCCATCTTTGGTTCGTGAGTATCCACCCGTTTGAAGATGGCAACGGGCGACTGGCGCGCATCCTTTCGGATATGCTGTTGGCTCGTGCCGACAAGAGCGAGTTCCGTTTCTATAACGTCTCTTCGCAAATCAACAAAGACAAGAATCATTACTACGACATTTTGGAGAAGACACAACATGGCGACGGAGATGTCACGGAATGGATTTCGTGGTATGCCGACACCTTGTCGGTAGCCCTTGACGAAGCCGAGACCGTGGTCAGTACCGTGTTGAACAAAAGCCTCTTTTGGCAGAAGGCCTCATCCGTGGCGTTAAGCCAACGGCAGACGGATGCCCTCAATCTTTTCCTTGACGGCTACGAGGCGAAGATAACGTCAAAGACGTGGGCTTCACTCACCAAGTGCTCCAAGGACACGGCCATCCGCGACATACAAGACCTTGTGATGAAAGGCATTCTGCGCGAGGACATCCCGGGAGCCAAGCGTCCAAGCTATTCCATCGTATACAGCAAGGAAGAGATTACCGGATTCTTTCACGACATCAACATCGAAGAAGAAGGTGGCATCCATTACCTGACGGCAACATACAAAGACGGAACGCCTGTACGTGAGAGGTTGCTGCCCTTGGATGCGGAGCGTTTCCGGAAAGGAGATTTGCCTCTGGGGAACCTGCTCGCCAAATATTGCTCGTACATAAGGGACAGCCGCTAAGACAGGGCGGATAACGCAAGCAGTTGCACCTGCCAACGTAAGTACTTTCATCGGGCAACGTAAGTACTTACGTGAGCCAACGTAAGTACTTACGTGGAGACACGTACGTGCTATGTGTGGCTATCGCTGAATAGTTACTGAATGTGGTAAAAGAGAATGTGTTCAACGACATTAAAATGGCTTCAAAAGTGAAATTTGATGATAAAGACTTGTCAACACGGAATTAAGATTTGATTAACATATTTATGAGTGCAAGGTGACTTGTAAGGTTAGTAGTCGAAGTTTGATAAGAGTGTAAGATATTACGGATATTATTTGTATTCTCCGTAACTTTTTACACAAAACACTCTTTATTCTCAATATGTTGTTGTACCTTTGCACACAAATAAGAATAACATGAATAGAAGTACAGTCATTGATACGCTACAACAGCGAGGTGGGTTCATAACCACAGGCGAAGTGAAAAGCCGTGGTGAATATGAACAACTTCGCCGTGCAACAGAAGACGGAACGCTTATGCGGCTTCGTAATGGTGTCTATGTGGAAATGTCTGCTTTGGCAAACAACATGATAGACGTTGAGCGAATTGTCCCCCATGGGGTCGTTTGCCTATACAGTGCGTTTTCCCATTATGGCCTGTCCACGCAAGTACCCTCGTCAACCTGCATCGCCATTGATGCCAAGCGCAAGGTGCGTCTGCCCGACTATCCAATCATAGACCTTTATTATTGGAAGAGGGAGAACCTGGAGTTTGGCATTGTCCAAAAGAACATATCCGGGTATGACGTACTTGTTACGGACTTGGAACGAACGGTCTGCGATGCCGTGAAGTACAGAAACAAGATTGGACTTGATGTCTGCGGCGAGGTTATTGACAGCTATCTGAAAAAGGACAATCGCAACATATCGCTCCTGCATGAGTACGCCCGGAAACTCAGGGTGAAAAATATATTGACCAAATATTTGGAGACAAGGCTGTGACAAAGAATATAGGGAAGTCCATTAGGGCACGTTTGCTGAACCTTGCCAAAGAGGAGAAGCAAGAATATATGAAGGTACTGGTGAGATACCTGCACGAACGCCTGTTGTTCCGTATCTCGGCAAGTCCATACAAGAGACACTTTCTTCTGAAGGGAAGTTCGTTGTTGTTTGCTTTGGATGGTTTCAAGGCTCGCCCGACTATTGACATTGACTTGTTGGGAGAACGCATCAGCAATGACAGGGAGAACCTAAAAGAGGTATTCCAAAAGGTCTGCGGCATTGAATGTGAGGAAGATGGCGTCACTTTCGATGCCACATCTCTTGAATTGGGGCCAATAGTCGTGGAAAAGAGATACCCGGGTACATGCATAAAAGTGACGGCTCACTTGGATACGATAGTGCAGCAGGTGTCTGTTGACATTGGTTTCGGTGATGTGGTAACGCCTTATCCGCTTTCTTTGGACTACCCGCTGCTACTGCCTGATGTCCCAGCCGTAGAATTGTATGCTTATTCTTTGGAGACTCTGATAGCGGAAAAGTTCCATGCCATGGTTGACCGTGATGAAAGCAATAGTCGCATGAAGGATTTCTTTGATGTATACCAGTTGTTCACCAACCATGAGATTGACAGGGAGCTTCTTGCAGAAGCCATTGTCAGCACATTCAAGAACAGGAATACTTCTTACCGAGAGAACCTTGCCCTTTTCACAGACAAGTTTGCAGCGGATGCAACACGCAATATTTGGTGGAAGGCATTCTTGAAGAAGATACGTTGGAAAGAGCAGATAGATTTTTCTGTCGTGATGAAGTGTATCGAAGAAAATCTGCAAGAGTATTGGAGCAAAGATACATTAGGATGATTGCGAAAAGGAGCATTTGATTTTGGAGTGCATCCTTTTCTTTCCCTATTTTTGATTTTCAAATTTAGGGAAAAACAAATACAAGGGATCTTGAGTGTAATAACCATATACAGAAATAATAAACAAATGGCTTGTACAACAGATTATATTGATTTTGTCTGCTCTCAACTAAATGGTGTGGGCATAATCCGTTCTAAAAAGATGTTTGGCGATTGGCTTATCTATATAGACGAAAAGCCTGTCGTTCTCGCATGTGACAATATTTGCTATGTCAAGAAGTTGCCAGTGATAGCCGAATTAATGACAGGCGCAGATACTGGTTTCCCATACGATGGTGCTAAAAAACACTATATTCTTGATGTAGAGCATCGTGACAAGGCTATTGAGATTATTAAAACTCTTTTGCCTGTGATACCATATTCAAAGAAAAGAAAGTAAATAACTTACCCCATTATATGAAATACAATAATATAGACTATCAAAGAAGTGTGCTTATATGTATGGTTGTAATGATACATATTGTGAATTTCAGTACACTTTACCCAGAAGTAAAGGACTTTATCAATTTCTTTTTCATGCAAGCGTTCTTGTTGATTACGGGATATTTGGTAAATATTCAAAAGACATACAAGGAATTTGCAATTTACATTGCAAAAATAGTGGTACCATACATCATTATGGTGGTGAGCTATGCCTTTATGTCTACGCTTCTTCCTGTGAGAGACGGAATCGATGAATTTACAATATCAACAATTTTGAATACGGTTTTTGTAACATCAATTGGTCCGTATTGGTTCTTATACACGATGGCTATATGTGGAGCACTATATTATCTTTCGTTCAATTTGATTGGTAAACTTGGTGTAGTGGAAAAATTATGTATGTTTGCAACATTACTCATGCTTATATCCCAATACACACCATTGCTAAATGCAACCAATGCTGCATTTTATTTTTGCGGTGTTTGTTTGCGTTTATCCGGTAGGCATCTTGATGAAATAATAAAGCCATCATTATGGAGTATTCTACCATTTTTTACAATAGCTTGCTATTCTGATTATAAGAATTGGCAATTCTTAGCAGTTGCCGTATTAGCTTTGTCTTTCCTTTCTTTTATCCCAAAGTTGATACAAAACATAGGAAATAAGAATGTTCTGCGAACTATAGGATTTGTCGGCAGAAATACCCTTCCGATATATCTATTTCATCCCATATTCACTATGGGAGCAAAATACGCATTGCCTTTCTTTAGTTTCGACAAATCGGGGGGGGGGACACATAATTTTCACTATAACAATTAGCATAGTCGGAAGTATTTCTATTGCTGCATTTCTTGACAAATGCCACCTGTCTTACATCTTTGCGAGAAAAAGGTTCTTACGCTAATAATTTCGACAAATAAGATAAAAAACAGGTGAAATTTTAGACAGGAATAAAGAAACATTAGGTTAATAGCGAAAGGGTACATTTGATTTTGGAGTGCATCCTTTTCTTTCCATATTTTTGATTTTCAAATTTAGGGGAAATAAATATGAATTGATACACCTCATATAAAGTGTAACGGACATGAGAGAGAAACTTTTGGGCAAAATCGGATTGAATGGCATCCATGAAATCTGTTTTATGACTCAAGGCAAGGTAAACGACATTCGAAAAGAAGAGTTGTATCGGCTTACTTTCGATGAGGATGACCGTGTGGCGTTCAATGCTTTGCATGCCCTGTCGCATTTTGACTTAGCCAACAAAGAATGGCTTTACAGTAAGCATGACGACTTAATCGATCGAGTGATGAAGGAAAAGGATGTGGGCAAGTGCCGTCTTATGTTCAACCTTCTTCTTCGACAACCATTCGAGAAAGATTCCCTCCGTTCTGACTTCATAGACTTCTGCATAGCCAAGATTACTGCCAGTGTCCAACCCTATGCTATCCGAGCCTATTGCATAAAACTTGCCTACAAGCAAATGAAATATTTTCCTGAACTCCTTGAAGAGCTAAAGGTTGTATTGGATATGTTGGAGCAAGAGGTACTATCTCCAGGATTGTTATCAGCAAAAAGGCAGATTATGAAGAAAATTAATGGTAAACTGAGACAGAAAGTTGACAAATGAATCCGATATAGAGCAGATACATAAAGAGTTGTAGCATGACAACTCTGCCAACTTTCTATCAAGAAGTTGCCTATTTTTGAAAATAGAACAATTCTAATGAAAATGAACCATGTGCAATCTTGGTAGGATTGAACAAAGATTTAGCTATTATGCTGAATATCAACTTCATTTTGCTCAACAAAAACAAATATGTTCCCAAAATGAGGAAATGAAAGCTCAAATATAGTTTGCAGAGAAGGTTTATATTTAGATCCAA
>CAVJRQ010000040.1:0-21857 GCA_963652075.1 Acutalibacteraceae bacterium
AAGCATCTTAGTAAAATAACACTATAAGTGTAAAGTAAATTCAGTCATAGTCACTGTTTGCGGGGCAGTCCGAAAACGCAAGTACTTACGTTGCCCGATGAAAGTACTTACGATGGCTCACGTAAGTACTTACGTTGGCTCATGTAAGTACTTACGTTGGAAGGTGCAACCGCTTGCGTTATCCGGGCGAATCGTTCCTAAAAAACGAAGTGACGTTAACTACTCCTCATGCCGTACGACATGAGACCTATCTGCTCTCCACGACAAAGGTGGTAGAAACGCTGTTGCCGGTTTCGTCCACCGCCGTGAGGGCGTGTTGACCAAGGGAAGGCGAGAACGTCACCTTGTGGAAGTCCTCAGTCTGCATGAGGTAATGGCCGTCGAGATGCCAGAAGACGGTAGCGTGCGGATTGCTGTGGGCAAGTTCAACCGTAAGCTGTCCCTCACTGCCGTCCAACCGGCGCGGCAAGCGTATGTGGGCGTTCATGGGTGGGTAGATGAATTGCATCACCGTGCCGCCCTCGTCGCCCAAACCTCGCCGAAGGGGAGGCAAAGGCTTGTATTCGGGATGATGTTGCCGATAGTACCACTCCCATGTGGGCGGCAGGACGAACCATGATTTCTGAACGATTGGTTCGCCACCGTCGTTGTTGGCATAGGCCCGGTATTTCTCATCCACCGTCACGGTGACCAGCCGATGATAGGGACAGGCAGAAGAAGCCCTCACACCAGACGGTACGACATAAACGGTATCCACCTCCTCACAGAAACGTCCCTTCAGGCATCCCGACTGACGACAAGTCTCTACTTCTGTCAACCCCTCGTCGGGACGGGAGAACCAAGCGCAAGCCGGCAAGGTGTTGAACACATCGAACAGGACGGGACCAGCGGTTCGCGCTCCTATGAGTTCAGGTCTACCCTCACCCGTCGCATTGCCTACCCACACGCCAACGGCGTAACGCGGAGTGACACCGACCGCCCACGCGTCACGGAATCCGTAGCTGGTACCGGTCTTCCATGCGACGGTCTGCATGGACGAGATGGCTTTCCAGTCTATCTCTTCGGGGCGATTGAGTTCCGTCAACGCCGAGAGGGTAATCCATGCCGCTCCCGCCCATTCGGCTTGATTCTGCCAGTTTTTCCCCAGACTGCTGAAAGAGCCTCTACGGTCATAGGGAATCACCGCATCGGGGTCTTCGTCCTCCGGCCACAGCAACGAGGCGGACGCCTTGCGTTGAGAAAGGGCGGGCGACAGAAGCTCCGCCAAACGCTTATAGGCATTGGTTACTTCCCATAAGGTGGTCTCCGCACCGCCCAACACCAGAGAGAGTCCGTAGTGGGAGGGCGAACGGTTGATGCCAGTGAAGCCAAACTGGTGGAGCAGATGATGGAACTTGGGTACGCCATACTGCTGCAACATGCAGACAGCAGGGATGTTTAGCGAACGTGCCAGCGCCTCGGAAGCGGGCACCGCCCCCTCGAACTGCAGACTGAAGTTCTGCGGCGCAAAGCCGTTCACATTGACAGGAATATCGGGCAGCAGCGTATGGGGCAACAGTTCGCCCTCTTTCTGCATGGCGGCATAGAGAAAAGGTTTAAGGACGCTACCCGTGCTGCGGGGCGACCGGATGATGTCCACCTGACTGCCCTCTTGCCGCTGATTGTTCCGCACGTTGCCACAATAGGCCACCACCTTGTTGGCAGGGATATCCAATACCAAAATAGCCAAATGATGGATGTCACTCCTTCGGAACTCGTTGTTCCACCGTTCAGCGATAGCCTCCACACGCTGTTGCACGCCCGCATCCACCGACGAGCGCGTATAGAGACCCTTGCGTTCCTTACAAAAATAATCCACTAAGCAAGGGGCAATCTGTGGCAGGGCCAACGGCTCCGCAGGCAACGGCTCCGCAACCGCCAATTCGTAGGCGGAGGCATCGATGACGTTTGTATCCAGCAAACGTTTCAGCAACCGGTTGCGCTTGGCAAGCAGTTGAGGCCGCCCTTTGGCCAGATGAATCATGGAGGGGGCATTGGGCAATACGGCAAGCGTGGCCGCCTCCGCCCACGAGAGCTCTTCCGCGTCATGACCGAAATAGCGCCATGCGGCAGCGTCGAGACCTACCACATTGCCGCCAAAGGGAGCATGGGAGGCATACAGAGCCAACAGTTCTTTCTTGGAAAGTCGGAACTCCAAACGGGTGGCGAGCACCATCTCTATAATCTTCTCCTTGACCGTACGCGGATTGCCACGCATCAAGCGCACCAACTGCATGGTAAGCGTGCTGCCGCCGCTCACCACATGCCCGGCACGCAGATTCTGATACATAGCCCGTCCTACGGCGACAGGGTCTACTCCCCAATGGTAATGGAAACGGCGATCCTCGAACTCCACCAGGCAACGCTCCACCTTCTCGGGCACATCCTTGCGGGGAGGAAACCGCCACTGGCCATCCGTCGCAACACGGGCACCCAACAACGTGCCGTGACGGTCGGTCACCACCGTGGAATAGGAGACGGAGAACAGGTCACGGGGGAGGCAAAAGAAATAAGCCACAGCCAAAAGAGCCACCACCCCAAGGGTGACTCTTTTGGCTGTAGAAAGTCGTTTCCAGTAGCGTGAAATCTTATCCATAGGAAGAGACCTTCACTGAAAACATCCGGTCTATCGCACCACCTCCGTACGTCCGGCCCGACTGCGGGCCAACACGGAAGTGTCATACATCTCTTCGCACTGCACGGCCGGGAGGATGTAATCACCCAGATAATTGGCCTGCAGACGGATGACGAAGCGTTTCGATTGCGACGGGCTCAGGCTGAAGTAGGTCAGTACCCGATCGTCGCGCACATCCCGATAGGTGAAGTCACCGCTCTGATGTTCGTCGTAGATTTCCCATCCCGACGGAACGATGTGCGTCAACGCCAGGTTGTTGAGCGTTTCAGCCGGGGAGAGGTTGGTCACCGTGACTACGGCATAGAAGTCCGTACCTTGCTTCACCTTGTCCACAGCCATCGAACCGCCCTTCATGTCGGTGTAGCTCACCGCCAGACGTATCTTCCGCGACACCTCGGGCAACGTGTCGTTGGTCAACTGCAGACGCGACACCACATTGGCGTACAGTGTGCCGTCGCCATCGTTATGCAGGGAGACGGTGCCTTCACCGACGTTCTTTGTCTCCATGGGCAGCGTGTACAACACCTTGGCGGATTTGACGGCAGGCTGTTTCTTGCCGTTCATCGTCCACGAGAAATTGAGGGAACCGGACTGTTGGTCGCTCAGTCGCGCCAATGCCATGATGGCGAAGGCTGTGGATTGCGTACTGAACTCATCCTCCTGTGCCATCCGCTTGGTCAGTTTGGTCGCCAGCGCATAGGCATCCTTTTGGTGACCGGTCAGCACAAGGTCTTCGAGCATCATCGCCTCATCGCGCAACTGCGAGCCGAAGAGTTGCCAATAGCAGTTGAGAGAATCACGCTTGGCGTTGCCTTTGAATATCAGCTCGTCCGCCACCTTCTGTTTACCGGTCAAGGCATAAGTGGCAGCCAGACGGTATTGTGCCTGCAGCGGCAGTTCCTTCATCTCCTTCAGTCGGTTCATAGCCCCATATTCCGGAGCGTTGGCCATGGCGAGCGTGTAGAGGCGGAACACCTGTTGCGTCTCGGCCATCTCCATCTGTCCCAACGAAGCGTCTTGTCGAGGCGCACGCCAGTTTTGCGCAGCCACCTTTTGGTAGCGTAGCCACTTCTTCAGTACATTGCCGTGTACGGCGTAGCCTTTCTCTTGCGCCAGCGAGAGGAACAGGCCGGCATAGGAGGTGACCCACTCGTCGGCAGCGGACTGACCCGGCCAATAGACGAAGCCTCCGTTGGAGAGCTGACGGCCGTAAATCTGACTGATGGCCTCCTCCACATTCTTCCTTATCGTGGACTCCTCTTCCTTGTCCACCTCTTTCAGTTTGTCGATAAAGAGCAGCGGCAAACCTTTGGAGGTTATCTGTTCGGTACAGTGATGACCGTAATTATACAGGTAGTCCAGACGGCGTGTCACGTCCAGCATCGGCAGACGCGAAACTTCCAGTTGCACCTTGTCGCCCATCGGGTAGCGGATGGTAGCCTCAGCCCCCTTCTCTATCCAGGCATCACGGCAGAGATTGACAATCGGGTTGGGGTTGCGCACCTCCATCTCCACCGTCTCCTGCGCCTTGTTGCCGTTACCCGTGGCAACGATGTGTATGGTAGCCTTTCCGGTACGGGAAGTCTTCAGCTTGAAGTAGGCAATGCGGTCCTCCGGTTGCGCAAAGGTGAGGGTCTGCTTGGCGGGCGATATCTTCACGTCCTTGGACGAGAGGGTAACGTCCACCTGCTTGACACCCTTGTCCATAACAAAGAGGTTCACCGGAACGGAGATTTCCTCGTTTACGCTCAGCACACGGGGCAGCGAGGAGAGCACCATCAATGGAGTGCGCACTTGGACACTCTTCTCCGCATTGCCGTAGGCACCGTCTTGGCCGGCCACCACCATCACACGCACAGAGCCTACATACATCGGCAGTTTGAGGTTGTGAGTCTTCCGTTCGCCTTTACCTATATAAAATGGCCCGACGAACTTCACTACCGGTTTGAAACGGTTGGCTTTGGAATTCACGGGCTTCAGTTCCGCGTCACCGCCCACGCCGAACAAGCCGCAAAACTTGGCAGCAAAAGTCCCCAATACCTCATCGTACATATCCCACGTGCGTATGCCCAAGGCTTCGCGTGAGTAGAACTCGTTCCAAGGGTCGGGAGTCTTGAAGTCGGTCAAGTCCAGCAAGCCGTCGTCCACGACAGCCAACGTATAGGTCATTGGCTTCCCGTTCTTCTCGCTCACGGTAACTTGGAAATCCGTTTCGGGTTTCAGCTCATCCGGCATCGAGATACGCGGTTCCAGCTTGGTCGATTTATTGTTCACCAATACGGGGACAACCCCATACATACGGATGGGCAAGTCGTTCACGGTCTGTGCGTGAGGTTGCAGCAGCGTGACGTGCAGATAGACGTTTGGAGCCATCTCCGGTGTCACTTCAAAGGTGTACTTCACATCAGTTCCCTCGGTCACGCCGACCCACTCCTGCTTCAGCACGGTCGACCCGTTCTCAATGGAAACCAAGGCGCGTCCCCCTACCGACGCAGGGATGATGGCAGTCACCTTCTCCCCTATTTCGTACGACTCCTTATCGAGAGAGAAGGTCAACATCTTCACGCCGCTCGGGTCTTTGCGTGCCGAACGTCCGCGCCACGAAGGCCAGTCGACATAGATGACACCGCCCGTGGCGTGATGGCTCTCGGTATCCTTCACATAGACCAGGTAGCGTCCCCAATCGGGATAGCTTACCTTGAAGTTGAACGAAGCCTTGCCGCCGCTGGTGCTGAGTCGGCCGCTCGCTACCGGAGTCACGGAACTGTTGTTGACATAGGTACCAAAGGACTTTTTGTCACTCTCCCACCACCAGTCCCAACTGATTTTGTAGATCTTATACTCCAGGCTGGAGCGGTCCGTCGGCTTGCCGTCCGCATTCACCGTCACCACGTCGAATGTATGCTCCCTGTCCGTCTCTATGTATTTGTCCTTCGGCTGATTGAGGTTGATGCCCACGTAAGAGGTATAGGGCGAGAAAGGTACCGTCTGTGTGTGGAAACTCACGTCACCGCCCGGCTCGGACACACGGGTCGTAAAGGTGGCGTTAAGCATGCCGGGAGCTTGTGTGGAAGCAGGCAGCTTCAGCACGAAGTTGCCGTTACCGTTGGTATCGAGCGAGCCGCTGTACACCTCGGACTTGTCGGACACGAACTCCGAAGCCGGGTCATTGAAGATGTACTGGCTATACTTGTTGAACTGCGTGTTGACTTTGGTCAGCCGCATCTCCACCGTGGCTTTCAGATTGGAAGCCTTTGCGCCCATGAGCCACGAAGCGGAGAGCGGAACGGAGACTTGTCGTTGCTCCGCCTTCAGGACAGAGGGCAGTGTGACGTTTATCTTCAAACGGTTCGGTTTGATGGTCTCTATGCGCAGAGCCTTATGGAAAGCCGAGCCACCCACTTTCACGTATGCGTTCCACAACCCGGTCGGGTCGTCCTGCCGGGTGGGTACGGTAAAGGTATAGAATCCGTTCAGTCCTTGTGTGGAAACCTGTTTGGTGTAGAACTGCCCTTGGGGATTGTACAGTTCGAGAGAGACAGGATGCTTGTCCGGAATCCGTTTCTCACGGTCTTCGAGGATGAAAGAGACGTGCAGGGTGTCACCCGGACGCCACACGCCGCGCTCGCCATAGACATAACCTTTCAGTCCTTTCACGATTTCCTTACCACCCACGTCGAAGCGGCTGGTGGACTGCTCCTCGCCATCGACCACACGAACGTAACCTTTCTGTTTGGACTTCTCCGCCATCACGATGAAGGGCTTGCCCGTACAGGCGACCTCCGCGAAACCATCGCTATTGGTCTCGGCCGTGACGATTGGCTGGAGTTGGTAGTTGTAGACAGTCACCTTCACGCCACCCAAGGGCGAAGTGCTGAGCAGGTCGGTCACAGCGACCCACAGTTTATTGAGTGAGTTGCGTTTCACCACGATACCCAGGTTGGAGGCCAACACATTGCACGAAGCGTAATGGTCGGTATTCATGTAATAGGAGATATGACACGGATTGTCCCGCTCGCTCCAGTCGTAACGGCTCCAGTCCATATTGCCGTAAGCGAAGTAGTAAGACTCGGGAATGTCCCATACGGCGTTGTCCTCATCGGACAACTCCCCGTCGACCTTCACCAAGTCACCGTTCCGTTCGTCCACAAGGACTTGCGCATTGTCGTCGTCCGACCCTGAGCACGGATAGGCGGAATACTCCGGTTTGAAGGAAAGCGACACCCGGTAAATGGCACCCGGCTCTTGCTTGATGAAGTTGGAGAGGTCTATGGAGTAATCTTCCCATCGGTGGACATCCTTCGTCCCGTCCTTGGTGAGCCAAAGCGTCTTCTTATTAATGAGTCGTCCCAAACGCCGCAAGTCACCGGAACCGGACAAACGATTCTCCTGCATGAAGGAGAGCACGTTACTCTCGAAGATGCGTATCACACTGAGGTCTACGGCATAGAGGTTCACTGCCCTGAAGGGGACTATCAGGTTCTTGGAGTCGGGCAAGATGACGGCGTTGACATCCATCGTCACTTGCGGCTTCAGGTTCTCCTCGGCAATGGAGACGCTTTGGTCCGCCCCAAGGCGTTTGCCACGGTCATTCAAGAGCGCGGCGTTCAGGTTCAGGGTGAACTTGCCCGACTGGGTGACATTGAAATAGAGGCAGACGCGATTGTCGTTCACCATGGTCACGTAGTTGGATAACCCGGCAATCTCCACCAGTCCCTTCAGGTCTTGCGTGTCGGAGACAGGGTCGGAGAAGACAATCTCCACACCCTCTTCGGGCGAATGAATACGTTTGGCGGAAAGGAAGCGGAACGTATCCTTGGCGGGTATCGTCACCTCCTCCACCTGTTTGCCGTCGATGTCGGCAGCCGCACCATCCACCGTTATCTTCAGATTGAAGTCCTCCGCCTGACGGGCGATGTTGGCTAGGGCATATTTAAAGGTCTTGGAATCCTCCGAGGCTTCAATCGTCACGCGGCACTTGGCGTCTTTGTAACCACGCACCGTCACCATCTTCTTCACCTCCTCGGGCGACATCTTGCAGTTGAAGCGAATCTCTCCGGAGAGACTTGCCACGTCGGGGTTCTCGGCTGTCACGGAGACGGGGTCAACATCGAACACGAAGCTGCGCTCCTGCACGCGGAACGAGAACTCGAAGTTCTTCAAGTCCTTCGCCACCTCCACATAGTCGCCCAGACGGAACTTCGCCTTGTAGAACGTACCCGGCTTCAGTTCGCCTTCATCGGGCACAAACTCTATGGTATTGTTGTTTATCCAGTAAGTCTTTCCCTTCAACGAAGGTGAGAAAGTGAAGGGTTTGCCATCTACCTCCTGGTTGAGCTTGACCATCGGCTGGTCATTCTTCAGTTCCACACGGACGGTAGACTCTTGCGTGATGACCCCTCCCGTATAGGCGTTGACATAGGGCAAGAAGTCCGCCGACGGCACAATATCCTTCTTACTACCGGCACACGAAGCAAGCCCCGTCACCACGAGCAACGATAAAACGTAGAGACAAACGGCCGAAAAGCCGCTACTTGAGATTGAACATTTCATGGTTTCCTGTTTTTAAGAATTATCAAAAGCAAAAGTACCAATTAGTTCATTCACCTACGCCATAGCCGTCTGATAATTAAGAGACTTTCACAGAAGGACAATTCGTCAGACGATTGACAAAATGCTCAGCCACTTTGTCGCATTCCGACATTGGCAAGTGATTTGAAGCCCGGTAGGTGAATCGAATAAGCAAATCGAAAGAAAGGAGACTACAATATGAACTTTAACAACTTTACAATCAAATCGCAAGAGGCGGTGCAAGAGGCGGTGAACCTCGTACAGAGCCGCGGGCAGCAAGCCATTGAGCCTGTTCATTTGATGGCAGGAGTGCTGAAGGTAGGCGAAAACGTTACCAACTTCATCTTCCAGAAACTGGGGATGAACCAGCAACAGTTGACGCTCGCCCTTGACAAGCGGATAGGTGCCTTGCCCAAGGTTTCAGGGGGCGAGCCTTACCTGAGTAGGGAAAGCAATGAGGTGTTGCAGAAGGCCAACGACTACGCCAAAGAGTTGGGCGATGAATACGTGGCTCTGGAGGACTTGCTGTTGGCGTTGCTCAACGTAAACAGCGACGTGGCCACCCTGTTGAAAGACGGTGGCATGAGCGACAAGGAGTTGCGTGCAGCCATCGCCGAACTGCGAAAGGGAGACAAAGTGACTTCCCAATCCGGTGAGGATACTTACCAGGCACTGAGCAAATACGCCATCAACCTGAACGAGGCCGCCCGTAACGGAAAGCTCGACCCGGTGATAGGCCGTGACGACGAGATTCGTCGTGTACTGCAGATTCTGAGCCGACGTACCAAGAACAACCCTATCCTGATAGGTGAGCCGGGTACCGGTAAGACCGCCATCGTGGAAGGTTTGGCACACCGTATCCTGCGTGGAGACGTGCCCGAGAACCTGAAGGACAAACAGATTTATTCGTTGGACATGGGTGCGCTGATTGCCGGTGCGAAGTACAAAGGCGAGTTCGAGGAGCGGTTGAAGTCCGTCATCAACGAAGTGACCAAGTCGGACGGCAACATCATCCTCTTCATTGATGAAATACACACCTTGGTAGGTGCCGGAAAGAGTGACGGTGCCATGGATGCCGCCAACATTCTGAAGCCGGCCTTGGCTCGTGGCGAGCTACGTTCCATCGGTGCCACCACACTGGACGAATACCAAAAGTATTTCGAGAAGGACAAAGCTCTGGAGCGACGGTTCCAGACCGTCATGGTAAACGAACCGGACACGATGAGTTCCATCTCCATCCTGCGTGGACTGAAGGAGCGTTACGAGAACCACCACAAGGTGCGTATCAAAGATGACGCAATCATCGCGGCCGTGGAGCTCTCCAACCGTTACATCACCGACCGTTTCTTGCCGGACAAGGCAATTGACCTGATGGACGAGGCCGCCGCAAAGTTGCGTATGGAACGTGACTCATTGCCCGAAGAACTGGACGAGATATCGCGTCGTCTGAAGCAGCTGGAGATTGAGCGCGAGGCCATCAAACGGGAGAAGGACGAAGAGAAACTGGCTCAGCTCAACAAAGAGATTGCGGAGCTGAAGGAACTGGAGACCTCGTACAAAGCCAAATGGCAAAGCGAGAAGTCTTTGGTCAACAAGATACAGCAAAACAAGCTGGAGATAGAGCGGTTGAAGTTTGAGGCCGACAAAGCCGAACGGGAGGGTGACTACGGAAAGGTAGCCGAGATACGGTACGGCAAGCTGCAGGCACTGAACAACGAAATCACCACCATCCAGGCTGAGCTGAAGCAGCAACAGGGCGACTCCGCCATGATAAAGGAGGAGGTGACGGCGGAAGACATCGCGGATGTGGTATCGCGTTGGACGGGCATACCGGTGAGCAAGATGCTGCAGAGCGAGCGTGAGAAGTTGCTCCATCTGGAAGACGAGCTTCACAAGCGCGTGGTAGGTCAGGACGAAGCCATCACGGCCGTAGCCGATGCCGTACGACGCAGCCGTGCCGGTCTGCAAGACCCGAAACGGCCTATCGGTTCGTTCATCTTCTTAGGTACTACCGGTGTCGGTAAGACCGAGTTGGCGAAGGCCTTGGCGGAGTATCTGTTCGATGACGAATCGCTGATGACCCGTATCGATATGAGTGAGTACCAGGAGAAACATTCCGTTTCGCGTCTGATTGGAGCGCCTCCGGGCTACGTGGGTTACGATGAGGGTGGACAGTTGACCGAGGCCGTAAGGCGTAAACCTTACTCCGTGGTTCTGTTCGACGAGATAGAAAAGGCTCACCCCGACGTGTTCAACATCCTGTTGCAGGTGTTGGACGACGGACGGTTGACGGACAACAAGGGACGTACGGTCAACTTCAAGAACACCATCATCATCATGACGTCCAACTTGGGAAGTGCCTACATCCAAAGTCAGTTCGAGAAACTGAATGACCAGAACAAAGAGGCCGTGATAGAGGAGACGAAGAAGGAGGTTCTCTCCATGCTGAAGAAGACCATCCGGCCGGAGTTTCTGAACCGTATCGACGAGACCATCATGTTCTTGCCGCTGAACAAGGAACAGATACAGCAAATCGTCACCTTGCAGATTAACGGCATCCGGAAGATGCTCGAAGAGAACGGTGTCACGCTGCAGATGACCGATGCCGCCGTACAGTTCCTCGCCAACGTAGGCTACGACCCCGAGTTCGGTGCCCGTCCCGTGAAACGTGCCATCCAGCAGTATCTGCTCAACGACCTGTCCAAGAAGCTCCTTGCCCAGGAAGTGGATCGCGACAAGCCCATCATCGTGGATGTTGCCGGCAACGGGTTGGCGTTCAAAAACTGATAAGCACTAAGCTCTATATAAGCAATCCGCCGGAATCCGCGGCTCTATAGAACGCCCAAGGCTTCTCTAACTGAAGCCTTGGGCGTTTTTGTTTCAACCGGTTTGCATTGCCATCGAACTTGACAATCCGGGTCATGGCATTCTCGATTGGCAAGAGGTTAAATGACAGACGGATGTCTAAGCGTGACGAGACGCATGTAACTCTGTTCAAATGGCAATATGGCCGATTCAATAATCAACTATTCCTCTTCGCATAGGCTGTTGGTAGGATAGGAGTAAAAAGCAATACCTTTGCAGCGACCTTTTGAGGGTCTTTCTTACTAACATATTCAAGGATAAACAAAATGATGAAAATGAAAAAGGTATTATTGTCAATGCTTGCACTATGCTGTTTTTCGGCAGTAAATGCGCAGTCATTCCACTCTGAGCAGACAGTTGCAGACGGCCTGAGCACTTCTAATGAGACAAAGAAGAAGGTGCGTAACATATCCATTGAGTTGCTTGGCGCTCAAAATATGGTGGGTATAAATTATGACAGTCGTTTTAAGGGAAACTCGGGATTGGGTTATCGTGTCGGCATCGGATTTGGATACGGAGACAATTCCGGTTTGTTCGATGAAACCATCAAAGGCGTGGGAGTTCCAATGGAACTGAATTATCTGTTGGGGAGGAAACGGCATAAACTGGAGGTCGGTTTCGGTACAAGTCTTGGCGTGTATCATATCAAGGAAACTACATGGTACTGGTATCAGCCTGTTCCGCCGGAAACGGAAGGTCATGGCGACTTCCACACATCGACAAGCAACCGCTTCGGCTACTTCCTGTTTGGCGACATTGGCTACCGCTACCAGCGCGACAACGGTTTCATGTTCCGTGTCGGCATCTCGCCCTCCTTTAATTTCGGCGACAAGTACGGACTGGACAAATCCGCCTTTTATCCATATGTGGGTTTTGGCTGGTCGTTCTGAGACTGTTCAAAGCTACAACGGGGAACAGGTATCCTTATTTGCTCTGCAATAATGTTGGGGATACCTGTTTTCCGTTCACCTGTCCAGCCATTTCTTGAATTGCGCCGTCTTTTCCTTGCTTATCACAATATTGTCATCATTGCACCCCTTCAATTTAACAATAAGCTTGGAGTTGAAGAAGAGGCTGATTTTCCTAATTCCTTTTATGTTCGCAATGTACTGCCTGTTGATGCGAAAGAATTTGTCCGGGTCTAACACCTGTTCCAAATCCGCCATGTTCATAGCCAAAGTATATGATGCGCCTTCTTCCGTGAATGCCAGAGCATGGTTGTCCGTTTTGCTTATATAGCTTATGTCGTCAGTATAAAGCATAACCAATTCATCGCCTTTGTTCACCAAGAAGCGTTCCCGGTATTGGCGTGTCTCACTCAACAAGCCATCCAACTTGTCGCCAACTTTCGCATTGGCAAGGTTCAACATCTTCAGTTTGTCCATAGCCACACAGAGCTCCTTGAAGTCAATGGGCTTCATCAGATAGTCAAGTCCGTTGTTCTTGATAGCTTGCATAGCGTATTCATCATACGCAGTCGTGAAAATGACAAAAGACTTTGGCTTGACCTTACGGAAAGCCTCAAACACATCACCGTCTACCAGACGAATGTCTGAGAGAATCAAATCGTAATCGTTGTTAACGGTCAACTCGTCAACCACCTCGTTGACGCTTTTCAGCGGCCCATGGACATCAACCGTGTCGTCTATATCCATGACGAGCCTTTTCAGTCGCTTTGCGCTGAAGTTGTCGTCTTCTATAATCAATATCTTCTTCATCGTTCTATTACCGTTTTCTTTATGATGGGCAGACGTATTTCAAAAGAGTCGGGGGTAACGTTGTAAACGATCTCCTTTCCACACTCCAGTTCATACCGCTGCTTCAAGTTCTTTAATCCGATACCATACGACTCAATCAATTGGTCATTGTGCCCATGTGCGTAGATTCTGTTATTCCTAATCACAAGCATACCGTCTTGCGCACGTATCCAGATACGGAGAGGCGCATCTTCTTGTGGAGAGTTATGCTTGACCGCATTCTCTATGAGTAACTGTAGACTTAGAGCTAAAATCCTGTCATCTCCTTTACTTTCAGAATTATCTGTTTCGAGTATGATTCTGTTGTCGTATCTCAAATTAAGCAGACTGACGTACGTCCCGGCAAAATCCATAGCTTCATGGATAGTGATGTAGTCTTGCTCGATATTACGCAGCGTGTATCTGTAAACCTGCGACAACCTTACCACGTATTCCTCGGCCTTTTGTGGTTCATCCTCTATCATGCCGGCAAGGGAACTTAGACTGTTGAACACGAAATGAGGATCTAACTGGAGCTTCAAGTATTTCTTTTGCAGACGTATGTTCTCCTTGTTCCGTTGTATCATTATTTCAGAATAATGCAGCAGCAAGTGTATAAGGGTCAGCAGGCTTGCTATTATCCCGAAAAGAAAGAATGTGCCCCAAACGTCTTCCTCCATGAAATCGGGGTCGATTATATCAAGCATGAAGTCACATACTCCGGCTATACAGATGTTTATTACGACGATAAGGACTGCACTGACCAGAAACCTTTTACGGTTGTTTTCCGCCAATTTGAAGTATCTCTGCCTAAGCAATAGTTGATTGGCAGACAGGCTGGCTAAAGAGAAAATACCACAATAGGCCAAATCCATAAACAGGAAGAGACAGTACCCGTCAAAGTTTCGTTTGAAGTCCTCAAAGTCGGCGATAGCCCAAATGACATCGTATAGAAAGAAAAACGTAAGAGTGAAAACAATCCACTCCATCAGTTTGTCTTTGTATTTTATAGCTTGTTTCATTCTCGTTTTTGCTTGTAAAGTTAGCAATCAAATTTCACATTGCCTCATTTTCTGCAACAAAGCGGAACAATAAGGCGATGAAGCGGAATTATTGGCTTCCCAAATCGCCATCTCGTTCTTCACCGTCATCGCCACCATTCCCACGCGTGACGAGACGTATGTAATAGGCTGTTGGGAGTATAGGAGTAAAGAACGAATGTGCGAATGAAACGGAGACACCGCTACATCTTGTTGTTGCGGAGGCTCAGGGGCGACTTGCCCGTATGGCGTTTGAAGTAGCGGCAGAAGAAGGAGACATCGCTGAAGTTGTATTCCCAGGCAATCTCTTTCACGCTCTGACCTCCCATGGCCAGTTGCATCTTCAGTTGCAGAATGGTGTAGTGGTCTATCAGGTGTTTCGGAGTCTCGTTAGTCACCTGGCGCACAATGAGAGTAAGGTATTTGGCGGTGACATTCATCCGGGAGGCGTAGAAGGCAACGTCGCGCGACACCTTATAGTTCTTCTCCATCAAATCCATGAACCGGTTGAAGAGCTCGCGCACCCTGTGGGACTTCACGCCGTCTTTCACCATCAGCGGATTGCGCATCAGATACTCGTGGAACCCGACGAAGAAGGCTTTCAGTTGCAACAGCACTAACTGGGTGACACAGGCGCACTCCCGTTGGTCAAAGTAGACATGGAGCAAGGCGAACATTTTGTTGATGATATCGGTCACCACGGGAGAGTCCTGTCGGCAACGGTCTTCACGCAAGGCGGAATAAACGGTCTGTTCCATCTGTAGACTGGCCTCACGCAACATGGAGGCATCGTAGCGCAGCATCTCTACCTTGAAATCGACCGCGTCGTCGCACTCCATCGGATTGCCCGACGGACTGAACAAACGTACCACGTCATTCGGGAAGAGGGTGAGCACAGCCCCTTCGTAAAGTTGCCAACGGGTGAAGTTGACCTGTAGCAAGGCCTTGCCCGAACGGCATATCAGGATGGCTCCATAGTTGATGACATGGGGTTCGTTCGTCCACCCCGAGAGGGACGTTTCATACAAGAGCGGCTTCGTCTGTATGGAAAGGTTTACTTCGTTCTGCATACGCTATCAGTCTATTGAAGGCGGTCGGCTTTGCGCACGATATTCGCCTTTTGGGTGCAAAAGTGCTGAAAATATATGAGAATAGCGAACTTCTATTCCCTAATAGTCCATACCGCTGGTGAAATTACAAACAAACCGAAAGGGGGAAACTTCTAATTTTGCAGCCGAAAAAACATAAAACCATTTCACGTGACCAAGAACATCATTCTTTCAGGATTGTTTATCCTGTTTGCCTCCGGGACGACGGCGGCGCAACAACCGGCAGACACGGTTTCCCAGACAATGCCGCTGACGGTGGACGGGTTGTTCGACCGCATCGAGACCAGCAGCCGCGGCATCCGCACCGCAAAGACAGCGGTGGACGTTTCACGGTACGACATCGAGACATCACGGGCGCAACGGCTGCCCGACCTCAGCCTGTCCCTCTCGGTCAGCCACATCGGCAACGCACTGTTGACAGACCGCGACTTCGGCCATTCGCAAGGCTTGTCTTCGCCCCACTTCGGCAACAGCCTGGCATTGGAAGCACAGCAGACTATCTACTCCGGAGGAGCCGTCACCGCAAGCATCCGCCTGGCGGAGTTCGGCAAGAAACAGGCCGAGACGGGACTTCGGCTGACACGTCAACAGACACGTTTCCTTGCTTTGGGGCAATATCTCGACCTCTACAAGACGGACAACTGCATCCGGGTTTACGAACAGAACATCGCCCTGACGCGTCAGTTAATCAACAACATCAAGTCGCAGCAACAGCAGGGCATGGCGCTGAAGAACGACATCACGCGCTACGAGTTGCAACTGGAACAGCTACAGTTGCAGTTGAAAAAGCTGCACGACGCGCGCGGCATCCTCAACCACCAGCTCTGCAACACGCTCCACCTGCCAGTGAGCACCACCATCCTGCCCGACACGACCATCGCGGCGAAGAGTTGCCCACGGGAGGGAGAAGCCTATTGGCAGAACCAGGCATCGGTCAACTCGCCCATACTGGAGCAGAGTCTGCTGAACATCCACATCTCCAAGCAGAAAGAGAAGATTGCCAAGAGCGACATGCTGCCCAAGGTAGCCCTGGTAGCCGCCAACAACTTCAACGGCCCTATCACCTTTGAGTTGCCTCCTGTCGACAAGAATCTGAACATCTGGTACGTGGGTCTGGGAGTGAACTACAACATCGGAGCACTCTACAAGAGCAACAAACGGGTACGCCAGGCTTCGGTGGAAACACTGAAAGCCCGGCAGAGTTATGACTTGACCCAAGAGGAGATGGACAACCGCATCAACCAAGCCTACGTGGAGTACCTGCAGTCATACACGGAATTGGAGACGCAAATCAAGAGCGTGCAATTGGCTAAGCAGAACTACGAGGTGGTGAACGCCCGCTACCTGGGTCAGTTGGCTCTGGTGACGGACATGATAGACGCGTCAAACATTCACCTCAACGCCGAGCTGCAGGAGGTGGCCGCACGCATCAACATCGTCTACGCCTACTACCGCGTGAAGTACATGGCCGGAGACATTTAGTACACTAATCGGAAATACATTATAAGCATAAAAAAGATGAACAAGAGAACTATCAAACAACTGTATAATATTGTAGTGATTGTAATCGTTGCGGGTGCCGCTGTCTGGGCGTTCCTCAATTTCGCCCACTTCGGGCGCAACGAGTTCACCGACGACGCACAGGTAACCCGTCACATCACACCCATCAACACGCGTGTGCAGGGCTTCATCCGCGAGATACGGTTCACCGACTTCCAACACGTGAAGTGTGGCGACACGCTCGTCATTCTGGATGATGCCGAGTACCGTCTGCAACTGGCACAGGCCGAGGCGGCCCTCACGGGCAAGCAGTCGGGCTCGTCCGTAGTCACCGCCAACATGACGACCACCCGAAGCAACATCCAGACGCAGTCCGCCGGCATCGACGAGGCATACGTGGACATGCGCAACGCCAAGGCCGACCTCGACCGCTTCACCGTGTTGCTCGCCAAAGAGGCCGTGACGCAACAGCAATATGACAACGCCAACGCCCGCTACTTGGCGGCGAAAGCCCGTTACGAACAGGCGCAGAGCCGCAAGCAATCGGCCGTGTCGGTGAAGGACGTGCAGGCTCATGAGCTGAGCGGCAGCCGCGCCGCAGAGTGTGTGGCGGAGGCGGAACTCAAGCTGGCTCGCCTCAACCTCTCCTACACCGTTATCATCGCCACCTGCGACGGGGTGATGGGGCGCAAGGAGATTCACGAGGGGCAGTTGGTGCAGCCGGGACAGACCTTGGCGCGCATCGTCGACGATGACGACGTGAAGGTGGTGGCCAATTACCGGGAGACACAGATGAAACACATTGCCGTGGGCAACAAGGTGACTTTCGTTGCCGATGCCCTGCCGGACATCGAGTTCAAGGGCGAGGTAGCCTCCATCTCCGGAGCCACGGGCTCAGCCTTCTCTTTGGTGCCGGTAGACAATGCCACAGGCAATTTCGTGAAGGTGGAACAGCGTGTGCCCGTACGCATCAAGCTGACTGCGGACAACGACCCGAAGGACGTGGCGTTGCTGCGTGCCGGACTGAACGTGGAAGTGGAAGTAGCCTACGAATAAGGCAAGACAAAGCATAAACCCTATCTCCTATGCCTGTACCTCCTATGCCACAGGGACCGTTCCGGATTCCCTCGTTCAATGCGTACGTCCCGCGACGGCTGCAACCTTGGATATACCTGCTCTTCGCCTTTTGCTTCCAGTTGACCGGAGGCATCTATGGCGGAGCCTTGCAGCAGGTGATGGGCGAGATGAGCCTGCTGCGCGAGGATGTGTTGATGGTTGTGATGTGCAACGTGGTGGGTGTGAACATGCCGTTCCCCTTCCTGTTCCGACTGAAGTTCCGCTTCACCAACCGCAACCTGTTGCTGACCGCCGCGCTGGCGATTGCGGCTTGCAACATCTGCATCCTCCACACGCAATCGTTGGTCTTGCTCTGCATCCTGTCCTACATATCGGGATTCTTCAAGTTGTGCGGCACCTTCGAGTGCATGTCCAACATCCAACTGTGGATGACACCCAAGCGCGACTTCACCATCTTCTTCCCGTTGCTCTACTGCATCGTCTTGGGCAACATGTCATTCACGCCGTGGGTGACAGAGATGCTGGTTTACATCTATCAAGACTGGAAAGTGATGAACTGGCTGCTCATCTCGATTATGCTCTTCATCGCGTTGATTGTCTTCGTCACCACACACAACTTCCGCTTCATGAAGCCGCTGCCTTTCGTCAGTGCCGACTGGCTGGGATGTGCGTTGTGGTCGCTGTTTCTCATCGAGGTCATCTTCTTTTTCAACTACGGCGAGCACTACAACTGGCTCGACTCGCACGTGATACTGGGCGACCTGTTGATGATTGTCATCACGCTGCTGCTCTGCTTAGGACGAATGTTCTCCATCCGTCACCCCTACATCTCGCCGGAGGCTTGGCACTACAAGCGGCTCGTTCCGCTCTTCATCCTCTTCGCTTTCGTGGAGTTCATGGGCAGCACGCCGAAAGTGTTGCAGACCGCCTTCACGGGCAGCGTGCTCCACTTCGGCTCCGTCACTACCAACGTCTTCAACCTCGTGGAGTGGATAGCCGCCATCGCGGGTTGCCTCTTCTGCCTGGTTTGGATGAAGGTCATCAAGCAAAAGTACACCCGCCTGCTGACCATCGGCGTGGCGGCCATGGCGGCCTATCCCGTGATGATGTATTTCCTCATCGACCCGGGGCTCAACATCGAGGCGCTCTACACACCCATCTTCCTGAGGAACTTCGGGACGGCCATCTTCTTCACCACCCTGACGATTTACTTAGAGGAGCTGATGCCTTTCCAACATTTCTTCATGGGACTGACCATGGCGGGACTCATCCGCAACGGGATGGTCAGCACAATCTGTTCGGGCATCTACAGTTATGGCTTGAGGCAGCAGATTGCGGAAAACCTGTCGCGCGGTCTGCCGTACGACATGCAAGGGATTCTGTGCATCAGCATCCGGCAACTCTACGGAGTGACCTGTCTGATAGCCGTCGTCGCAGTGCTCATCTTCCTCCTGTGGGACATCCAGCCGGTGCGTAGCACACTGAAGAAGATGCCGTACTGGAACTACATAGGCCGCCAAGCGAAGAGGTATCTGAAAAGACGCAAGCGCACCCGCCCCGAGAGCTACAACCCCGAAGGGGTGCAACCGATTACGACGGGCTAAAGAGGTTTGTTCTTCGCCTTCAGGTAGTCATAGAACTCATACTGAGGACGCGGATACGCTTCATTCACTTCATATTTAGGCAAGTTGTTGAGCCCCTCGTCCACGAAACAGGCTTTGGTATGTTCCTTCAACTGCATGTGGAGCAAATCCACGAGCTCTTGTTTCAGCGAGGGGGCCAGCACGGGTGCTACAGCCTCTATCCTGCGATAGAGGTTGCGCCTCATCCAGTCGGGCGACCCGATGAACAGCTTGGGACTGCCTCCATTGCCGAAATACCAGATGCGTGCATGCTCCAGAAAGGAGTCCACGATGCGCGTCACCCGTATGTGCCGACTATAGGGTTGGTTGGGTATCAGGCAACAGGCTCCGCGGATTATCAGGTCCACCTCCACCCCGGCCTCGCTGGCCTTGTAGAGTTGTTCTATCATCTGTTTGTCCTGTAGGGCGTTCATCTTCAGGATGATTCGTCCCTGTTTGCCGCTCTTGGCGAGTCGCGTCTCCCTGTGGATGAGTTGCGTGAGCTGGGGCACAAGGTTGAACTGCGCCACCAATAGCCGCTTGAACTTCGGCTGCACGGGTTCTTTCCGGAGGATGTCGAACAGCAGCTTGAGGTCGTTGACGATGGAGGGCTTACAGGTGAACAGGCTCACATCGGCATAGAGGTTGGCGGTCTGTTCGTTGAAGTTGCCCGTACTCACGCATCCGTAGCTGCGTATCGTCTTCCCCTCCTTGTTGCGCCGCAACACCAGCACCACCTTGGCGTGTACTTTCAGTTTGGGTATGCTGAATATGATATGTATGCCGGCGGCCTGCATCATCCGCGCCGTGGCCAGGTTGTTCTCCTCGTCAAAGCGTGCCTTCAGCTCCACGAACACGGTGACCCGTTTGCCGTTCTGCGCGGCAGCAATCAAGGTATTGATGACGGCGGAGTTCTCCGCCACACGGTATTGCGTTATCATGATGTCGGTGCATGCGGGGTCATGCACCGCCTCGTAGAGGAAGTGGATAAAGTGCGCGAACGAGTGGTAGGGATAATGCAGCAACAAGTCCCTTTTGCTCACGTAAGCGAACATCGACTCCTTCTCGTTGAGCGCAAGGAGTTTCATCGGCAGCGGCTTCTTCTCCTTGGTCAGTTCGGGTTTCGGGTTGGGCAGCAGGCGCAGGTCCTCCATGTTAAGGTACTGATAGCAGGGCGATAGCTCGTTCTCGTCGATGTCGAACGCGTCGGTCAGGTAGCGGAGGAAGTCGCCCGGCATCTGTTGGTCGTAGACAAAGCGGCACACGGCCCCTATCTTGCGGCGTTTCACCTTCTTCTCCAGCTCCTTGGCCATGTCGGTTTCCCGTGTGATAACGTCGTCGATGAAGATGTCCGCGTCCCGTGAAATCTTGAAGCAGTAGCGTCCCTCAATGTCGTACCCCGGGAAGAGTTTATGGATATTCATCTTGATGATGTCCTCAATGTACATCAGGTAGAAACTATCGTCCGTTGACGGGAGCTCGATGAAGCGGGGCACTTTGCTGTACGGGAGTTTCAGTACGAAATATTCGTAGGGAGCGTCAGCCGTGCCGCGCCGCTTGCCCCGCACGGCCATGTAGAGCCGGTTGTCGCGCAGGAAAGTGTGAATGACACCCTTCTTCACCGGCACGGGCTGTAGGAAAGGGAATATCTCATCGTCGAAATACTGGTGTATGAAAGGGAAGTGTACGGGATGCACTTCCTGGTTGGACTGATAGAAGAAGATGCGCAGCCGGGCCAGGTCTTCAATGACGGACTGGTAGAGCTCGGTACGTTTGACCTGTTGCCGCCCCACCTCCTTCGTTATCTCCGTCAGTGTCTGCCGGGCCTCTTCACGTGTCTCCTCATCCTCCCCGCGCGTGTAACCGCTGGCGATGGCACGGAAGTCAGCCACCCGCACCCGGTAGAACTCCTCCAGGTTGGACGAGTGTATGGAGATGAAGTTTATCCGCTCGTAGACAGGCAAATGTCTGTTTGCCGCTTCGAGCAGGACGAGGTAGTTGAACGAGAGCCAACTGATGTCGCGCTTAAAATATTCGTAGTTGTTTTTCATGTCACAGTACTAAGGTCATCCCAAAAATAGTACATTTGTGCGGAAATACAAAAGAAACATGAAAAGAATTGGATTATTGTCGGACACGCACGCCTATTGGGACGACCGTTACCTGAAGCACTTCGAGTGTTGCGATGAGATATGGCACGCCGGGGACATCGGCTCGCTGGAGGTGGCTGAGCGGTTGGCGGCGTTTCGTCCCTTCAGGGCTGTATACGGCAATGTGGACGGACAGGATATCCGTTCGCGCTATCCGTTGGTGAACCGTTTCACGGTGGAGGGTGCGGAGATTCTGATGAAGCACATCGGCGGCTATCCAGGGAACTACGACCCCTCCATACAAGGCAGCATCTTGGTGCGTCCGCCCAAGCTCTTCATCAGCGGCCACTCGCACATCCTGAAGGTGAAGTACGACAAGACCTTAGGCATGCTCCACATCAACCCAGGTGCCGCCGGCATCTATGGCTTCCACAAGGTACGCACCCTCGTCCGCTTCACTGTCGACCAAGGTTCCTTCTCCGATTTGGAGGTGATTGAACTGGCGGAGAAGAAGTAAGGGGTCAGTCCGAAAACCCGGTGGAAATTTCAGTAAGGCTCAATTTAGAGTGTCTA
>CAVJRQ010000041.1:0-25405 GCA_963652075.1 Acutalibacteraceae bacterium
TGAAGCATCTTAGTAAAATAACACTATAAGTGTAAAGTAAATTCAGTCATAGTCACCAAGCGGTTGTACTTGCCAACGTAAGTACTTTCATCGGGCAACGTAAGTACTTGCGTGAGCCATCGTAAGTACTTTCATCAGCCAACGTAAGTACTTGCGTGGACACACGTAAGATCATCTCCGAACGGACGGACTTTGATTCCATAGACCGTTGATTTTTCAACAACCGGTTAATGGTCGGTCAATGGTAGGTCAACTGAATAATCGCCACAGGGTTTTCGGACTGACCCATTATTGTTCGGTTGCAAACTTACCAGTACCTTGTCTATGCGCGCACCGTCCATGTCGACGATTTCGAGTTCAAAATCCATCCATTTCAGCTTCTCCCCGGTCTTGGGCAGATGATTCAGTACCTCCAGTATCAGCCCACTGATAGTATTGTAGTCATGGTCCGCATACAAGTCTTCACGGTCGAAATGGGCCAGAAAGTCATAAAACGGGTACTGACCACTGAAGAGCCATGTTCCATCCGCCCTTTTCACGACATCCTGCTCCTCACCCGCATCCGGTACCTGTCCGACAAGGCCTTCCAGAATATCCATCAGCGTGACCACTCCCTGCACCTCTCCAAACTCGTCCGCAACAATGGCATACTTCATCCGTGTATCCTTAAACTGTTTCAATGTGGCATAAACACTTTGGTTCTCGGGTATAAAATGAGCCTCTTGAACTACATTTCCCAATGAGAAGTCCGGCTGGTCAATGGCAAGGAACAAGTCCTTCAGGCGCACAACACCACAAATGGCATCGGGCTTTCCGGACGATACGGGATAGATACCAAAGGGATTGTTCTTTACCTTCTCCTTGATTTGGCTGACATTGTCGGTGACGTCAAGCCAAACGAGTTCGCTCCTATGAGTCATTATGGAGTCCACACTGCGGTCGCCAAGGGTAAATACGCGGCCCACGATGTCCTGTTCAACCTCCTGCACTTCACCGCTCCGGCAACCTTCCTTGACGATTTCCCTTATCTCCTCTTCCGTCACGTTCGACGATTTTTCCCTGTCCAATCCCAGCAACTTGACCGTCAGCCACGTGCTTTTTGCCAAAAGCCACACAAAAGGCGACGCACATTGCGACAACAGCAACATCGGGCATGCCACCAATTGTGAGACACGTTCCGGGTCACTCAGTCCGATACGCTTCGGGACAAGTTCCCCCAAGATTAGTGTCAGGTAGGTGACAACAATCACAATGAAAGTCTTGGCTATTGCCGGAGCGTACGGTTTCAAGGCGGGAACGCCTTCCAAAACGTGCGCCAACCCTCCCGCAAGGGTCTCACCGGAATACAAACCGGTCAGTATCCCTATCAACGTGATGCCTATCTGTATTGTTGCCAGAAAACGGTCGGGCTCTTCCGACAGCTTCAAAGCGGCCTTTGCGGCTTTCTTTCCTTTCTTGGCATCGCTTCCAAGTTTCGTCTTCCGCGCTGATACGAGCGCAATTTCAGACATTGACAACAGTCCGTTGAGCAGGATGAGTGCAAGTATTATAACTAATTCCATGAGGTATTGAAGGATTACTGATGTTGATGAAAGCGGAGCACACGGTGAGGGAAAGGACCGTGACCAAGGATTTCGATGGGACAACCGAAACGCTTTTCCAACCACTCGGAGGAGATTTCCGTATCGGGATGGTAATCCAGCGTCTCGTTGACACAGGCTATCGTCTTCACGTTTTGCAACACCGTACCGATGTCGTGGCTGACGAGAATAATGGCACGCTCCCGGTTTATCTCTCCCAACAGGTCGTAGAGTTTCGCCTCGAAACGTTTGTCGATGTAGGTATTGGGTTCATCCAGTATCACCACATCGGGTTGGGAGATGATGGCCCTACCCAACAGGGCGCGTTGCAACTGCCCGCCGCTCAGCTGTCCTATGGTGCGCTGTTCCAGCCCTTCGAGCCCCATCTGCCGGATGATGTCGTTCACCCGTTGCCGCTGCTCTTTGCTGAAGCGGCGAAAGAGCGACTTCTGTTGGCTGAGTCCCGAGAGGACGACATCGTAGACCGAGATGGGGAACTTCTTGTCTATATTATTGTATTGGGGCAGATAACCGATTTTTATCTCCTCTACCGGCTTGCCATCGGCATAGAAGCGGAGTGAACCCTTCTTAGGTTTCAGCAGGCGCAGTATCACCTTGATAAGCGTCGTCTTGCCCCCACCGTTAGGACCGATGATGCCCAAGAAATCCTTCTCATAGACAGTGAGGTTGACATCACGAAGCACGGTCTTTTCGTCGTAAGCCACCTCAATGTCCTGCAGTTCGATGACGGGACGGTTATTCATGGCACAACGCTTTAGTGGTTTCTATCAGTTCCTTCCGCCACTCATAGTTCAGCGGATTGATGAGGACCAGCTTCGCCCCCGTCTCATTGGCTATCAGTTCGGCGTTGCGACTGTCGAACTCCTTCTGCACAAAGACGGTGCGTACCTGTTCCGCCTGACAACGATTGATCAACTCCTTCAGATGGGCAGCGGAAGGTTCCTTGCCATTCTCCTCCAGACAGATTTGCCGCAACTGATAGTCACGGGCGTAATAGCTGAGCGCCGGATGATAAATGAGGAACGTACCGTCATGAGGTTGCGTCAGCATCTCCCGGATGGCGTGGTCGGTCTGCTCTATTTCCTGAATCAGCCGCTGCAGGTTTGCCTCGTAATAGTCCTTGTTCGCGGCATCCAGTTCGCAAAGCGCCTGATAGATGTTCTGCGCAATGACGCGCGCATTGGTGGGCGAGTTCCAGATGTGGGGTTCCACACCACCTTGGTGCACATGGTCGCCATGCGTATGCTCCGTTTCACGGATGAGGGAGACCCCCTTGGAGAGGTCGTACACTTTCATCCGGGGGGCATTCTCCGTGAGCCGTTCCATCCAGGTCTGTTCAAAGCCGATGTAGCCGATGCGCAGGTAGGCTCGGCTCCCGGAGAGGTCGGTGAGCTGGCGTGGCGTAGGGTCGTAGGTCTCCGGACTGCTGCCACCGGGCACCATGCTGGTCACGGTAAACCTGTCACCGGCAATCTGTTCGGTGAAATAGCGTATGGGCTCAATGGTCACCATAATGGTGTCGGTTTGCTTGTTCCCGCTGCCCGAACAGGCGTGGAGAACAGGCATCAGTGCCGCAAGGAGCAGCGTTTGGAGGAGTTGTCTCATATCCGGATGCATCTGATTATTTGAGTGATTTCGTGGAAACTTCCAGCACATATACGGGCTGAGGTTCAAAGGCTACCGTCTTCTCGCCGTCGCCCTGTTTGGTATGTTGCACAAAGAGGTGAAGTTGCTTGCGTTGCTTCCACAGTTCAGTGTCGTGCGACGGTTCCCAAGCGTCCACAGTGAAGTCGGTGAGGTCAGCCACTTTCCACTCCCCCGTGTCCAAGTCTTGGGTGTAGGCAATGGAGACTTTGCCGCCCCGTTCTTCGTCACGGAAGACGTAATAGGCTTTCTTGCCGTCCACCACGATACGCGGACGAGCCACGGGAATCATCTTGGTACCAATGCCGCTCAGCGAGAAAGGCGTAGTGCGGTTGGAGACTTGCCGGCTGTTCCACCGTTTCCCGTTGAACCAGACAAGGCGATATTGCGGCACCTTACTGTCCGCACTGCGCCAATAGGTGGCAATGTAGGGATTGCCCTCCGCATCGGCACTCATACTGGTTTGGTTGATAAGTTCGGAGCCTTGCGGAATGCGGCAAGCGTACCCGGCATTGCCGGAGCGGATGGGCAGGTCGTACTTCCGTCCGTCCGCCGTGTACCACGTCGCACCGTTGTCCGTAGAACGGGCATAGCAGAGGTCGTGGTTGGTCTCCACTGCGGCGGTCTCGCGCCACACCCACGAAACGTGGATAGAACCTTTGGCATCCACATAAATCTGCCAATAGGCATTGCGTTGGTCTTCCCCGTCGATGAGAACGTCCTGCACCCGTGTCCAGGCACGGTTTTTCACGTCGTAACGGTTCAGCACCAGGTTACCTCGCCCCGACTTCCCGAAACGGTAGGCGAACAGCAAGTCGCCGCCAGCCAGACGATAAAACTCCGGATAGGTGACCCGCTCCTCGTCCTCGCCAAGCATATTCTCCAGAGGTCCCAGCTCCAGTGAATAGGGAGCGAGACTTTTGCAGTAATTGAGCGGATTGTCGTGGTGGTCGAACGACACATGGAGGTATCCGTCGCCATCCACCATCATGCTGATGACGTTGTGCGCGTCTTTCACGTTGCCCTTGTATTGCGAACGTTGCAGCAGCCACTTCTTTGAACCGAGTTTCCTTTTGCCCAATGTGAGATACCCGTCCGCATCGTAGTAACAAACGTATTGATAGTCCCCGTCCGTCACCAACGAGTTGTTGCGGAACACGGTCGTATTCACCGAGTTCTCACTGTATCCGGGGGCTACCTTCACCAACCGGTCTCCCCCTGCGGAGACATTGAGCGCAAGTCCGCACGCCAGCATCAGCATAAGAATTATCTTTTTCATAGATGTATTAGCCAGAATGTCGTCAGTCTATTTTTTCTGCAAAGATAATGTAAATCAAACTCAATCACAATCAAAGCCCAAGACTTTCCCGTCACGGGGAGCGTCTTGGGCTTTGGTATCTTCGGCCTTTATCCTCGTTACGGCATGGGCTTGAGGCCTTCCCAACGGACGTTCCATGTGCCGTCTTTCGGGAAACCGGGGTTCTTCTCGGTGCAACCGTCCCAGCCGGCGCACATCATGGCGACGGCGGTGAGCAAGCCTCCATTACCGGGGAGATAGATGCGGAGGCGACCATCCTGATAGTTGTGGCCATTGACCAGATAGGTATTGGTACGTTTGTCCATCAGGAGGGCACCGACAGCCTTCTCCGGCTCACCCATACGGGCAGCGTTCATGGCAGTCATCGGATAGTCCCATCCCCAGGTCTTGCCCCAGTTCCAGTTGTCCCAAATCCACTCGAGGGTATTCTTCATATAGTCCTCGCGGATAAGTTTGTTCATCGGGAGGATGCCGACAGAACCCAACACGGCCATGTGGTCGGAGGTGTAACGGATGTCCTTATAGGTGTCCACAGCGGTCTCGGCAGCCAGATAGAGGTGGTCGTCGTTGTAGGCCAAGGGAGAGAGTTTGTCTATCAGTTCGTCCCACTGCAAGTTGCGCTGCAATCCGCGACGCTCGCGCCACTCGTTGGCCACTTGCATGGCGAAGTGCCAGTAGGAAAGTTCAAAAGGCGGGTTCACCGTCTCGGAAGCCCTTAGCGTCTCCTGCGCAGGGATACATCCTTTGAGCACATACCGTCCCTCCATGGAGTCGTACGTGGCGAACGAGAACATGAACTTGGCGGTCTCTTCCACCAATTCGCCGTATTTGTCCAGCACGGCCTTGTTGTCGGGATTGCTCCGATAGATGAGTTCAGCCAAATAGATAAGGTGGGGTTGTTGCCAGATGAGGAAGCTGCCCACTTTGGAAGGAGCTTCGGTGCCGCTGGGGTCGGTCATCTTCATCCAACGAACGCCGTCGAATCCTTGACGTTGGGCTATCTGACGGGCTACGGGCTCTACGCTCTTGTACCATCCGAGGGTGCGGTCGAGCAAATCGGCGTGATTCCACAGGGCGAAGTGTGCCTGATGCCACCAAATCATCTCCAGGTGGAACTTGCCGAACCATGAGTTATAGGTCAAGCCCGTCTCTTGCGGAGGCACGCTGCCCGCACTCTGGATGGCCAACAGGTATTGGCTCAGCACGACACGACGTTCCAGCTCCTTGGCGCGCGGGTCTGTACAAGCGGAGAAGTCCACTGCGGCACCTTCGGTCCAATAGTTCTTCCAATGCTCAGCGGAGGCCTTCTCCGTCTCTGCGAACGAGGGGATGGCAGCCGTCTGGCCGTTGTCGGGGTTCTCCTTCACGAACTGACAAGCGAAAGCGAAGGTATCGTCCGCAGGCGTCAGCGTGAGTTTGTTCTTGCCGACCTGAGCCAAAGTGGCTGCACCTTGCCAATTGACGCGTACATAATAGGTGGTAGACCCCAAGGTACGTTTTACCAATGCGGAATGTTCGTCTTGCGCCACGATTTCGGTTTGGTGCTTGTCATCGCTCTTCCAGTCGCAGGCATCGTCGCAATGTCCGCCCGTGGGATAGGGAAAGCGGAAGCAGACGGGCGTATGCGCCGTCGACGTGACCTCTGCCGCCATCATGTCCAGATCGGGATGGCACACCGTCTTCACGGCATAGCCGTTATCCTTATACTTAAAGGCGCTTTCTATCTCGCCCTTCCACATATCCAATGTCTGACGGATGTCCGACACTTGTCCCGGAGCGGCATCCGGACCGAAGTCGAAGCCGATGATGCCCAAGTGGAGACGGTGGGGGTTCACACGATACCAGTTGGCGGCATCCTTCGCACGTCCCGGTTCATTGAACTGGGTAGCGTAGCGTTCGATGTGGCCGCGGCCGAAATCATAATCCTTCAGAGTCTCTTCGGGCTTGAAGTTGCAGGGATTGTCGAAGCTGTGCCATCCCCACTGGCTCTGGGTGCCCAAGGGAACACCCAGTTTGTAGGAGTCGGGGAAGGTCTGCAGACCGGTAGCGTCCACCGTATAGGCGAACTCACCGTTACCGACAGACAAGGAGGCCAACGAGTCGATGGCGGACACCTGCGGATTGTTGCGGGTCACCAAGGCTTCCCTGTCAATGGGAGTTTCTTTGGGTGAACCGCAAGCCGTCAGCAAGCAGACACCTGTCAAAGTCATAATGAAATTCTTCTTCATACGTTTTCGATGGTTTTAGAGTGATGTAATATATGTTCCGAGTTTATTTCTCTTTCCGATAACTATACGAAAAGAGCCGTACTATTTAGGGCACGAAGATACTGTTTTTTTGTGGAAACGCTCTGCATTGCCGCATTATTCCGCTAATAATCATACGGAATGAACGAAATTCCATGCCTTTGGACGGAATTCCATGTGACGGATGAAAACATTGCGATACTTTTGCTACCGTTAACCAATGAATTGAGAAACTATGAGACAGAAATTGATTTTAACGGACAACATCCCTATCGCCCGATTTGGTAATCCCCCGTTGCAACCTGTCGAAAACCACAAGCAAAGACAGGACGGCACATCCATCTTCTGCACGAAATACGAAATGGAGACGGACAGCAGCCAGGCTCTCGGCATCTATGTGAAGAACGTCGGGCAGAAATCAGACAAGCCTCTGTTTAGCGAAGAGAGTAGACTCCACCATAAAAGAAGTAGCGACAACGGGATGATGGAAGAGGGATTCCGCACCACGGACTACAGGCTCATTTACGTGACCCAAGGAGAAGGAGAGATTACCTTCGACTGCAAAGAGCAGAGTTCGCCCATCAAAGGCGGATACCTGATTTGGCTGTTGCCGGGACAGTGGTACGCCTACACCCGCAACAAGTCCTTGGGATGGAACGAATACGCCATCAGCTTCAACGGCGACCTGATTCGCTCGTTGGCACAAGGCTCGTTGCTGGAGCAGCGTAGCGGCATCTTTGAAGTGGGATACAACAACGACTGGGTAAACCTGTACATCCAAGCCATGGAAACGGCGAGACAGAAGAAAACCGGTTGCCAGTCACACCTCTCGGGCATCTTGTTTCATCTCTTGGGCAACGTACTCTCCGTACTGAAGGAGCGTGAGGAACGCGTGGACGTGATGCGGCAGAAGATAGAACAAGCGAAGATATTGATGAACGAGAATCTCTGTTCCAACATCGACATGCCCCGGTTGGCCTCCATGGTAGGTCTCAGCTATTCATGGTTCCGCAAGACCTTCAAGGACTACATGGGCATCGCACCGGCACGTTACTTCTCCGAGTTGAAGATACAGAAGGTAAAGCAGATGCTCGACAACGACCCTACCCTGTCCATTAAAGAGTTGATTTATAGTTTTGGCTATACGTCACCTGACAATTTCTACGATTGCTTCAAGCGATATACCGGCTATGCTCCGGGACAGTACCGTAAGATGGCAATGGAAAAGAAAAGTGCATAATACGCCCTACATCATCATACACCCTATATATATACAAACACATTAGGTTTAACAGGAGTCATAGAAGAAGAGGAAGTCCAAGTTCAAGTCTATTCACATAGACCGAACTTGGACTTTTCCTTAAACATATTATCCTGAAAACACTCCGCTATTTAGCGGTATTCTTTAAATCCCAAGGAACGAAGTAATCACCGTTCTGCAGTTTGGCGCGTACGGCATCCGCAATGCTGGACGATTTATACTTCTCGCAGATATACTTCGTCAGGAACGACGTGTCACCATGACGGCGAGCCATACGAATCATAATCGGATAGACACGGCCTTCGCCGCAGTATTCGAGCATGGCCTCTTTCAGAATTTCCTCGTCGTTGGCTTTGACATCGGAGGTGAAGGTACGTGAACCCATACTGGTGTAACCGGTTCCGCGCATACCGCGGTCGCCATACTTACGCTCGTTCACGCCCGGGTTGCCGTTGGCAGGCTTGTAGATACATTTGACCGTAGTCCAGTTGGGCGTAAACCCGTACCAGGTTCCCGAATAGGTGGGGTCAGCGGCACCGTTGTTCTCAAACTCATCGATATAGTCACCGATACCCACGTTAATCAACGCCTTCACGGCTTCCGTCTTGCCCAGTTGGTTGAAAGCCTCAGCCATCATCAGATAGAGGTCAGCGCCACGGTAAGTGTAGATGTGGACATGGTCTTTGTAGGCATCACGGGCACTGCCGGATACCGCACGGTATTTGCAGCACACCAAGTTGCCGTTGTACTTGGCGACAGAACCGCTCATACGGAAATCTTGCGTCTTCACGCCCAAAGGAGTGAAGTCATTGTCCATGAACCGGTCGTAAGCCACCTGCGACGGGGCTATCCAATACTTGTTGGGATAGTCGGAGTCGAAATGCTTCAGCAGGCTATTGGTCTGGTGATGCGCGGCATCGTAGAGAATGGCCGAGCAAGCCTCATAGGCATAGGGGGTGTCGGCACTCCAGAAGTTGATGAACTTACCCAAGAGCATGTCGTTACGCAAATAGGAAATGCTCTGACCGTTCGACTTCTCATAGATGCTGTTCATCTCGCTTTGGATGATGTCGATACACTTCTGGTATTTGCCCAACCAAAGGCAAACCTCGGCATAGAGGCAGAAATAGGGAGGTGTCACCAAGTCCCAATAACGGAACTCACTGGTCTGTTCGCTGCCATCGGGGTCGAGCCACGCTTTCCAGGAAGTGGTGTAGATGGGTTCCACATCGTCGAAACCGAAATCGAGCAGGTTCTTGCAGGCAAGCATCGTCTCGTCGAGGTTCAGTTCCTTGAACTTGGAAAGGTCACGGAGCGAAGTCATGGGTTTGTCCACCCACACCACCTTGCCATAGATTTTGGCCAAGGTCATGTAAGTCCACACCTGGATGCGCACGGCACTGCTGACAAGAGCCTTATAGGTGGTTTCGTCCACAGAGTACTCCTCCTTGTAGGTCTTCATGTGGCTCAGGTAATCGTTGGTCTCGTTAATCAGCTCGTAGTAACCGGCCGGGTCGGCATAGTCGTTTCCCGTCAGGTCGTCATCGTAGTTATAGAGACTGTAGAGTTCCTTGGGCGACGAAGTCGTAGGTTCCATGGATTCGCCTCTCATCTCATTGATGTAGATCGATTTGTCACCGATGGCCTGCATCTTGCTGATGATACCCATGAAGCCCGTGTATATTTCACTTTCCTCAGAGATGTACTTGTCGCTGTCCAACACGTTGTCGGTTTCCACCTCGAAGAAATCATCGCATCCGCCAAAGAGGCTTGCCGCGCAAAAGAAAAGCGTATATAATAGTATCTTTTTCATAATGCTTTTAGAATTTCAAGTTAATACCTAATTTCACCGATTTGGGCTGCATCACCTTTGCATAGTCAAATCCCTGCGTAGCGCAATCGCTCGATGAGTATGCAAACTCAGGATCCATTCCCAAGTATTTGGTGAAGGTAAGCAGGTTCTCGCCGGTCACGTAAATCGTACCCGAGCGGAAGAAGTTCCAAACGGGTTTGTCGAAGTTGTAACTCAACGTGATGTTCTTCATCCGCAGGAATGAAGCGTCCTCAATCCAACGGGAAGAGAAATCGCTGTTGCCCATCGGATCGTTGTAGGTCGCACGTGGGATATCCGTAATCTGTCCCTCGACGTTCCAGCGTGTGGAGACGGCCTCACTCTGATTACCGAAGGTAGAGACGCTTTCGAGCTGACGGCGTACGGCGTTATAAGCCTTGTTGCCATGCACGTAGGTGAAGTCAGCCGCCAAAGAGAACTGTTTGTAACGGATGTTGGTATAGAATCCGCCGAAGTAATCGGGAGCGGCACTACCCAACGACACATAGTCTTTGTAGTTGATGTATCCGTCACCGTTCTGGTCTACGTAACGCACGTCACCGGCATTGAAGCGCTGGCTGCTGCTGTTGAGCAGATTGGCGGCATCGGCCTCGGCTTGTGTAGAGAACACGCCATCGGCCTGCAGTCCGTAGTATTCGTAGGGATTGCCTCCGACACGGCTGATAACCGCGGCACCGTCGCTGTATTCGTTGACGAGGCTTTCGTTGTCACCGAGTGACTTCACTTCGCTGTCAGCGAACGCAATGTTACCGCCTACAATCCACTCGAAGTCGCGCAAACGAACCAACGAGGCTTGCAGTGAGAGTTCCACACCGCTGTTGGCAATCTTGCCGCAGTTCATGTAGTAAGGTATGGTACCGTAAACAGAGGATTTGTTCTGTGCCATAATCACGTCGTTGGTGGTCGCGTTGTAGTAGTTGGCACCCACCGTGATGCGGTTGCGCAGAAGCGAAGCCTCCAGGCTCAGGTTGAGCTGGCGTGTCATTTCCGGCTTCAGGCTGGTGTTGGGAATCTGCGAGCGCGTGATGCCCGAGGCTTTCTGGAAGACCGAAGCGATGTAGTAAGACTTCGCGTAGTTCGAAGAGAAGCGGCTGTTGCCGGTGAGGCTGTATTCCGCACGCAGGTTCAGCGTATTCAACCAAGTCTTGTCAACGAAGAACGGCATGTTCTTAATCATCCACGTGGCGCTCACGCCTGGATAGACATAGAAGCGTTTGGCGTTCTTGCCTGTAGCGGAAGTTCCGTCGGTGGAGATGTTCAGACCGACGTTCAACGCATTGTTATAGGTGTAGTCGGCGTGTCCATAGAGACTCATCCAGTTCCACTTCTCCAAGTATCCGCTGAAGTAGGTACCGGTGGTGAGGTTCATCGTCTGATAGAAGTCATTCGTCGTCTGGCGAGAGTAAGCGCCGTCGTACTCCTGACGGGTCAGCAACGCTTGCACACCACCCAACACGTTAATCGCATGATGGTTGTTGAACGTGCGCTTGTAGTTGGCGTTCAGGTTGAAGAAGTAGTTCAACGCCTCCGCAACGCCGTCGCGAACGGTGTTCTCCTCTGCTCCGTAGAAGTCTCTCAACGGAGTGATGGTGAGGTCGGAACGTCCGGGAATGAACACGTGCTCCTTGTTGTAGTTGTAGTAAACGCCTAAGTTTCCGTTGATGGTCAGATCTTGAATGGGTCGATAGTTGAAGCCGGCCTTTATGTTTACGTCATACTGACGGTTACGGGCATCCAACGTGTTGACAATCGCCAACGGGTTACTTACGGCAAAGGTCATGTCCTCGCAAGCGCCGTAGTAGTAGTTGGAGTAAACCGGAGTTACCAATCCCTCCATCGTCTTCTCGTACGGCGAGAGCAACGGGGACTTGATGTAAGCCGCCATAATCGGGTTGCTACGCAGGTTGATTCCCTGCTCTTGGTAGTTGCCGTTCATGTAGGCCAAGCCTACGGTAGCGGTAATCTCGAAGTTCTTGCTCACGAGGATGTTACCGTTCAGCATGGTGTGGTAACGGTCGGTCTTTGTATTGGAGAGGATACCTTCTTCGGAAGAGTAACCCAAAGAGAGGTCATACTTGGCGATAGCGTCGCCACCCTCTACCCGGAAGAGGTTGTCCGTCACGAATCCCTTTTGGTAGATTTCATCCTGCCAGTCGGTATTGTTGTTGTAGTACTGGGTGTACTTCGCGTTCATGTTGTCGGACATGAAAGGGAAGTTGGTGAAGAAATCGTCCATCGTGGCGTAGTAGCCCAAACCGATATCGGAGAGGTACGATTTGTACTGCAGTCCGTTGAGCAACGGCATGCGCTTGTTGTTCCAACTGAGGCCGAACTGACCGTAGTAGCTGATTTCCGTGTTCAGGTTATCGGAGGTAGCTCCGTCCGTCTCTATCAGGATAACACCATTGGCACCCATTGAACCGTACATGGCAGCCTCAGCGCCTTTCAGCACGGTGATGTTCTGGATGTCGTTGATGTTGTAAGCACCCAGGATGTCACGGCTCAGCCCCTCAATCAACGGGGAGCTATGCGTGTCACTCACGTAGGGCACTCCATTGATGACAATCAACGGGGCGTTGTTGCCGATGAACGAGCGCACGCCGCGCAGGTTCATGTAACTGCCTTCACCCGGCATACCGCTATTGCGCGTAGTCTGCAAACCGGCTATTTGCCCTGCCAACGCCCGGTCAATCTTCATGCTTGCGGGCAAGAAGTCCTTCTTCCCGATGTTCTCGGCGGAGGTGGTATTGTTATTGGTCTCGATGCGTCCCGGCAACACCTTCGTCTGATTGTAGCGATAGGTGTTCTCCGGTATCATGACGATACGGAGGTCCGTACGCTGGTCCACGGGCTGCAACACGTTGTAGAAGCCGGCAGCCCACACTTTGACGGTTGCCTTGTCGGGGTCGGCGCACGATGTTTGGAAGAAGCCATTCTCATCGGTAATGACATCCTCGCTTCCGCTGACGGAGACAACAGCGCCCTTGATGGGCCGATTGTTGGTATTGAGAATCTTACCGCTAATCTTGTTAGCCTGTTGCGCCCACGAGGACAAGCCCGTCAGGCAGAAAGCTATAGTCAGAAGTATAATTTGAATCTTTTTCATGATGTCTTCAATTTCATAAGATTAATAACAGTCTGTTGTCGGTTTCAAGCACCAGTGATGAAGCGTGATTTTGGTCGCGCTACTACCGGCTCCCTCGAAACGGAACGTGATGGGTTTGGCCTCGCCCGTGATGGTGACGGTACCAATCTTGCCACCGTCACGGCCGTAGTTTCCGGACTTGCTCACACCGGCCTTGCTTGCGGCGGAAGAGTCATAGCCCTCGGGATATCCCTGTCCGCCACGGTCGTAGTGATAGCTAGTGGAAGAGAAATCGCCCTCTTTGATTGTGTTGACTAGTTCACCATTGATATATACACTGACATTACCGAACTGTTTCTTCTTGTTCTGAACAAAGCCCAAGCAAACGTCATAGGTTCCGGCAGGTACCTTGTAGGGGGTAACGACGTGGTCGGCATCACCTACCGCAGTGTATTGGTAAGGGATGAAATCGAGCGCATAGGCCTTGTTGGTGTTGTCCGTCAGGTTATAGGTCAGCGTGATGTAGTCGATTCTGGGGAATCCGGCAGCCGGCCATCCTGCATGATAGGTCTCGTTCTTCACTTGAGAGAAGGTGAGGTTCTCGGTCTTGTAATACTCGTTCTTCTCCTCTTCCGTCAGGTACTGATAGTAATAGTAGAAGTCCTTCAAACGATATATCAACACGTTGGTAGGTATCTTCATCTCGGTGATGAAGTAGGCCACACCGTTGCTCAACGTCACGGGATTGTCCAAATCCACCTTCTGCACGGTGGTTCTCCACTGTGAGCTGAACACGGACTTCAGGTCTTCATTCTCCTCAAACGTGGCTTTGTCATAGATGCCGTCATAGAACGCAGCTTGTATAATCCAGTTGGTAAGTACCGAGTCGGCACGCTCCAGTCCCCAATCTTTCAGGTTCGCACGGGCAGTGCTCAACGTTTTGTCAATGACCTCGTTGGACGGGATAAGCATGGTAGCCTTGGTGTTCTCTGAGGTGAGTTCAAAACCCTTGTTCTCGAAGAAGGGGAACTTTTCGGTAAAGATGGAGTCATACACGGTGTTTCCCGTGTTGTCTACATCCACCGGTGTGCTGGCATCCTTGTCGAAGGTCTTCTGCTTGCGGGCCATAATCATCTGCTTGAAGGTGGAATAGTTGTCCCCCAGATTCTGTATGTACTCGTAGATGCTACGCGGAGAATTCACCTCGGAATCCACGATATAGAGGTAGCCGTTATTCAGCTTAATCACCTTGTTCACCTTGGCGGAAGTGTTGAAGGTAATCACCTCTTCCCCATTGTCGTCTTTCGACTTGTTGATGGTCAGGTACTTGCCGCTCCACATAAGGATGCGCTGACCGTCCTGCATGTTCGACGGTGAGAGGCTCACGTCGGAAATCAGGCACTGCGCCGTGTAAGCGTCGTCGTCCGACGACGCTTTTGTGGACAACGACCCGTCCACGGCCAGAATTGTATAGAGTTGGTCACGTCCGTTCAACCGGTCTATCATGCCAGTCTCTTTGAAGAGTTGGTAGGTGGAGCTGATGGAGCTCTCGGTGGCCATATAGTCCGTCAGGTTGTTGTCCACAACGGTAATAGAGGAACTGTTGATATCGCTCTTCTGATTGCTGTAGTGGTCGTCCCACGTGTCGGAACAGCCGCTCATCATCCCACAAAGTAGCAAAGCATATATGGTATAATGTCTTGTCTTCATAATCGTAAGTCTTTATTCGAATATTGGAGTAAACAATATATAGTCAATCATGATACGGTAACTGCTGTTGGTGCTGGCTACCGGGTCGTTCATGACAAGTTTCACCGTATGTGATCCCGTGTTGGTAAACTGAACCTCGTCGTAGACGACAGCCTCGTAGTTGCCCAAAGTCTTGGAGGGAACAACGGAGTAGGGTTTGCAAGCCACCTCGTTGTCGCCGTCGATGGTGAATTTCATCTCGCCACCGTTGCTTCCGTCGCTGGCCGTGCGAATGAATTCCATCGTAGTGGCATAGCCGATTCCGATAGAGACCTTGTATTTACCCTTCAGGATAGTCGGTGTCTTGAAACTAATCCAGCCATTGTAGCCCAGACTTAGCAACAAGTAGTCGCAGTTGGAGGCTTCAGCCCAGGCACTGCTCGTCTTCGGTGTGAAGTAGTTTACGCAAACGCCCGTTCCAAACGCGTGTTTGAAAGAACTTGACGTTCCTTTGTATTCATAGATGTCCGCTTCGGAGAGGTCGCAGTTGTATTCCGCCGTCCCGACTGTCTGGTATTTCATGTTGCTGTCGCTGACACCCTTGCCGGCATCCACCAGATTCTTGATGGCTTCGAGGTCGGTCACGTCAAACTTAACCGTCTCGGGCTCGGGCTCCGCAATCGGCATGTATCCTGCCAACTGATGGACGTAACCGTTCTTCGCCTGCAGGTCACTGTCATCTTCGAGGAAGGTGGTCCGACTGTTCTCGTCCTGATAATTGAGGTAGAACCCGTCGTTGCGCTCACTGATCTTTATCAAGCCCTCTGTCGACAACGTATTCCAAATCTTGGAATTAGCGTCCGCAGCGTCAAAGGTCTTCAGTTTCGACAGCGGGTAGCTACCGGAGATGATGTGGTAAGCCACATATTGGTAGAGGGCGTTGCTCTCGTTGGTATAGTCGTTCGAAGCACCGAGCTTGCTGACCAACCCGTTCAGGTCGTCAATGCCCGCCGCCTTGAAAGCGTCGTTGGTGACACCCAGCACCGTGAAGTAGCGCCGCTGCTCTTCCAGTATGCCCTGTTTGTTTTCCACCATCTCGGAGATGACATTGATTTTGGCTCCCAACCCCGTGGCATCCAAAGCAGCCGTGAAGATGGAGAAGGAAGCGTTCTCAGCCATCCGCTCGTAAACGCTCTCTACCATAGGTGACAACACATTTTCCAACACGTATACATAGCCGTTGGAAACCTTGTTGGCGAACTCCAGCACACGGCCTTCCTTGTTCAGATAGATGGCGTTGAGACCACCATCCTGATAAGAGACGGAGAGATAGTCGTCCGAAACGGTTTTCTTCTCAATCTCCCCTTCCGTGGAGATGAAGGTGGTCTGGTTGATGGTATCCTTAATCAAATGGTATTTCACCAACGTCTTGGCGTACTCCTCACCCAAGTCCTGGATAGAGGAAACACCTTTCTTCTGATAGAAGGCCTTGACGGCATCGTTGTTGGGGACAAACACCGTGAAGTATTGGGTAGCCTGATTCACCGCATTGTAGAGGTCGGCATACTTCATGATGGCAATCCATTCGGAGAAGTCGTCCGGACGGGTCGACAAATAGGTCGAGGCAGGTTGCGTCTCGTAGAGGACGTAGGTCTCTCCATCGTACTTGTCGTCGCAGGCGACGGCGCAAAGGGCGACAAGGAGCGTGATATATAAATACTTTATTGTTTTCATACGAGTCATTGTTTTTTAGATGTATCGTAATAAGGATTCTGTATCAACAGTTTGTTCGTCTTGATATCCGTTTCAGGAATCGGCAGATACCATGCGTTGTCATCACTCAGAACAGAGCTCAGCCACTTGGTCATGCCTCCATTATTCTCCTGAAGCAGTGACACGAATTCCGAACGATACTTGAAGTTCTGCTGTTTACCCAAACGAAGGAGGTCGTACCAGCGTTTTCCTTCCGCGGCAAATTCCATATCGCGTTCGTTCAGTACGGCTTTCAGCAGACTCAGTTCGTCCGTCTCGGCAATGGTCTCTGCCGTGATGTCCGTCAAGTCAGACAAGCCGGCTCTCTGACGTATCTGATTGATGATGGACAGTGCCTGCGTCCAGTTCTCCGTTCCGCCTATGCGAACGAGAGCTTCCGCTTTCATCAGCATCACATCGGCCATACGATAGATTATCCAGTTGGCATCGGCATCGTTGCCGGTACCGGCACGTGCCGCTTCGACGTTTTCCACGCCCATGCCCGTATATTTCCATATCAAGGCATTGGATGGATAGTATGAGGAAGTGACCAACCCCGTTTCACTGGACGTAGACTCATCCCCGGCTGCGGCACCCCATTTAGCACGCACCGAGCCTGCCGCACCCTCCTCGCTCAACCGTTGCGTCATGGCTTCGGAGAACATGTACGAAGGTGTACTCGACGTGGTGAAAGCAAGATACTTGGTCGGCGTGTAACCGTTGGTACCGCTGTTGGACGTGTCGGAAGCATCGAACATCAGCTCAAAGATAGACTCGTTGCTTCCGTTGCCCTCTTGGGTGTAGAAGTTCTCGAACCAACGCGCCGATGAGGTGATGAACACCGGACGAAGACCCGAAGAAGCGTTTATCAGCATGTCGGCATATTTGACGCAGCCCTCGTAGTCCTCAGCCCACAGGCAGGTCTCGGCACCGAGCGCGTACAACGCCCATTTGGTGGCGCGTCCCTTGTTGGCCCACGCACTCTCGAACTGCTCTTTGGCGGCATTGGTAGCCAAAGCGGCTTCCACGTCACTCTTGATGAAAGCGAGTACCTCTTCCTCGCTCGACTTGGCGATGTCGTTCGAGACTTCATCCGTCACGTAGGCTTTCTTCACGAGAGGCACTTCCCTGTAGTTACGTACCAGATAGAGGTACATCAACCCACGCATAAAATAGGCCTCCGTCAGATGCGAGTTCATCTGTTGCTCACGGTAGCTCTCATCGACAGCCATCACGCCGGGTGCGAATTCCAATACGGAGTTGGCCATACCGATAACCTTATAGAATGTCTGCCAAGAGACGCGTGAGTTATCGGGCAACACTTTAAAATCGCCTATCATGGCCGCATTGGCTATGGACGTGGCCACAGACGCGCCGCGCAACTCGCCCCAGTCAATCATGTAGGGGATGCAAGTACGCATGGAGCTGTATCCCTCGGCCAATATCGCCTCTACGTCGGCCGATGATTTCCAGTACATCTCCGTCGTTTGTTTATCGTTGGGCAGGATGTTCAGGTAGTCGTCACAGCCGCTCAACCCGAAAGCGCCGATAAACAATGTCGCTAATAATATCTTTTTCATATCTGCTTATTCTTTCGTTAGAAACTTAAATTCACACCACAGGTAAACTGGATGGAGCAAGGCGTGGTGGCCGTGTCCTCCGAAATGGTGTTCTTCGATTTTACTTCAGGATCCTGTCCCGTATACTTGGTCCACGTAAAGAGGTTGTATCCGGTAACATAGAACTCACAGTTTGTCAATCCCCACGACTGTGACAGGGTCTTGGGCAACCGATAGGTGAGTGAAAGAGATTTCAAACGGATGTACGAAGCGTCTTCCACAAAACGGTCAGAACCCAGGTAGTTGTAACCTTCGTTATAGAGGGCACGGGGGATGTCGGTGATGTCACCCTCGTTGCGCCAACGGCGCAGCACCGCCGTACTCTGGTTGCTGACTCCACGCATCGACTCGTTGTTCATACGGGCTTTGTTGACAACGTCCTGTCCGTAACGTCCGTAGAAGTTGGCACTCAGTTTGAACTGTTTGTAACTGATGTTCAGACCTGCACCTCCCGTGAAGCGCGGCAGGGAGTTACCCAGATAAACGATGTCGTACTCGTTGATGACACCGTCGTGGTTGATATCCTCGTACATGGCGTCACCCGGACAAACGACCGCCGTTCCGTTCTTCATGGTGATAGGATTTCCTTCCAAGTCCTTCATGATGTTACCCTCGGCATCGCGGGCATACGTAGCGTCTTTGTTCTGATAAACACCCTTGTAACGGTATCCGAAGAAAGAGCCCAACGGACGACCCACTTCGTAGCGGTAAGCATAGTTGCCGTTGCCGAAGGTATAATTCTCTGCCGTGTAGTTGTCGGGCATCTCGGTAATCTCGTTCTCATTGTGGCTGATGTTGAAGTAACCGGCGACACGCAGGTCTTTATTCTCCACCGCCACAACATCCGTGCGGAACTCCCATCCCTTATTCGTCATCTTACCGGAATTGAAGTATTTCATCTTGTAGCTTCCATAACCCAAGGTTGTCGGAGTACTTATGTTCGACTGCAGCAAGTCCTTGGTATACTTCTGGTAAACATCGACCGTGAAACGGAGTCTACCCTTGAAGAGCGAGATATCGGCACCCGTGTTGTACTCGGTGGTAGTCTCCCACTTCAACCGGTTGAGCTGCATGCTCGACGGTTTGATGGCATCCATGTCCATATAGTTGTTACCGCTGGAGAAAGTTCCCAGGTAAACACCCGTTCCACTGGCCGTCTTACCGCTCTGTCCGTAGCTGAAGCGGAGTTTCAGTTCCTGAATCCACTTGAGGTCGCGAAGGAACTTCTCTTCCTGCATGTGCCATGCCAAACCGGCGGAGGGGAACATACCCCAACGTTCGGATTTACCCATGGTGGAGTTGCCTTCCATACTGACCGTACCGTTGATGACGTAACGGTTCAGATAGGTGTAGTTAAGGGCAGCCGTACCGGAGAGGTTGCGTTCTTTCGATTCGCCCGATCCGGTTGCCGCTACGGCACTGCCGATTATCGGGTCGGAGAGCTTGGACGAAGGGTTACCGAAAGTCTGACTTCCGTAGCTCGACTTGTTGGCCTCTGTGGTACGCCAGATGAGGTTACCCACGATAGCGTGTTTCTCCTCCCAGTTCTTTAACGCCATCAACTTGTTCTCCGTAGAGACATTCAGCTGGTTCGATGAGGTGTCCGTACTGCGGTTGGCAAAGGTGTCAGTCCAAGGCAATCCGGTAGCCACCTGCGGACAGAAGAGGCGACCCTTGGTGTTACGGATATTGAACGAGACATAGCCTTTATAGGTCAACCAAGGCAAGAACTTGTACTCAGCGTTGAAGTTCATGCGGCTCTCACGCTGTAGCGTGTTGTTGATACCTTCGTGAGCCATTGCCACAGGGTTGTAGTTGGTACTGTTATCGGGGGTAGTACTCATCGAAGCCTTCGGGTCGATGGTGCTTCCCTCGGTATGAGAGAAATACTGTGAGGTACGTTCGCCCGTCGCGTCGTCTATATAATAAGGAGACTTGTTCGGCATCTTGCTGAAAGCGACGCTACGGATGTTGCCATAGCTGGCATCGCGCTCCGACTGCGTGTAGGTGAAGTTCGCGTCAAATTTCAGTTTCTCGGAGAAACGGTAGGATATCTGCAAACTGGAGTTCAAACGATTGAATCCGGTTCCGATGGTCGTACCTCCCTCGTTGAGATAGCCCAAGGAGAAACGGTATGTGGCGCGTTCACCACCTCCGCTCATGGAGAACGTATTCTCCCAGCTTTGGGTATTGCGGCGTATCTCTGAGAGCCAGTCGGTGTCGGCGTTGTATTCATCGAAGTAAACCCAATCGGGGTCGTAACCAATCTCCTTTTGGTTGAAGAGGAGATTCAAGTAGTTGCGTGCCGTACTGGAGCTCGTGCCTACGTAGTTGGCTGCGTTCCAGATGGCTTCGCTCATGAGGGCGGTGTATTGGTCACCGTTCAGCATCGGGATGCTTTCGGGCTCAAACTTTGCGGAGTATTTCGAAGAGAAGGAGAAACGGGTCTTGCCGATTGTACCCTTCTTGGTATTGATGATGAGTACGCCATTGGCACCTTTTGTTCCCCAAATAGCCGTTGCGGCAGCGTCCTTCAGCACCTCGATAGACTGGATGTCCTGCGGAGAGATGTTCAGCAAGGCTCCGAGGTCATCATTGTTCAAGTTCGAGAAGTCCGTGTCCTCACTGATGTCTGAGGGGTAAGGGATACCGTCGACCACAATCAACGGATTGGCGTTGGCGTTCAAGGTACTTGTACCACGAATCTGAATGCTGGCACGCGCACCAGGGTCACCACCACCGAGCACGATATCCACACCACCCAGCTGACCTTGCAACGCGTCCTCGATGGAGGTAACGGGCGAGGTGGCTACCAATTCGTCCATGTTGACCTTTTGGGTGGCGGATACCTGCTGACGGGCAGACAAACCCAGGTCGTTGCGGTCCATGCGGGCTGCGCTGACCACCACCTCGTTCATGGTTTGGGAGTCATCGGTCATGGTCACGTTCAACTTCTCCTGACCCGTATACTTGATTCGGTTCGTCTTCATACCGATGTACGAGAAAACGATGGTCAGGTTCTTCTCGTTAGGAATCTTCAGGTTATAGGTACCGTTCATGTCGGTAATTGTTCCTCCCAACGAACGGTTCTGTGGGTTCATGATATTGATGTTCACACCCATTATCGGTTCGGCTTGGCCATTGAGCATCTCAATCACTTTGCCGGACAGGACTTTTGTTTGTCCCTGCGCCTTGCCCGTCAGACAGACGAGCAAGAAGGCGATGAATATATATTTGAAAACTTTCATAATTGCTGTTTTACGGTTAATCAAAGGGCATCATCTATCAGCTGGAAGCATCCGTCCTTAAAAGCGAAGGGGAAGCAATCATAGTCAGCGATTACGTGACACGCGCTACGCCCGGTCAGTTGCACGCTCAGTCCGGAACCGTCATCCGTATAGTCAATGGCAGGATAGCTTGTGCTGAGCGTGTTGTATGCCTGGCTCTTCATGGTAGATCCGACATACGGGTAGTTCACCAAGGCGTTGTTGGAGTTGGTGATGAAATAGGACAAGAGATAACTCCTCAGCGCATCCTTGTCAACAGCGTCAGCGATGAGAGAACCGCTCTCGTCAAACGCCCCGTTGGTAATGCCCGGTATGCGATTGGCGGACAATGCCGTCTGGATAGCGTCGTTGGTAGGGATGAAGGCGATGAAACGATCGGAGGTCGTCAAGTCCGTAATCGTTTCGTTGGCAATCATGCCCGCCGTTTTCATCAGCGTCACAAAGCGGTAATATACGTAACGCTTATCCGCACAGATGGCGAGTGCGTTCGCCAGCGTCTCTTTCATTTCGGACGAGAAATAGTCCGGATAGAAGTAAGAAGCCTCACCGTCGGTGGTGTACACCGTACCATTTTCCTGGTCGGCCAGTTTGGTGAACGCGCACCATATCGTCGTGTTGTCCTCCGGATTCAGCTGTTTGTTAAAGAGGGCATTGGTCGTAATCTTGCCATCCTTGACAAACCAGAAGTTCCAGCTTGCCAACGTAGGAATCACCTTCGTTCCCGACTCGGGGAGAGTGGTGCCCTCGGCAGCGGTGCGGCTTGCCAGGTTGATGTAGAGCAGATTCTGCTTGTCGGAGGTGCTCAACGGAGTAGTTCCACCGTCGTCACCGTCTTTTGTCAGCGTCTTTGTGTCGTGTACCGTATAGATATGCGATTCGTTCAACTGCTCTTCCGATGGCAAAATCATCGTATATTTCGCTTCGGGAGAAGAGAGCAGCGACTGCAATCCCAGCCCGCTCAAGGCATACAGAATGGGACGCGCGTCCTTACGCAGATAGATGGGGCCTACGATGGAGGTATAATGGGTAGGAGGCAGCATCTCGCTCATGCCATAGAGCGTTCCGTTCACGCAGAGCCGACGGTCTTTGATGTCGGCCGTGTTGATCTGCAAGTCCAATGTGCCTTCGGCTTTCGCCTTGTCGATGTCTTGCGGAAACAACATCTGACTGCCAACAATGTAGCTCTTGATGAAATCACTGACGATGATATCATCCACATCTTCCAAGGAGGCATAGCCACCCTCTTTCCAGTATTTATCGAAGAAAGCGGTCAGGGCGTTGTTGTCCGGGGCAAACACCGTGTAGGACTGCGACGACAGGGTGGTGAAGGCTTGATAGTTGCTGACAGGCCATTCACAAGCGATGTCCGGCAATGAAGTGCCGTTGAGCTCCACACTGTGTTTGTACTGATAGATGGAGTCGACACCATACGTCGAAGCGTATGATTTGGTGAGTTCGTCATCATAGACGTAGGTACCCCATTTGTCGTAGAGATTCAGGAACATGGAGTAGTTGGAGTCGTCCTTCAGTTCGGTATAGATAGTCTCCAAGGGTTCGATTACCCGGTCTACGGTATGGATGTAACCGTTGTTGGCAATGATGCCATACTCTTTCACCGAGGCGTTGGATACATTGAATCCGTTGTCGCCTTCCCAAGTGGACTCGGGGTAGAAATACTCGTAGCTCGACTTGGCGTCAAGGCCTCGGGTCTGGAAGAAGCGGTAGGAGAACACCGGCAAGAAACGTTCCAAGTGGTACACCATCACCTGCTTGCCTTCTGAGTTGACCCCATAGCTGGGAGCATCGATGCTGTAGGTACGGTGTTTGTAATAGAGACCGGCATTCACCTCTTTCTCCTCATCCGTTTCCATGCTTCCGGAGGGTCGGTAGTTGATGAAATCATTCGTGTTGTAGGAATAATACACCAAGTGGAAGCCAATCAGCTTCTTCAGTTCGGCCGTTGGCACGTCCTTCACCGAAGTGTAGTTGTTCTTTGTCAGGTAGGCCTGGAACGCGTCATTGTCCGGAGCCATCACGGTCACTGTAGTCTTTCCGTGCATGATAGGTTTAAGTCCGGCAATCTCGGCGGCTTCGAGGAACATCGAGTAATTACCGTACTCTCCTGATTCCAGTACTTCCCACGCACTGCCTTTCACCCAGTCGGGCACTTTGTAGTGTTCATCCATCTTGTCTTCGCAAGCGGTAGCCAGGAATGGAATGAGCAACAGCCAAAGCATCTTTCGTAAGAATGTCACTTTTTTCATTTCTATTAGAATTAGTTATTATTGTTGTTTTCTTGTTGTTTCGTCCCATGCGGAGGGTTTACCTTATTGGTTCTTCCATTTCGTGTACGCTGATTCATACAACTCGGGGAATTGCAATGAGAAGGCATAGTTCTCGATATTGGTATATCCGTTGCCAGCCACCTTCAGGGCATCGGAAGGGTCGTTCTTGTCGAGTTGCCACATGTCCTCAAACTCATCGGGCATACCGTCCTTGTCCGTATCCTTGGCAGGGTCGGCTATCGTAATCTGTTGCCAGGTTTTCGCCAACGGATACTGCGTCTCGTTGTTTTGGTCGCGCAGGATAACGCCTTCCTTGCCGAGCGACTTGAGTTCGTCAATCATAAACTGGTCTACCTTGTCGCGGTTCGGCAACACAGCTCCTACATTATTTATAATATAGTTGTAGGCTTCCTCCGCGGTGCTCTTCTGCAAGATGTTCGGATGCAGAGCGCTCGGGCTGTTGATGAACGAGGGAGTAAAGTCCATGTAGGTACTCCAATTGGCTTGCGTGATTTCCACTCCGTTCAGCTTTCCGTCCACGTTGTCGTCGTAGTAGTTACCCACGCAATAGGTGTCGAAGTTCTCGTTACCGCGTGTAAAAGGAGCGCAAGGGTTGGACTTCTCCAATACCATATAGTACGAGCCATCGCTGCCCGACGGGATACATTTGGTCAAATCACCGATGATATTCGGGTCGACATTGGCCACTGCCGTGTTGCGCCATATATAGCACGGTCCTTTGATGAAATAGTTGTTCTCAATGTCCGTGTCAGAGTGTCCATCGGAATCACCGCCCATGATGTAGGCGCCGTCCTTCCAGTTGTAAATCACGTTGTTCACGTACTGGTTGAGTCCCTTCACCTTGAAGTTACGGGTCAGGTTGTCTATCAACAGATTGCGGAAGATGGTTATGCCTTCGTCATCGTTGGTCTGCACCAAGCCACCGCAAGAGTGGTTCATACATCCCTGACCAATGATGGAGTTTTGGATGGTGATGTTCTTGGGGCGTGTACCCTTATTGTCGGCACTGATGGAAAAGTTCTCATCCAATCCCCAGGTGATGGAGCAATGGTCATAGATTTGGTCACTTCCGTTAGCCACGCCTGCTGCGTCACCGCTATCCGCTCCACTGAACTGGCGTCCCATGCGCTGACGCATATAACGTACTATCAGGTTCGTGGCACCCGACCCCATCATACGTCCATTGTAGAGTTCGATGCCGTCACCCGGAGCCGTCTCGAACAAGACTGTCTGATTATTCTTAAAAGAGTAGGCTTCCTTGTTCAAATTGATTACGCCCGAAACGGCAAACACAATGATGCGGTTAGGCTGACTGATGGCATCCTTGAAAGAGCCCTCGCCGGAAGTGTTGAGGTTTGTCACGCGATAGACGCTATAGCTCTCGGCGGCACGCGCTCCGCGCGTGTAACGGCCGTGACCTTCCGCTCCGGGAAATGCCAGCAAATCACCGGAACCGTCATCAAAACGAGGGAACGACAGTTTCACCTTTTGCGATGAACCGCTGTCGTCGTCATCGTCCACGTCTTTCACAATCGCCTTATTGATGGAGGGATCGGCCTCCTCCTCGTCAACGGGTAGCGGGTCGCCCACACAAGCTGCGGCCATATTGATAAGCATCAGGGAAATCACCCCGAAGAAGGAACAAAGACACGTCAGTAACCAACGGAAGTCTTTCGGTTTTTTCTTGTTGTTTATCATAGTATATATTTTAATGTATTAATGAACAGTCCGTACTTTTCTTGTTG
>CAVJRQ010000041.1:25415-31409 GCA_963652075.1 Acutalibacteraceae bacterium
TTCTTGTTGTTTCTAAGGTCACAAAGGATGACACTTTTTCACTTAGCAAAGGTCGGACTAATCCGACAGACTGGATACGCAAAAATGATTTTTTATATAGTAAAAATGATTTTGGGAGACGAAGAGCACTCCGCTCCCGATATGGTCCTGCCCCAAAACATCCCTGAATAGCTTTGGCCTTTCGTCGTTTATGGATACCTTTGCACGGTCTTCACAACCGATTACGAAAGGAGTACAAAAGATGGACGCACTTGCGCTGATAGACAAATATTACAATGACAATCCGCCGTTAAAGGCCTTGTTGCTGAACCATAGCCGTGCCGTAGCGGACAAAGCCCTGCACATAGCGGACAGACACCCCGAGCTGCACCTCGACAGGCAGTTTGTGGAAGAGGCCGGACTGCTGCACGACATCGGCATCTTTCTGACGGATGCCCCTGACATCCATTGCCTTGGAAAAGAGCCGTACATCCGCCACGGCTATTTGGGAGCCGAGCTGATGCGGAAAGAGGGATACCCCCGTCATGCGCTGGTCTGTGAGCGGCACACGGGAGCAGGGCTTTCAATCAAGGAGATAGAGGAGCAGAACCTGCCCGTGCCGCACCGCGACATGCTGCCGATAAGCCTGGAGGAACAGGTCATCTGCTTTGCGGACAAGTTCTACTCGAAGAGCCGCCCGGGTCACGAGAAGCCGATAGAGAAGATACTCAAGAACCTGTCGAAATATGGCGAAGAGGGAGTGGAGCGCTTCCGCAATTGGTGTGAATTGTTTTTGTAACTCCAAAAAATCAATAAAATACGGAACGGTTTCCGCATAGATTGACCGATAATGTGTACTTTTGCCACCCGATGTGTAAACTCTGATTGATGACTTCACTAAGAACGTATATACAGATAGCGATAGGGGTGACGCTGGTATTACTGTTGTTTCCGCAAAGAGCGGGTTCGCAACAGCGCGGTAATGGCTCGGCCGCCCGGGACTCTATCCAGCCCGTGCCTGTCGCTGCGGACTCCGTCATCGTGGGCTCCGTCGCCGTGAAGGATTCGTTGGCCACCGACTCGGTGAAGTCAAAGAAAGGAGCGTTGGATGCCCCCGTCACCTATGAGTCGAGCGACTCGACCATCTTCGAGGGGAAGAACGCCTACCTGTACGGTTCGGGCAAGGTGAACTACCAGAAGGTTGAACTCACGGCAGAGGTCATCAAGATGAACTTGGACAGCAGCACGGTACACGCCAACGGCATCAAGGACTCGGTGGGTGCCATTAAGGGGAAACCCGTCTTCAAGGAGGGCGAAACGCCCTACGAATCGGAGCTGATGAGCTACAACTTCAAGTCGAAGAAGGGTTTCATCAACAACATCACCACCGAACAGGGCGAGGGTTTCATCACCAGCCAGAACGCCAAGAAAGGCACCAACGACGAGTATTACATGGAACACGGGCGCTATACCACCTGCGAAGACCATGATCATCCGCACTTCTATCTGGCGCTGAGCCGCGCGAAGGTGCGCCCCAAGAAAAACGTCGTCTTCGGACCGGCGTGGTTGGTGGTAGCCGACGTGCCGCTCCCCTTGGCAATCCCCTTCGGATTCTTCCCCTTCAGCAGCAAATACTCCTCCGGTTTCATCATGCCCAGTTACGGCGACGAGAATACACGGGGATTCTACCTGCGCGACGGCGGATACTATTTCGCCATCAGCGACTATATGGACCTAAAGCTGACGGGCGAAATCTACACAAAAGGTTCGTGGGGATTGGCGGCAGCCTCCAACTACAACCGACGGTATAAGTACTCCGGCAGTTTCAACGTGAGCTACCTCGACACGAAGACGGGCGACAAGAACATGCCTGACTTCTCCGAGACGACGAGCTTCAAGATTATGTGGAGCCACCGGCAGGATTCCAAAGCAAGCCCCAACTCGAACTTCTCCGCCAGCGTCAACTACGCCACCACGAACTACGAGAAGTCGAACCTCAGCAGCCTCTACAACCCGCAGGTCTACTCACAAAGCACGCGTACGTCCAGTGTGAGCTACTCGCGCTCGTTCCCCGACATCGGCCTTACCCTGTCGAGCACGTTCAACATCTCACAGAACACACGGGACTCAACCATCTCCTTGACGTTGCCGGACCTGAACATCACGCTGGCACGGCTCTACCCGTTCAAACGGAAGAAGATGGTGGGCAAAGAACGTTGGTACGAGAAAATCAGCATCCAGTACACCGGACAGATAAGCAACAGCATCAACACCAAGGAAGATTTGGTTATGAAATCGAGCTTGGTGAAGGACTGGCGCAACGGTGTGAAGCACCATATCCCCGTGAGCGCCACGTTCACACTGTTCAAGTACATCAACGTGACCCCTACGTTCGACTACACCGAACGGTGGTACACCAACAAGGTGAAACGCAGTTGGGACGAGACGCAACAGAAGGAGAGACAGGATACCATCTACGGATTCAACCGTGTCTACAATTACAGCTTCAGCGTTTCCGCCAACACAACGCTATACGGTTTCTACAAGCCGTCGAAGAAAATCTTTGGCGACAAGATAGAGATGATACGCCACGTCTTCAAGCCCTCCGTCAGCTATAGCCTGACACCGGACTTCAGTGCCCGCAAGTACGGGTTCTGGGACACCTATATCTATACCGATGCCAACGGGGAGGTGCGTCAAGTGGAATACACCCCCTATGCCAACGGCATCTTCAGCTATCCGGGTAAAGGGAAGTCGGGAAGCATCAGTTTCGACGTGTCCAACAACTTGGAGATGAAGGTGAAGTCGGACAGGGACTCTACGGGCGTGAAGAAAATCAGCCTCATCGACGAGTTGTACGCCGGCATGTCCTACAACACGGCGGCCAAGGAGAAGCCCTGGAGCGACCTGAACATGCGCATCCGACTGAAACTGACCAAGCGATATACCTTTAACCTGAGCGCGCGCTTCGCCACCTATGCCTACCAGTTCAACGACCAAGGGCAGGTTGTCGAAGGCAACCGCACGGAGTGGTCGTACGGACGGTTCGGACGGTTCCAGGGCATGAGCCAAAGTTTCTCCTATACCTTTAACAATGACACCTGGAAGAAGTGGTTCGGCAGTAAGGACGAGAAAGACAACCTGAAGAAGAAATCCGACGAGGCGGACCAAGCGGAGGAGGATGAATACGAAGACGGAGAAACCAACAAGCCCGAAGTGAAGAAGAAAGAGGTGAAGGCGGAAGTCGATGAGTATGGCTACCTGCGCTTCAAGATGCCTTGGTCGTTCACCGTATCCTACGGTATCAGCATGTCGGAGGACAGAAGTGCAAAAATCAACGTCAAGACGATGCGCTACCCCTACAAGTTCACGCAGACGATGAACTTCTCGGGCAACGTGAAGCTGAGCGACAAGTGGAACGTATCCTACTCCAGCGGCTACGACTTCACGGCTCACAAGATATCCATGTCATCGGTCAACATCTCGCGCGACCTGCACTGCTTCTCGATGACCGCCGGCATGGTATTCGGCCCGTTCACTTCGTACAACTTCACCATCAGCGCCAACTCAAGCATGCTGAAGGACGCGTTGAAGTATGACAAGCGCAGCAGCTACAGCACCAACGTCGAGTGGTACTAACCCCCCTACCATTGGACAGGTTCCTTGCCGTGAGCCACCAAATATTCGTTCGTCTTGCTGAAATGTTTGTTCCCGAAGAACCCGTGGTAGGCGGACAAGGGCGACGGGTGGACAGAGGTGAGCACCAGATGCTTGTCGCGGTCGATGAACGTCCCTTTCTTCTGCGCGTAGGCTCCCCACAAGAGAAAGACGAGATTCTCCCGTTCCGTTGCCAAGGCACGTATGGCCGCATCGGTAAACTCTTCCCACCCATGGTTTTGATGCGAACCGGCCTGATGCGCCCGCACGGTGAGCGTGGCGTTCAACAGCAGCACGCCCTGATTGGCCCAACGGGTAAGGTTGCCCGTGGTGGGGAACGGAGTTCCCAAGTCACTGCCTATCTCCTTGAAGATGTTCACCAGCGAGGGCGGAAAAGGAATGCCGTCGTTGACCGAGAAACAGAGCCCATGCGCCTGCCCCGGGCCGTGGTAAGGGTCCTGGCCGATGATGACCACCTTCACCTTGTCAAACGGACAGAGATTAAAGGCGTTGAATATCAGCTTTCCGGGAGGATACACAGCCCCCCTGCCGTACTCCTCGCGCACGAAGTTCGTAAGGTTGACAAAATAAGGTTTCTCAAACTCCGGAGCGAGATGACGCTTCCAACTCTCTTCTATCTGCACATTCATAGGTCTCATGTTTTTGTAATGCAAAGATAGTGCAAACCGAATGCAGAATATCAAGCTTGATTGAATATTATGCTGAGGTGAAGCCTATCTTATCCAAAGATAGCGCAAACCGAATGCAGAATATCAAGCTTGATTGAATAAAAAACGACAGAGAATCATGCCGACCAATCACTGCGGGCCGTTATGACTCTCCGTCTATCTAAACTTAAAGCTATGGATTTCGTCAGATAAGGGGGATGCCTATCCGGGCACACTCCTTGCGCATCTCCTCGGGCCAGATACTTGCCTGTATCTCCCCGATGTGGGCTTTACGCAGGTAGAGCATGCAGAGGCGAGACTGACCGATACCGCCGCCGATGCTCAAGGGGAGCGTATCATCCAACAGGCGTTTGTGGAAATAAAGCTCCATGCGTTTCTCCTGGCCGGACATCTTCAGCTGACGTACCAAAGACTCCTTATCCACACGCACACCCATCGAAGAGAGTTCGATGGCGCATTCAAGGATGCTGTCCCACACCAAGAGGTCGCCGTTCAGTCCCGGCATATTGTTTTCACCGATGGTCGTATAGTCGTCATAGTCGGGAGCGCGCAGGTCATGCTCCTTGCCGTCGCCCAACGGGCAACCTATACCTATAATAAATACGGTGCCGTATTGACGGGCAATCAGGTTCTCTCGTTCCTTGGGGGTCTTGTCCGGATAGAGCTGGCGCAGCTCCTCGGCATGAATGAAGTGTACCTCCTTGGCCAAGAATGGCTTAATCTGCGGATAGGCTTCGCAAACCATGTACTCCGTGCGCTGCATCGTGGCATAGATATGGTTCACGGTCTGTTTCAGGAAAGAGACGGTCCGGTCTTTGGGAGTAATCACCCGTTCCCAGTCCCACTGATCCACGTAGAGCGAGTGGAGGTTGCCCAAACACTCGTCCGCCCGAATCGCGTTCATGTCGGTGTAGATGCCGTAACCCGGTTCGATGTTGTACTCAGCCAGCGTGAGGCGTTTCCATTTCGCCAAAGAATGGACCACTTCGGCCTTGGCATCGCCCAGGTCCTTGATGGGGAACGTGACCGGGCGTTCCGTACCGCTCAAATCATCATTGATACCCATGCCCTTGAGTACGAACAGGGGGGCCGTGACACGGCGCAAGCGCAATTCAGCGGAGAGATTCTGTTGGAAATACTCTTTTACCTTTTTGATTCCCAGTTCCGTCTGCTTCAAGTCGAGTACAGGTACATAGTGACTCGGTCGTATAAGATAACTCATTGTCCGTTGTTTTTTATTTTGTTTTATATTGTTCGGCAAAGATAGTGAATAGATTAATTCGTGAAACAATTTTCACGGAATAAATAGTATTAAGGCAACTATTTTCACAAATATGCGCACACTTTATCACTCAGCAATGCGCCTCGTTTGTACTGCTATGCGAATGCAACCTTACGAGCCATAGGCTCAAATCCCCCTCCCCCGGCATGGGGACAAAACAAAGCGTAGCGCAAAAAGAAACTGATAAAAAGTCCAGCTTTTTCAATAATTAAAAGTACCTTTGTGGCAGTTATCCTTGGAATGGTGTATATTTCCATAGCCGTCACACCTTGGAATGGTGTATATTTCCATGGTTGCGCTCCAAAAAACGCAAGCGGTCAGACGAATCAACGTGACTTAGTACAGATTTACTTTACACCGTTTTAACACTTTAAAAAGTAAAGAAAT
>CAVJRQ010000042.1:0-18580 GCA_963652075.1 Acutalibacteraceae bacterium
ATTTCTTTACTTTTTAAAGTGTTAAAACGGTGTAAAGTAAATCTGTACTAAGTCAATCCGGGTTTTCGGACTGACCCGTTTCTTCTCCCTTGCTTTTTGTGGAGCAAAAACAAGTCCGCATGCCGTTTGACTTAGCAACGGCATGCGGACTTTATGGTTGTGCGGACAGATTCGTTGAGGCTACTTGCCCAACTGACCGTCTATGATGCGTATCTTCTCCGAAACCACTTCAAGGTCGGCTTTCAGCTTCTCTATCTTTCGGTTGATTTCGTTCATCAGGCTATTACCTTTCTTCGAAGAGCTGCTGAAGAATCCGAGGTTGTTCTCATAGGTCTGTATCTCGCTCTTCATGTTCTCGTAACTGCGCACCAGTTTCTCGCGTTCCTTGTAGAGTGAGCTGTTCTCGTTGTCAGCGATATCCTTGATGTTCGACTTGAAACTGTTCAGTTTCTTGCGTGAAGCGTTCAAGTTGAGCTTATCGAAGAGGATGTCCACCAACCCGTGGAACTCCTTGAAGAGTTTGTCTTTCTCCTTGAAAGGTACATGACCGATTTCGTTCCACTGCTTAATCCATTCGCGCACCTGCTTGCTGGTCTCCTCATCAGCGGTGTCGGGGTCTATCTCTTTCAGCTTATTGATAATCTCCTTCTTCTGAGCCAGGTTGTCCATCTCTACCGACCGTTGTGAGGAAGTGGCCTTGCCCTTTTGCTCGAAGAAGTAGTCGCAAGCTCCGATGAAGCGTTTCCAAATGCTGTCAGAGTACTTCTGCGGGACGGGGCCGATGGTCTTCCATTCCTTCTGCAACTTCGTCAGTTTGTCGGCTGTCGCCTTCCAGTCGGTGCTCTCTTTCAGTTCTTCCGCCTTTTCGCAGAGGGCTTTTTTCTTCTCAAGATTCTCGTTGAACAGACCCTTGGTGGTCTTGATAAACTCGCTCTTGCGTTTGAAGAAATCGTCGCAAGCGGCACGGAAACGTTCAAAAATCTTCACGTTCATCTTTTGCGGAGCAAAACCGATGCCTTTCCATTTGGTTTGCAACGCAATGACTTCCTGTGTCTTGGCGTTCCAATCGGCAAAAGTCTTCAGTCGGTCATATTCAATGGCTTCCACAATCTCGCAGATAACGGTTTTTTGGTCGAGATTGTATTGCTCTTTCTCTTTCAGTTCCTCAAAGTGAGCCTGGTGTTTGCGGTTGATGACGGTGGATGCGGCTTTGAAGCGTGCCCACACGCTCTCACGGAGTTCTTTGGCTACTGGACCCGTGTCGCGAAACTCCTGATGCAGTTTCTGTAATTGGTGGAAGGCTGAGATGACATCCGGCTCGTTTGCCAACTTTTCTACCGCTTCGCACAAGGCGGTCTTGATGGTCAAGTTCTTCTTGAAGTCGTACTCGCGGAACTCGTTGTTCAGTTTCAGCAGGTCGTAGAACTTCTCCACATACATCTGGTAGGACTTCCACACCTCGTTCACCTTGTTGGCGGGGATTAGTTTCGTCTCATTCCACTGTTGTTGCAGCTGCTTGAACTCGTTGTATGATTTGTTTGCACCCTCGGGACTCTCCACAATCTCTTTCAGTCGGTCGATGATGGCGAGTTTCTTTTGCAGGTTCTCTTCCTTCAGGCGTTCTTGCTCCTCGTTAAAGACGCTGCGTTTCCGCTTCACCTCCGCCATGAGGGTCTTGAAGGTCTCCTCTTCCGCATCAGGCTCCGCTACGAAGCCGGTTTCCTCTCCACCCTTGTCGACGAACGCTTTTCGTGCGGCTTCCACCTCTGCGTTGTGCAACTTGTAGAAACTCTGTTTCAGTGAGTCTATCTCCTGCCTGTTTATGTTCCCTGTTTCTTGAACCAACTCTTTGAGGCGTTCTATCACCTCCGCTTTGGTCTTGGGCGCAACAAACAGGGTGGCTTCCGCCTCCTTCTCTGTCACTTCTCCCTCAGTCACTGAATCTTCGGTTTCATTGGCCGTTTGTGCGGCATCTTGGGCGGATGCCGCTTGTGTCTTGTCTTCTTCCAACGGGACTTGTTGCAAGAGCTCATTGGTGTCGTGAGTGTCCGTCATCATTTGTAGTTTATTAGTAGGGCTAACCCTGAATGTTTAATGGTGACAAATTAAAGCAATAAATTTGAAAAATCATAAAAAAGAAGTGATTATTTCAAATAATCATGCCAAGAGTACCGTGACACCCATGTAAATCATCATGCCAATGATGTCATTGGTAATGGAAATGAACGGTCCGGTGGCTATGGCGGGGTCTACTTTCAGTTTCTCCAGTGTCATGGGAACCAGCGTGCCGAAGATGGACGCGAACATCACCACGGCGAATAGGCTGATGGATACGGAATAGGTGACGGTGGCCATGCTGCCGAAACGCAGAAAGTTGTAGACATAAACCAACATGGAAATGATAGTGGCGTTGATGAGAGCCACCACGGATTCCTTGGCTATCTGCTTGAAGGTGTTCTCTGCCGTGAGCGAACTGTTGGCCAAGCCCTGTACGACGATAGCGGATGACTGTGTTCCAACGTTTCCTCCCGTACCGCCAATCAAGGGGATATAGAGTGCCATCTCGGGATGAGCGGCAAAGGTCGTGTCGAAATTGCCCAATATCATGGAGTTGCCGATACCTCCAATCATGCCGATGAGCAACCAGGGAAGCCGCGCCGTGGTCTGGCGGAACACGTTGTCGTGCGTCTCTACGTCGGTAGACAAACCGGAAGCCAACTGGTAGTCACGTTCGGCTTGTTCACGGACTTCATCCATGGCATCGTCTACGGTGATGCGTCCCACCAGTCGCCCGATGCTGTCCACAACGGGGATGGCCACCAGGTCGTACTTCTCGATAACCTGCACCACTTCGTCGATGGAGGAGTCTACGCGGACGGAGACGGGGTCTTTCTTCATCACGTGCTTCACTTTGGACACGGAGGGGCTGGTAATCATCTTCTTCAGGGGAAACACTCCGCGCAGCCGTTCGTCATCGTCCACCACGTATACATAATATATCTCGTCCATGTCCTCGGCCTGTAGACGCATCTCACGCAGACACTCGGGCATGCTCCAATTCTCGTTCACCACTACCATCTCGGTACCCATCAAGCCTCCGGCGGTGTCTTCGTCGTACTTCAGCAAGTCTACGATGTCGCCTGCCTGTTCGATGTCCTCGATGTGCGACAACACCTCTTCCTGCTTCTCCTCGTCCATGTCGCGCATAATGTCCACGGCATCGTCAGAGTCCATATAGTCGACAAACCGCTTGGCGATAATCTCCGAGGGGAGTACGTCGAGATATTTCTTACGGGTATTCTCGTCCATCTCCACCAACACGTCTGCCGCCGTCTCGTTGTCCAGCAGATGGAAGATGTAACGCGCCTCCTCCGGTTCCAGGTCGTCGCACATGTCGGCGATGTCCGCAGGGTGGAGGGTGGCAATCTCTTCGTTGAGGGCTACGGTGTCCTTCTTTTCGATGAGCTCCTCTATGTGGTTGATTTCTTCTTTTTCCATTGGTATGTCACTTGCTGTTTTCCGTCGTTGCCTGCAGGTAGGGCTGCACCTTGTTGGTCAGTTCGATAAACTGCTGCACCGACAATTGTTCGGGACGCTTGTTGAAAATCTCTTCCGCGCAGAGCGGACACTCTTTGCCGAGAATAGGCTTTATGGAGTTGCGCAATGTCTTCCGACGCTGGTTGAAGGTCGTCTTCACGATTTGCTTGAACAACTTTTCGTCACACCCCAGCTCCGTGGTCTCGTTGCGTGTCATACGGATGACGGCACTCTTCACTTTGGGCGGTGGGTTGAAGACATGCTCACTCACCGTGAACAGATACTCCACATGATACCAAGCCTGTATCAATACGCTTAGTATGCCGTACGTCTTGCTCCCCGGGCCGGCGGCTATCCGTTCGGCTACCTCCTTCTGTATCATGCCCGTGCAACACGGAATCAATTCCTTGTACTCCAGCATCTTGAAGAATATCTGGCTGGAGATGTTGTAGGGGTAGTTGCCTGTGAGCACAAAGGGCTTGCCGTCGAACAACGTATCGAGCCGCATACGCAGAAAATCGCCTTCAACCAGGTTCTCTCCCAGCTCGGGGAAATGCTCCCGCAGGTACTCGATAGACTCGGTGTCTATCTCCACTACTTTCAGCGGACGCTGCTTGGGGAGGAGGAACTGGGTGAGTACCCCCATGCCTGGTCCGACCTCAAGAACCGGTACTTGGGGACAAGTGTCGACGGTGTCGGCAATGGCCTGGGCGATACTGAGGTCTTTCAGGAAATGCTGCCCCAGAAACTTCTTTGGTCTGACTGTTCCCATAGAATTATTCTTGATTTAGTATGACGATTTTCTTTAATCCTATTATCTTTGCAACGTGCAAAGGTACGTATTTAATATCAATATTCAATTTATTTAGGAGCGGATAGAGTTGAAAAAGGTTATCTATTCCATATCGAAGGTGTTTTTTTCACTGCTTTTGGGTGGTGTGATTCTCTATTGGACCTACCGCGACTTCGACTGGGCCAAGGTGGAGCAGGTTCTTCTGCACGAAATGGACTACGGGTGGATGGCGGTTTCCCTAATCTTTGGGGTGCTGAGCCATGTGTTGCGAGGCTGGCGTTGGAAACTGGCTCTTGACCCCATTGGAGAACATCCCCGGTCAGTCAACTGTGTGAACGCCATCTTTGTCTCCTACGCCGCCAATCTGCTGATTCCCCGTATCGGTGAGCTCTCCCGTTGTGCGGTAATCTCCCGTTACGACGGTGTCTCATTCTCCAAGTCTGTGGGAACGGTGGTCACTGAGCGGCTGATTGACATGGTTTGCGCTTTGCTTGTTACGGGTGTTGTGTTGCTCTCCCAAATGAAAGTGTTCGGATCTTTCTTTCAAGAGACGGGAACGGACTTCCATCGCATCGGTAACCAGTTTACCTCTGCCAATCTCTACATTGTGCTGGCCTGTTTGTTGGCCATTTGCTTGCTGGCGTTTTTGTTATTGAAGCGTTTGGCGATACTTGGGCGTGTGAAAGGTGTGATGAAAAACATCTGGGAGGGTATCATGTCTTTGCGCAAAGTGAAGAATCCGCCACTTTACCTCTTTTATACGATAGCCATTTGGGTCTGCTACATCCTGCATTTCTATCTTACCTTCTATTGTTTCAACTTCACCCTCAATCTCGGCTTTGTGGCAGGTATGGTGATGTTTGTAGTGGGCAGTATCGCAGTGGTGGTGCCGACACCAAACGGAGCCGGACCATGGCACTTTGCTGTTATTTCCATGATGGTGCTCTATGGCGTAGGCAGAGAGGAGGCGGGAATATTTGCCCTTCTTGTGCATGGAATACAAACTTTATTGATAATTTTGTTGGGAATTTACGGAATGGCGGCTTTGCCGTTTACAAACAAAACTAATAGCTTATGAAAACAATTCAGTCTTTGGCTCCACAGAATGTGTGGAAGCATTTTTATGAACTTACACAGGTTCCACGTCCGTCCGGCCATTTGAAGCCTGTGCAGGATTTCTTGGTACAATATGGAAAAAGCATTGGTGTGGAGACTATCCTCGATGAGGCTGGCAACGTGATTTACCGCAAACCTGCCACTCCGGGTATGGAGAACTGCAAGGGTGTCATCCTGCAGGCGCACATGGATATGGTTCCGCAGAAGAACAACGATACGGTTCACGATTTCGAGAAAGACCCTATAGAGACTATCGTCGACGGTGACTGGGTAAGAGCCAATGGCACCACACTGGGGGCTGACAACGGCATGGGCGTGGCCGCCATCATGGCCGTGATGGAGGACAAGTCCTTGAAGCACGGTCCGCTGGAGGCACTGATTACCGCCGATGAAGAGACTGGCATGTATGGTGCTTTCGGCTTGAAGGCAGGCGAACTTCATGGCGAAATTTTGCTTAACCTCGACTCGGAGACCGAAGGTGAACTCTTCATCGGATGTGCAGGCGGCATCGACGTGACTGCCTCGCTGCAATACAAAGAGGTGGAGACCGACCCGCAGGACATCGCCTTGAAGGTGACGCTCAAAGGTCTGCGTGGTGGACACTCCGGACTGGAAATCAACCAAGGACGTGCCAACGCCAACAAGTTGATGGTTCGTTTCGTACGTGAGGCTATCGCTTCGGACGAGGCTCGACTGGTAAGTTGGAACGGTGGCAATATGCGCAACGCCATTCCCCGTGAGTGCGACGTGGTCATTACGTTACCTGCTGACAACGAAGAAGACGTGATGGACTTGGTGGCATACTGCGAGAAACTCTTCAACGAAGAGTTCCAGGCAACCGAAACGCCAATCTCCTTCAAGGCGGAGAAGGTAGCGCTGCCTGCTATGGAAGTACCCGAAGAGATTCAGGACAATTTGGTGGACTCTATCTTCGCTTGTCAAAACGGCATCATGCGTATGATTCCCACGAAACCGGATACCGTAGAGACCTCCTCCAATCTGGCCATTATCAACATTGGTGACGGAGAGGCAACGTTCCAGGTATTGGCGCGCAGCTCTTCCGATTCCATGAAAGAGTATTTGGCTACATCGCTCGAAAGCTGCTTCTCCATGGCGGGCATGAAAGTGGAGATGTCCGGAAGCTATTCCGGCTGGGATCCCAATATGGAATCACCTATCCTCAAGGCGATGATAAAGTCCTACCACGAACAGTTTGGCGAAGAGGCGCGGGTTGTCGTTATCCACGCCGGACTGGAGTGCGGCATCATCGGTGCCGTCATGCCGGGCTTGGATATGATTTCCTTCGGACCCACCTTGTTGTCACCTCACTCGCCGGCTGAGTGTGTGTTGATACCTTCCGTCGCTAAGTTCTACGATTTCTTGGTAGCTACATTGGCTAACACGCCAAAGAAAGCGTGACTATAGACAAGCGCTTGCGCTTGCTGAAAATATGGGATAAACGGGCTGCTTCTCCTGAAATTATAAGGAGAAGCAGCCCGTTCCGTCAATGTCGCAGTGTCTCATGCCCGCCCGATTAATGCATCTTATTGTTAAATGACGTGCAAAGGCGGCGGCTTTCTTTTTATTTTTTCCTACCTTTGTCAGCCTATCAAGAAAAGATTATGAATCGAAAAATCAGTATAGCCTGTCTGTTGTTGGGGATGACGACGATGGCGCAAGCCCAGTCGCTCCTGTTTTGCAACGAAACAGAGCAGAATGTCGGTGAGGTGATGTGGAAAAAGCCCGTTACCGTATCGTTTACCTTGACCAACAAGGGTAGCGATCCCTTAATTATCAATGACGTGCAAGCCTCTTGTGGCTGCTTGGATGCGAAATGGGACAAGAATCCTGTGGCACCGAAAGCCTCTACGTCTGTCTCTGTGACCTACGATGCGAAGTTGCTCGGGCGCTTTGAGAAATTTATCGAGGTGACCACCAACGCGTCTGCCAAACCTGTGTATTTGACTATCAAGGGTGTGGTGAGGTCTGAGATATCCGATTACTCAAAGGAGTATCCTGTGCAGATTGGCCCGTTCTATCTGAACAAGAAGACCTTGGACTTCCCCGATGTCAATAGGGGCGAACATCCCACGTTGGAGCTGGAGATACTGAACACCGCCACCGAAGCCTGCGAGCCGGTGCTGATGCACTTGCCGTCGTACATAGAGGTGAAATCGATACCGGAGAAGTTACAGCCGAAAGTTCCGGGCAAGTTGCAGCTGACCCTCTTGTCTGATAAGCTTACCGATTTGGGACTGAAACGAACCTCGGTTTACCTCTCGCGCTTCTCGGGCGACAAGGTGAGCGATGATAATGAAATCCTCATCACCTCCGTGTTGCTACCGGATTTCTCGCGACTGACCGGTTTCCGGAGAGACGCTGCGCCGTCGGCCGCGCTTTCCCAAACGGAGTTGGACTTTCAACTGGGCAAGAAACAGAAGGGGACTCCCAAGGTGACGCTTACCAACAACGGTAAGTCCGACCTGGAGATTTACAGCCTTCAGGTCAGCAACCCAGCCGTCAATGTCCATTTGGGTAAACGCACGGTGCGTCCGGGTGCGAAGGTTCAGCTCAAGGTGAAGATTCAAGAAGCCTATTTGCGTAAACAAACGGGCGTTTACAAGGTAGTGATGATAACCAACGACCCCAACCATCCGAAGTTGGAACTGAAGATAAGTGTCACCAAATAGTGTCATCTATGGAACAGACAATGGAATATCCCGAGAATAACGAGGAATACAAAGGCCTGGCCGTCAACAAGGGTATAGAACACCCTTCCACGGTCAGCCCTTACTTGAAAATCCGCAAGCGGGTGAAACACCGCGAACTTTCCGTATCCGAGTATGTGGAAGGTATCTTGAAACAAGACGTGACTATCCTCAGTCAGGCCGTGACTTTGGTGGAGAGCGTACTGCCCGAACATCAAGCGATGGCTCAAGAGGTGATAGAGAAATGTTTGCCCTATGCAGGGAAATCCGTACGGGTAGGTATCAGCGGTGTGCCGGGCGCAGGCAAGAGCACCTCGATTGACGTGTTTGGACTCCACGTGTTGGAACGGGGCGGCAAGTTGGCGGTGCTGGCTATCGACCCGAGCAGCGAACGCAGTAAGGGTAGTATCCTGGGTGACAAGACCCGTATGGAGAAACTCTCCGTGCATCCGAAGTCGTTCATACGCCCCAGCCCGTCGGCTGGCTCATTGGGCGGCGTGGCCCGCAAGACCCGTGAGACCATCATCCTTTGCGAAGCGGCCGGTTACGACAAGATATTCGTGGAAACGGTAGGAGTGGGGCAGAGCGAAACGGCCGTGCACTCTATGGTAGACTTCTTCCTGCTCATTCAATTGGCTGGGACGGGAGATGAACTGCAGGGTATCAAGCGGGGTATCATGGAAATGGCGGATGGCATCGTGATAAACAAAGCCGATGGCAACAACGTCGAAAAAGCGAAGCTGGCGGCTACGCACTTCCGCAATGCGCTTCATCTGTTTCCGGCTCCGGAGAGTGGATGGACACCCGAGGTGCTTACCTATTCGGGATTCTATGGCTTGGGCATAAAGGAAATATGGGACATGATAGACCGGTATATAGACTTCGTGAAACTCAACGGGTACTTTGATTACCGAAGAAACGAGCAGTCGAAGTATTGGATGTATGAATCCATCAACGAACATTTGCGCGACAGTTTCTACAACAATCCGGCCATCTCTTCCCTATTGCCGGATAAAGAGAATGAGGTACTGAACGGAAAGCTGACCTCCTTTGTGGCGGCCCGACAACTGCTGGATATTTATTTCAACAAGAAGTAAAGGAACGGTTCGTTGTCGCAGGGTTGGCAAGATAAACAAATCAAACCATAGCGAAGAAGCCCCGTCCGACTGCCTGTTGTAGGCGAGCGGACGGGGCATTCCGTATTATGCTATCTGTGAAAGTGTTAATCAGATTGAAAGTTCACGCAGGACGCTGACCAATTCCGGTTGGATAGGCTTGTCCTTCTTGATGGCTTTGGTGAAGGGCACGTAGACGATTTCATCATGGTCAATGCCAATCATCACGTTACGCTGCCCGTCCATCAGGGCGTCGATGCTGGCGGCACCCATACGGCTGGCGATGATACGGTCGTGGGCGGTAGGACTTCCGCCTCGTTGCAAGTGTCCCAAGATGGACACGCGCACATCGTACTGCGGGTACTCTTTCTTCACGCGCTCGGCATAGTGCATGGCACCTCCCGTGATAGGACTCTCGGCAACCAACACGATGCTGCTGCTCTTGGACTTGCGGAAACCGTTCTTGATGAACTCTTCCAATTGGTCTACCTCGGTGCTGAACTCCGGAATGATGGCAGCCTCTGAACCTGAGGCGATGGCTCCGTTCAAGGCCAGAAAGCCTGCATCACGACCCATAACCTCGACAAAGAAGAGACGCTCGTGCGAGGTGGCTGTGTCGCGAATCTTGTCCACGGCATCCAAGATGGTATTCAAGGCGGTATCGTAACCGATAGTGGTGTCCGTACCGTAGAGATCGTTATCAATTGTTCCGGGAAGTCCGATGCAAGGCACGTCGTATTCCTGCGCGAAGATGCGGGCACCTGTCAAGGAACCGTCGCCACCGATGACAATCAGCGCGTCGATTTCCTCCTTCTTCATGTTCTCATAAGCAATGGCTCTACCCTCCGGAGTGGTGAACTCCTTGCACCTTGCGGTCTTCAGAATCGTACCGCCCCGCTGGATGATGTTACTTACGTTTTCCGTCTTGAACTCCTGGATTTCGCCTGTTATCAGACCTTTATAACCTCTGTAGATACCTTTGACTTTGAGGTTGTTGTAGATGGCCGCACGCGTCACCGCGCGTATGGCCGCATTCATACCCGGAGCGTCACCTCCTGAGGTTAAAATCCCGATACATTTAATTTCTCCCATAAACTACCTATTTAAAAACGTTGCAAATTTAGTAAATAATTGAGGATAGTTTCAAAAAGGATGCTAAATCTATTGGATGAAATGATAAAAATAGGTTAATCCTTAGTGTTTTGTGACATCTTTTTGGCGCTCTTGGATAGCGGTCTTACATTCTTCCATCAGCCATTTGGGGGTGGAAGTGGCTCCGCAGATGCCGATACGGGAGACACCGCTCAGCAAGCTGTAGTCAATCTCGTTGGCGTCATTAATCAGGTAGGAGTTCCGGTTCACCTTCTTGCACTCGTTGAACAGAACCTTTCCGTTGGAACTTTTTTTCCCGCTGACAAAGAATATCAAGTCGTGCGAGGCGGCAAAGTTGCGGATGTTGGTCATTCTGTTGGCCACTTGCCGACAGATGGTGTCGTAGTATTTGAAGTCGGCGGGGGCTACGATGTGCTCCTCTATATATTGCACGATTTGCCTGAACTCGTCCAACGATTTGGTGGTCTGCGAATAGAGGCGTATGTCTTTGTGAAAATCCAGTCCTTTGGCTTCGTCCAGCGACTCTATCACGATGGCTTTTCCTTGGGTTTGCCCCACCAGTCCTAACACCTCAGCATGGCCGTTCTTCCCGTAGATAACTATCTGTCGGCTATGCGTGTCGTCCGAGTCGAACTCCCGCTTTATCCGTTTCTGCAACTGTAGCACGACGGGGCAAGTGGCATCAATCACCTCCAGATGGTTCGTTTCGGCGGTCTGGTATGTTTCGGGCGGTTCGCCGTGCGCACGCAGCAGAATCTTGGCATCGTGCAACTGCTTGAACTCCTCGTGGTTTATGGTAATCAACCCCATTTGTTTCAGCCGCTCACACTCCATTCCGTTGTGCACAATGTCGCCCAGGCAGTAGAAGTCGGTGCCCTTGCCCAACTCCGTCTCTGCCTTTTGGATGGCTGTCGTCACGCCAAAACAGAATCCTGATTCCTTGTCAATCTCTATTTGTATCATTCGCCTGCGGCTCTAAGGTATTGCTGGATTAACCACTGTTTCTGCTCCTCGATGGTGAGGTCGCCGTTGTCAAGCAAGACGGCGTCATCCGCCTTTCGCAGAGGACTGACGGTGCGGTGTTCATCGATGTAGTCGCGCTCCTTCACGTTCTTCAATATCTCGTCGAAACTGTTCTCCTCGCCCTTGGCTTTCAACTCCTCGTAGCGGCGTTGTGCGCGAATCTCGGCTGAGGCCGTGACGAAAATCTTCAACTCGGCATCGGGAAACACTGTCGTGCCGATGTCGCGTCCGTCCATCACGATGCCTTTGTCGCGCCCCATCGTCTGCTGCTGAGCCACCAGGGCTTCGCGCACGAAATCAATGGCGGCGACGATGCTTACCTTCGACGACACCTTCATGGTGCGTATCTCGCTCTCCACGTTCACTCCGTTGAGACAGGTCTGTGGCTTCTTCGTCTCCGGGTCGATGCGGAAACGAATCTCGATGTCGGTGATTTGTTTGCGGAGTGCCTCCTTGTCTACTTGGTCTCCCTCGAAGAGCCCCTGTTGCAGGCAATAGAGTGTCACGGCCCGATACATCGCGCCGCTGTCTATATAGATGTAGCCGATTTCTTTGGCCAAGTCTTTCGCCATCGTGCTTTTGCCGCATGAGGAATATCCGTCCACGGCGATAACTATCTTTTTCATGCTTGTTTTTATTTGCAAAAGTAACTCATTTCTCTCGAAAACCATAGCAGTGCACCGGAAAACTTGGCGGCTATCCCGCGCACTTATCCCGAACCAAGGTATAACTTTCTCGATATGCTTAAAATACCTCCTCAAACATTTGTTTTTCCCGAATCAGTTCCCTATCTTGCAACCGATTTCAATAACAGACGGTTAACCTTTGGTTCATAACTGGAGTAAGGAAGGAGACGGTAATATGAAAAGAACGATTGTATCCCGTACGCTGGCCTGCATGCTGTGCGTGGTCGCTTGCCTGGGTGTCTGCCGTTCGCAGACGCTCCCCTACGATGTGGAATTTCCCCAGTATCTCCCCAAGTCGCCTGCGGCCTATTCCTTTTCCAAATATATAGACTACCCCGTGTCGCTCTATACCGGAGTGCCCGACATCTCCATACCACTATATAAGATAGAGGCTGCCGGACTCAGCATTCCCATTACCCTGAGCTACCACGCTTCCGGCATCACCGTCAGCCAGGAAGCTACCGCCGTGGGACTGGGATGGAGCCTCAACGCCGGAGGCGTCATCTCCCGTACCGTGAAGGGCGGCGACGACTTTCAGGAACACGCCTCGCCCAACGGACTCTCCAAAGGATACCTGGAACTTCCCGAAGGAAAACAGCCCCTGTCCAACGCCGACTACTTCTGGACCACGCAGGAGTATTGTCTGAAAGGCGACCCGGAACCGGACATCTTCTTCTACTCCTGCGCAGGCGGCAGCGGCAAGTTCATCCTCGGCAAGGACAGCGTGCCCGTACTCTTCAGCAGGGATGACCACGCGCGTATCCGCATGCTTCAGGCGAACGGGAGGGTGAAACCCTTCGAGATGTATGATGCCGACGGCAACCGCTACCTCTTCGACAAGATGGAGGAGACGCTGTCCTACGACTCGTCACGCCCCTACCACCAAAACGCTTCAGGCAACCACGACATGACGGACATCACGGAAATCCACGGCTACTTCGGTGACCCGATGGAATATGTCTCCGCCTGGTACCTCACCCGCATCGTCACCGCACGCGGCGACACCGTTTCGTTCACCTACTCGGCTGAGAACTACCAGTTCCCCGTGCAGGAGAGTGCCGTGAAACAGAACCTCATCAGCGTGAGCGGATACGCCAGCGGAACGGACAATGACTTCGGCCCTACCCGTGTGGACTACTCCTGCCACAAGAGCGTACTGCGCTCCTTCCGCCTGACCGGAATATCTTGGCGAGACGGCCACGCCGAGTTCGGTTACACCGCCCGGGAAGACCTCGTGGGCACCGCGGAAGGCACCGACCCCATGAAACTCTCTTCCTTCAAGGTATACAACAAGAACGGACGGACGGTAAAGGACCTGTCCTTCAACTATGGATACTTCAACCAGACCACCACGGGCGACAACGCCCACGTGAGCAAACGGTTGCGGTTGGACGGACTCACCGACTGCCTGGCTGACAGCGCCTCCTACAGCTTCGGATACATCAACGGTATCCTGCCTCCCAAGAACAGCCGCAACACCGACAGCTGGGGATACAGCAACGGGTCAAGCCAGGGAGCGAACTACTACCCGTCCGCTGTGTATGACAATACCGTCTACGCCGGAGGTAACAAAACCCCGAACGAATACCGGATGAGCATCGGCACGCTGAGCAGCGTGACGCAACCCACGGGCGGAACCACTCGCTTCACGTACGAAGCCAACCGCTACACCACCGCCCCCTACTGGACAACCAAGTCACTGTACGGCAGCCTGGATATCTACCGCAACGGGGACGACGAAAACTACACCGACTACTCCGACACGCAGACCGACACGGTGACGTTTTCGGCTACCACCACCGTCAACATACAGCAGTACTTCGAGTACACCGGCACCAACCTTCCTCCGAGCGGGAGCAACAGGTTCGGCAACACCAACTACCGTGTGTTCACCATCAAGAAACGGAATGACAACGGGACCTTCACAAGTGTACGCTACTGGCCCGTACCCGAACAGCTGGTCACGCAACGTTTCTACAGTGCCCTGCCCGAAAACCTGCAGTTGCAGGCAGGCACCTACCTGTTCATAGCCGAGTCCGTTACCGACGAGCTCTACTGCGAACTGCGCTACTCCTACCAAGGCAAGGTGCTGCAACCCGGGACGGACGTTCTCGGGGGCGGACTGAGGGTGAAACGCATTGAAGGGGAAACGACCGTGGACTACACCTACGAAGAGGGCGAGCTGATGGTGAAGCCCGTGTTCGCCTACCTGCTGACCAAACGCGCCAAACAGAGCGTCTATCCGTACGGTGTCCTAAGCGCCACCTACGTGATGCAGCCCTCCGAATCCACCACTCCGATGACCAGTCTGAAGAACGGCAACATCTACGGATACGGAAAAGTGACCGAAAGCTTCGCTGACGGCACGAAGAGAGTGACCACCTACCACAACGAAGCCGAGAGCGAAACGGACTATCCGTTCTATACCCCCGAGGTGAACTATTACAACGGACTGCCCGAGAGCGCGGTGACGTACGACAAACAGGGGAACGAGGTACGCGGCGAATCTTACGCCTACACGCACACCAACTCGCCCGTGACCCTCTACGGCTTCGTGTACCGCAACTACGGCATGGCGTACTTCTACTCCTATACCCCCGAGTGGATTACGCTGGCACAGAAAGACCGGACGGACAGGTTCGCCGATTCCGGCAATCCGGACAGCACCTCCCGAACCGTTACCGTCAACTACACCTACAACGACGACCTCGTTCCGCTGACGGAACAATACGCCTGTGGGCAAGACCGCTTCACGAACAGCTACCGCTACGCCGGAGACTTCAGCGGGTCTGTCTACACCCTCATGCGGAACCGCAACATGGTGCGCTGTCCCGTGGAGAGCCTCACCTTGAAAAACGGCAAGGTGATTGCTGGCAGACGCACCGGCTACGGCATCGCCCACGGCATGCCAGTCCCCTTGTCCGACAGCTATATCCAAACCGAAACGCCCCTAACGGAGAACGGCTACGGTGACGGTTTTGAGAGCCGCGTTTCCTATGCCGCCTATAACCGTTTCGGACTGCCCGGACAGGTGACGAAGGACACGCAAAAAAGAGTCTACCTATGGGGTTATGGTGGACAGTACCTCGTGGCGGAGATAGACAACGCCGACTACGTTCAGGTGGAGGACGCGCTCGGCTCCGCTTTCGTTGCGCAGCTGGCGGAAAAGGACGCTCCCTCGGATACGGACAGGCAGGCTATCCGTTCCCTGCGGACACTCCTCCCACAGGTAAAGGTGACAGTCTGCGAGTACGAGCCGCTCGTGGGCGTGACGGGAATCACGGACAACAGGGGATGCCGTGCGGGCTTCGGCTACGACGGGGCAGGGCGGCTGAACGCTATAACCGACCAGACTCCCGGAAGTGCGGAACACCTGCTTGCACGGTACGCCTACCGGACCGCACCGACAGCATTCATCAAGGAAGAGACGATGATCGACTCGCTCGCCTCGCGTTTCACCACCTGCGTCAACTACCACGACGGATACGCGCGCCCCGTATTGTTGGCCGACAACTCCCTGTCCGGGAACGGACGCTACGCCTTCTCGCTGACCGCGTACGACGGCATGGGTCGTCCCTTGGAGAAATGGCTGCCGGCGGTCGGCGACACGACCTCCGCCTACAAAACACTGAACGAGATAAGAGCACTCTCCTACGCGACCTACACGGACAGTTGCGCCTACGGTGTGGAGGGCTACGACGCGCTCGGAAGGATAACCTCGGAGAAAGGACCCGGACGGGCATGGCACTCCGCGGACCGCAAGACCGTCACCGGATACGGCACGAACGCGGGTGGCTCCGTCCGGCGGTATACCGCCACCTCCGGGAGTACGATACTGTCGAGCACGGGATACTATAGCCAAGGTTCGCTGGAAAGGACGACCGTAACCGATGAAGACGGGAAGACCCGTACGGTGTACACCGACCTGTTCGGCAACACCGTGCTCGAACGCTCCGCCACGGACAACGACACCTACTACGTGTACGATGACATGAACCGGCTGCGTTTCGTCCTCTCGCCCTGTGCTTCGGAACTGTTGGATGCGGACGGGAGTTGGGACATGGACTCCGACAGTACCCTGCTTTGCTACGCCTATCATTACGGGTATGACGGGCGCGGACGCGTCGTGTCCAGGAAACTGCCGGGAGTGGAGAATACACTGGTACGCTACGACAGTGACGACCGCCCCGTCTTCTCACAGGACGGCAACCAGCGCACGCAGGCTTCGCCAAAGTGGAGCTACCGGATATACGATGCCTTCAACCGGGTAACGGAATCGGGAGAGTGCGCCGACACCCTTCTGACCGCCAGAATCGCCTACGTAAGGAACTTCTACGACGACTACGGTTTCCTCTCCGCCAACGGATTTGACCAGGCAAACGGGAATACGGGCTTATTCACCGAGGACAGCTCCGGACACGTGGAAGACCGCTTGACGGGGAGCGTCACGTCCGTGCTCGACAGTGACGATGCGATATACAAGGTCTACTATTACGACCCGAAAGGCCGTGCCGTCCGGACGGTCAGCACCAACCCGTTGGGCGGACACGAGGTGACGGAGCACGGCTATACCTTCACGGACAAGCCAAGCGTGACCGTACGCACGCATACGGCACCGGGAAAAACAAACCTCAGCGAGACCTACCTCTACGGGTATGACGACCTGGACCGGATATCCTCCCTGCGTCATGCCTTGGGCACTGACACGGTGACGCTGGCGACCTATGCCTATGATGCGTTGGGAAGAACCGCTTCACGGACTTTCCACGGCAACACGGTCAACCGGTTGTCTTACGCCTACAACGTGAGGGGATGGCTCACCGCCATTAACGGGACGAAGCTCACCATGAACCTCTACTACAACACGGGAGTGGGCACTCCGCTCTACAACGGCGACATCAGCAGCTACACGTGGAAGTCGGGAGACTACGTGCCGAAACCCAGCGGATACATGCTGGCCTACGACGAGTTGGGACGCATGACATCCGCAATATACGGGAAAGGAACCCGGTTGGACGGATACCTCAACCTCTATACCGAGGAGGTCAATTCGTATGACCGGAACGGCAATATCCTTTCCCTGACCCGTTTCGGCGGAAACCGCTATCAGCCGACAGTCGTTGACGAGCTCACCTTCACGCTCAACGGCAATCAGCTGAACAGGGTGGATGACGACAGTGACACGGATTCGGATATTTACGGTGGCTTCATCGACGGCGCAAGTCAGGACGGCGAGTACGCCTACGACGCAAACGGGAACCTGGTCAAGGACCTGAACAAGGGAATCACCTCCATTGCCTACAACGTGCTCAACCTGCCGAAACGGATTGACTTCGCTGACATGAGCCATATAGACTACACCTATTCGGCGGACGGGACGAAGCTACGGACGGAACATTACCTGAACGGTGAGGACACCGTCCGCACGGACTATTGCGAAGGTCTCATTTACGAGGACGGAGTCCGGAAACGTTTGCTGACGGGCGTGGGTTACGTGACGGGGCTCAATACTACCCCGATGTACCACTATTACTTGAAGGACCATCAAGGCAACAACCGCGTGGTAGTCAACCAAAGCGGAGACATTGACGAGGAAAACGAGTACTACCCCTTCGGCGGACTGTTCACCAATACGTGGGACATGACCCGGAAGAACGTCCAGCCGTACAAGTACAACGGCAAGGAATACGACGGCCGGAAGAACCTCAATCTGTATGATTACGGGGCAAGGTTCTATGACCCGGCAATCGGGCGGTTCACCTCCGTGGATAACTATGCGGAAAAGTATTGCCCAATGGCTCCATATCAGTATGGTGCGAACAGTCCCGTTAGGAATGTTGACGTAGACGGGGAATGGGTTTGGTCTGTAGTTGGAATGGTATTGGACTATGGATTGCAAGTATACGGCAACTACAAAAAAGGGGTTACTGGTTACAATGCTTGGATAGGGAACGTAAATTTTGTTTCAGTCGCTCTGAGCGCTGTGAATGTTGCCGGCAAATATAAGACTGTCGTAACGATTGGAACGGAATTGATTAAATCCACCTTTGAATACATACCTAACAAAAGTAAGTTAGCGGTAACTGACGAAAAAGATGAAATTATCCCGAATGCAATTGTCGGAATTGTTTTTAGCGTTGGCGCACAGAGTATAGTATCAAACAGTTCCAATGAGGCTCTAAAAAAAGCCCGTAAAGAGTCCTATCGGGCAGTATCAAATGTTAGAAAAGCAGAGGCAAAACAGGCCCGTCACCCGGCATCTGTTAAATGCCAGAATGCAGTTGAGTCTGCCAAGCAGGCTCAGCAACAGGCTCGAAAAAAAGAAGTTGCAATAGGCATGCTTAATGGAACAATAGGAAAAATAAATCCTGATGCTGCAGAAATTGTAATGGCCAATACAAAAGATTTATACAAGAACACATTCAATGAAAAAAAAGAAGAAAAATTCGAGGACAAGTAAATTTAATAACTATTACGCCGCCATTGTTA
>CAVJRQ010000043.1:0-25817 GCA_963652075.1 Acutalibacteraceae bacterium
ATTTCTTTACTTTTTAAAGTGTTAAAACGGTGTAAAGTAAATCTGTACTAAGTCACACAAATCCGCCTGCTTTGTAACGAGAATGTAACACGTTTTACATTCCGTCGTAATAAAACCGACGCATCTTTGCGCCGCAAATGAAAAAAGATGTTTAGATTTGTAACGCTTAAAACAAACGGATATGAATGATTATCGTATATTAGTGGTTGACGACGAAGACGATTTGTGCGAAATCCTGAAGTTCAATCTCGAAAACGAAGGCTATTTCGTGGACACCGCCAACTCTGCGGAGGAGGCGTTGCGCCTGGATTTGACGCAGTACAACCTGTTGCTGCTGGATGTGATGATGGGCGAAATCTCCGGGTTCAAGATGGCCAACATCCTGAAGAAGGACAAGAAGACCGCTTCTATACCTATTATATTTATTACGGCCAAAGATACGGAGAACGATACGGTGACCGGTTTCAACCTGGGAGCCGATGACTACATCTCGAAACCCTTCTCCCTCCGTGAAGTGATGCTGCGCGTGAAAGCCGTGCTCCGGCGCACCGCTACGGAAAAGGTGGACGAGAAGGTGGAGGTGATTACCTACCGTGGACTGATGCTCGACTCCAACCGCAAGAGCGTTACCATCGACGGCGAAGAGGTGTCGCTGACAAAGAAGGAGTTTGAGATTCTTTGCCTGTTGCTGCGCAATCCCAACCGAGTCTTTTCGCGTGAGGACATCCTCGACAAAATCTGGAAGGACGAGTCCTACGTGTTGGACCGCACCGTGGACGTGAACATCACCCGTTTGCGCAAGAAGTTGGGCGACTATGGCCAGAACATCATCACGCGCCTGGGCTACGGCTATTGTTTTGAAAACAGATAATAAAATAAGATGTCGGGTATAAACAGCATATCTTTCAGCCAACGGTTATTCCTTTCCGTCCTGTCGCTCTTCCTGGTTTTCGCGGGATGTTTTGTCGCGTTTCAGCATCACCGCGAGAAGTCCTACAAGATAATGGTGCTCAACACCAAACTGCAGGATTACAACAGCCGGCTGGACGAATACCTCACACACTGTGGCGAGGCCAACGACTCGCTGGTGGAGGAGTTCATTCATCGCCATCCGTTGGGAGAGATGCGGGTGACGCTGATTCGCCCGGATGGCATGGTGATTTACGACAGTCAGGAACACGACCTCGCGTCACTCCACAACCACAAAGACCGCAAGGAGATACAGCAGGCACTGGAGTCGGGGAGCGGCTACGACATTATCCGCGCTTCGGAAACCTTGCCCAGTAAATTTTTCTACTCGGCAACCTACTTCAAGGACAGCGGTTACCTTGTCCGCTCGGCACTGCCCTACAACGTGACGCTGGCCAACGACCTTTCAGCCGACAGAGGCTACGTGTGGTTCACCATTGTGCTCACCTTGATTCTTACCTATATATATTATAAGTACACGCGCAAGTTGGGGACCAACATCAGCCAGCTGCGTCAGTTCGCCAAACGGGCGGAGCGGGAAGAGGACCTGGAGAACGTGAACATTACCTTCCCCAACAATGAATTGGGAGAAATCTCCCGACACATCGTGCACCTTTACGCGCAACTGAAGAAGAGCGAGGAGGACAAAACGAGACTGAAGCGCCAGCTTACACAAAACATCGCTCACGAGCTGAAGACACCGGTGAGCAGCATACAAGGCTATCTGGAGACGATTGTGAACACACCCGGACTGCCCGATGCCACACGGAAACAATTCCTGGAACGCTGTTACGCGCAGAGTAACCGGCTCACCAACCTACTGCGTGACATCTCCGTGCTGACACGCATGGACGAGGCATCGCAATCCTTTGACATCGAACGGGTGAACATTTACTCACTCCTGCAGAATATACGGAAAGACGTTGCCTTGCAATTGGAGGAGAAGAACATCACGTTGCTGATTCTATTGGAACAGCATGTGGAAGTGCCCGGCAACAGCCTGTTGCTCTACTCCATCTTCCGCAATCTCACCGACAACGCCATTGCCTATGCCGGTGAGGGGGTCACCATCACGGTGAAGTGTACGAGCGAAGACAAGCACTATTACTACTTCAGCTTTGCCGACAACGGAGTAGGAGTGGCTTCCGAACACTTGGACCACCTCTTCGAGCGGTTCTACCGCGTGGATAAGGGACGGTCGCGCAAGCTGGGCGGTACCGGTCTGGGACTTGCCATCGTGAAGAATGCGGTCTTCCTCCATGGCGGCACTATCTCCGCCCACATCGCCTCCACCGGCGGACTGGAGTTCCGCTTCAACTTGGCGAAAGACCAGGAGGATTGACACTCCGCTCCCGATAACGGGCAAGGGACTATGCGGATAACCGATACGCTTTTACTTCCCGGCCGAAACGCCAAAGCGTTCGCACGCCTCTTTGTAGGTGTCTAAGCTGCCGATGTCGAACCGGCCGGCACTCATAGGCCAGGCGTGCATCGTAGTCTGTTGCACCATGTAGTGCGCAAGGTTGCCGGGGGCATCCTTGCCGCAGCCGTTTTCCACGGAATGGCGAACGGTATCCAAGTCCTTGCGCAGATAAATGTAGAATGGCGGCACGGCCCAATGGCTCTTTGGCACTTGGGGTTTCTCTTCCATGTCGAGGACTTTCATCTCGCTGTCCACCACAATCACGCCGGTGCGCTGCAGCTTCTCGATGCTCGGCTGCTCGTGGCACATGATGCACGAGGTCTGTTTCTCCTTGGCGAACGCCACGAACTCGCTGAACGAGAAGAAGAGCAGGTTGTCCGCCGCCACCACCAAGATGTCGTCGTCGATGTGGCGTTGCTCCATGGCGTAGAGCAGGTCGCAGACCGCACCCAGACGTGTGTCGTTGGTCTCTGTGCCGTCGTCGACCACCGTCACGGGTTTGGTGTATCGCTGCTGTGCGGCCCACTCCCGGAAGATGTCTGCGAATTTGTGGTTGGTAACGATGATGTGTTCGTCGATGTCGGCAATGCGGTCAATGTCATCGAGCATGCGTCCCAAGATGGTGCTCTCGCCAATCTTCAGCAAGGGCTTGGGGAAGTTGCGTGTGAGCTCACCCAACCGGGTGGCGTATCCTGCGGCAATTACAATATTCTTCATGAAATCAATCCTGTTGGCTATGGGGTGCGGTGCGTCAGCGTTGCGCCCCATGATGGTTTCCAATGCTGCAAAAGTACGAAATATGTCGCTTCTCCCCACTATGTGATCGACTAAAAATACCTTACCGTTTATTCGTCTCTTCCGCTGAATTTCGGTATTTTTGCAACCGTAACGAAGATTACACAAATAATATTACAGCTATGAGTTCTAAAATTAAACGTTATTTCTTGCCTGAGAGCGAGATTCCTACCCACTGGTACAACATACAGGCGGACATGGTGAACAAACCGCTTCCGCCTTTGCACCCGGGGACTAAAAAGCCTCTGCAACCGGAGGACTTGTACCCAATCTTTGCCGAAGAACTTTGTCGGCAGGAGCTGAACCAGAAGGACACCTGGATAGAGATTCCGGAAGAGGTTCGCGACATGTACAAGTATTACCGTTCCACTCCGTTGGTTCGCGCCTACGGATTGGAGAAGGCTCTTGGTACGCCGGCGCACATCTATTTCAAGAACGAGAGCGTGAGCCCGGTCGGTTCGCACAAGTTGAACTCCGCCTTGGCACAGGCCTACTACTGCAAGAAAGAGGGTGTGACCAACATCACCACTGAAACGGGAGCCGGACAGTGGGGCGCCGCCCTTTCCTACGCCGCCAAGGTGTTCGGGCTGGAAGCCGCCGTCTATCAGGTGAAAATCAGCTATGAACAGAAACCGTACCGTCGCAGCATCATGCAGACGTTCGGTGCGCAGGTGACCGCTTCACCTTCCATGTCGACCCGTGCCGGAAAGGATATCCTGACCAAGACCCCGAACTGTCAAGGTTCGTTGGGAACAGCCATCTCGGAAGCCATCGAGCTGGCCCAGACCACGCCGAACTGTAAATACACGCTGGGCTCCGTGCTGAGCCACGTGACGTTGCACCAAACCGTTATCGGACTGGAGGCCGAGAAACAGATGGCGTTGGCCGGCGAATATCCGGATATGGTCATCGCCTGCTTCGGTGGCGGTTCCAACTTCGGCGGCATCGCTTTCCCTTTCATGCGCCATACGATTCTTGAGGGAAAGAAGACCCGCTACATCGCGGCCGAACCCGCGTCCTGCCCGAAACTGACCCGTGGACAGTTCCACTACGACTTTGGCGATGAGGCCGGTTACACGCCCCTGTTGCCTATGTTTACGCTGGGTCACAACTTTATGCCTGCCAACATCCATGCCGGCGGTCTGCGCTATCACGGTGCGGGTGTCATCGTGTCGCAGTTGCTGAAGGACGGACTGATGGAAGCCGTGGACATCAAACAGCTCGATTCGTTCAAGGCCGGTTGCCTCTTTGCCCAGGCGGAAGGCATCATCCCGGCTCCTGAGTCGTGCCACGCCATCGCTGCCACCATCAACGAGGCACTCAAGTGCAAGGAGAGCGGCGAGGAGAAGGTCATCCTCTTCAACCTTTCGGGTCACGGACTGATAGACATGTCTTCCTATGACCAATACCTCTCGGGCAACCTCGTGAACTACGAACTCACCGACGAGGAGATACAGAAGAACATCGATGAACTGAAATCACTTGACTAAAATAGACTGAACCGGTCATCGTCCGTCTTGGGACACTCTCCTGGCGGCGGTCGATGGCCGGCTCTTTTTTGACAGAACCCTAAACCCACAAAGAATTATGAAATATCTCGGAGCCCATGTTCCCGCCTCCGGCGGTGTGGAGAACGCGCCACTCAATGCGCAAGCTATCGGTGCCAACGCCTTTGCCCTGTTCACCAAGAACCAACGGCAATGGGTGTCGAAACCCTTGACAGAGGAGAGTATCACGCTCTTCAAACAACGTTGTGCGGAACTGAACTTCGCTCCGGAGCATATCCTGCCCCACGACAGTTACCTCATCAACTTGGGCCATCCGGAGGAAGAGGGCTTGCAGAAGTCGCGCGCCGCTTTCCTCGACGAGATGCAGCGTTGCGAACAGTTGGGATTGTGTCTGCTCAACTTTCATCCCGGCAGTCATCTGAACAAGATTCCGTTGGAGAGTTGTCTCGACCGTGTGGCCGAGTCCATCAACTACGTACTTGATCGTACGCAAGGCGTGACTGCCGTCATCGAGAACACGGCCGGACAAGGTAGCAATGTGGGTTTCGCCTTCTGGCAGCTCCGCCACATCATCGACCGCGTGGAGGACAAGAGCCGTGTGGGCGTTTGCCTCGACACCTGCCACACCTTCACCGCAGGCTACGATTTGGTGGGCGAATACGACCGGGTGTTCACGGAGTTCGATGAGGCTGTGGGCTTCGGCTATCTGCGTGCCATTCACCTCAACGATTCCAAGAAAGCCTTGGCGAGCCATGTGGACCGCCACGACAACATAGGCAAGGGACTGATGGATGTCAGCTTCTTCCAACGTTTGATGCGCGACCCGCGTTTCGATGAGATGCCTATCATCCTGGAAACGCCCGACGAAACCCTGTGGGCGGAGGAAATCCGTCTGCTTCGATCATTTGAAAAGTGAAACCTTCATTAGCCCGAGAAACTATGGCAGACAATTATCTGGAAAAACATTACGCCGAGTACGAAGCCCGAAAGGCTGCCTGGGAGCGTGCGCGCAAACTGGGCAAGAAGAAACCTCACGTTGCCTCCACCGCTGCTCCAGTGAAGGAAACCAAAGACAAAAAGTCCGAAACTTCCTCCTTGGAATAGTTCCCGCAGACCCGTCCGCGATAGCCAAAGCGGGATGCCGCCTGTGCGTCAAGCCGCTTGATGGTTGGCGGCGATGACTTTGATGCGGTTGTAGACGTGGATGAATGCCGGGACAAGGAACAAGTCCGCGGCAAACCAGGCCGTCGGGTCACCAAAGCAGACCGCTATATATCCGAAAGCCGGAACGGCGAAGATACTCACTACCGTGCGGGCAATCATCTCCGACACACCCGAGAGCATCGCGAAAGTGGTGTAGCCCGCACCCTGAATGGAGTAGCGCAGAATGCACAACAGTCCCAGGATAGGAAAGAAAGTGACGGAGGTATGAAGGAAGAGTGCCGAGTCTTTCAGAATCTCCGTTTCCGACGGGTCGATGAACATCTGCGACAGCCACTCGCTGCTCGTTATCAGTATCACAAACACTACGGCGCAGTAGCTCAACATCATCCAGGTGCTGGCTTTTATGCCTTGCCAGATGCGCAAGGGCTTGCCCGCTCCGTAGTTCTGTCCGGCATAGGTGGCCATGGCGATTCCAAGACTTTCCAACGGACACATGAAGAACATCTTCAGACGCATCGCGGCGGTGAAGGCGGCCACGCAAGCCGTACCCAACGCATTGTTGGCGCTCTGCAGCATGATGCTGCCAATGGCGGTGATGGAAAACTGCAATCCCATAGGTACTCCGATGCTCAGTAACCGGCGTGCCAGTTCCGGCTTGTATTTGCGCTCCTCGGGAGTGGAGACGAGAATGTCGAAATGGCGCATCATGTAGAAGTAGCAGAGCACGGCGGACACCGCCTGCGACACCAGCGTGGCGATGGCAGCTCCGGCAACGCCCCAGTCCAACACGAGGATGCAGAAGAGGTCGAGCACGATGTTGAGCACGGTAGCCAACAACAGAAACCAAAACGGGGTCTTGCTGTCGCCCAACGCGCGTATGATGCTCGACAACAGGTTATAGAAGAAGGTGAACGGGATGCCGATGAAGGTAATGAGCAGGTAGTAGAAAGCCTCCTGCAGGATGTTCTCCGGGGTCTGCATCATCGTCAGGATATCCTTGCAGAGGAGGCTGGTGATGATGGCCAATGCGACGGAAATGCCCAGAGCCAACTGGAGGCTGATGTTGACGAAGCGTCGCATGGTGACGTAGTCGCGCGCGCCGAACTTTTGTGCGATGGGGATACCAAAGCCACCGCAGCATCCGTTGCAGAACCCGAGGATAAGGAAGACTACCGAGGTGCTGGCACCCACGGCAGCCAAAGAGTTTATTCCAAGAAATTTACCTACGATAGCCGCGTCAATGAGCGAATAGGCTTGTTGCAACAAGTTGCCCAACAAGAGCGGCATTGCGAATTTGAAGATGAGGGGCATCGGAGCTCCTGACGTCATCTCTTTAGAGGTAGCCATATTGAATCGTGTAAAATGAAACCTGTAATTCCGTCGTGTCAGTCCTGTTTGTAGTAACTGTTCAAGTATCTGGCCAATCCGTAGACGTAGCGACGGAAGCCCGGACGGTAGGCCAGTATCCGGTCGAACCACCCCAAACGGCGACCTACGGAGCGCACCACCATGCCCACGTAGACCATGGCGAACAGCGTTCCTACGCCGACAATGTGCCACTGCCAACTGCCGAAGAAGATGTAGCAAAACGCGAGAGCCACTGCTACAAGCGTGATGTCCACGGCAATCTTCATCTTGGCGAACTCAATGCCCGTCACCCTGCTGATGGCTACGGGGAAACCCTCGCCCGGCATGGTGACCGAACCGCAACGCACTTCGAAGGCAATGCCGATGCCAAGCACCGTGCAGCCTGCAAATTGTGCGATGCATTTTGCCCAAATCGTATCGGGCTGAAGCCAAGAGGTCAGAATCATGTTCACGTCGATGAGCGTACCGAACACGAAACCGATGAGCAGTTGGAACAACTGAACGGCTTCAAACTGCCTACGCAGGACGGCGATTTGTCCTAACACCAAAACCGCGTTGAGTACGTATGTATATTGGCCAATGGTAAGGTCGGGGATGCAGTCCAGTCGGTCGCCCGCATTCTCGAACACGTAAGGAATGGTGGAGATGACGCTGGAACCCAGCATGCTGCGTACACAAAGTGCCACGCCTAAGGTCATAATGAAGAGAGAGACGAGCAGCAACACGTGTTGCCAGATGAACGAAATAACCTTTTCTTTTCTTAGCATGATAATGAACTCTTTTTCGGGGTGCAAAGATACAAAAAATATGGTTTCATCGTCACGGTCGCCAACGCATAACGGATCAGAAGCGGTTCACACTCTTCACTTCATTGATTTTCTTCAGGTTGTTGCAGATTGTTTTCACGTCGTTTACGTCGTGGACGTAGAGTTGTACCTTACCCTCGAAGATGCCGTCGTTGCTCTCGATGGTCAACTTGTGGATGTTGACGCTCAACTGTTGGGAGATGACCTGCGTAATCTGGTTAAGCACACCCAGTCCGTCGATGCCTTTGATGAGCAGGTTGACGGGGAAGAAGAGTGTCTTGTGCGTATCCCAGTTCGCTGCCAACAGGCGGTTGCCGTGACTGCTCTTCAGCTTTGCCGCTACGGGACATTGCCGCTTGTGGATGACGATGTGGTTGTTGTCGTCGATGTAGCCCAATACGTCATCACCCGGGATGGGCTTGCAACAGCTGGCTATGATGTAGTTCTTCTTGATGGTCTCTTCGGTCAGCTTGATAGGCTTTTTGCGGTCGATGGTTGCGTCGGCCACCACCTCTTCCGGCTTCTCCGCCTCTTCTTTCTTGTTTTTGTTGCCGCCAAACGGGAAGAGGTATTTCTTCCAGGTTTTGTTGTTTCCTTTGTCTTTCAGGACGTTCTTGTCCTCATCGCCCAGCACGATGTTCTTCTGGCCAATGGCGATGAGCAATTCTTCTTCCGAGTTTAGCTTGTGCAGTTGACAGAGCTTGGCGATGTTCTCGGGCGACTTCGCCAAATCCTCTTTCTCATAGAACTCGTTGAGTATATCTTCGCCCGCCTTTTGCGCCTGACGCTGTTCCTTCTTGATGATAGCCAGGATTTTTGCTTTCGCTTTGGCGGTGGAGACGAAGTTCACCCACGACGGTTGGATGTGTTGTGCCTTTGAAGTGAGAATCTCCACCTGGTCGCCGCTTTGCAGTTTATGGCTTAGCGGAACCAACTTGTGGTTCACCTTGGCACCGATGCAGTGACTGCCTAAGAAGGTGTGGATGGAGAAGGCGAAGTCCAGAGCCGTGGAGTTCTGCGGCATGGTCTTGATGTCACCCTTAGGCGTGAAGACGAAAATCTCTGAGGCGAAGAGGTTCAGCTTGATGGTGTCCAGCAGGTCCATGGCATCCGGCTGCGGGTCGTCCAGAATCTCCTTGATGGTGTGAAGCCATTTCTCCAATTCCCCCTCGTCTTCACTGCCGCCGCCCTCCTTGTATTTCCAGTGCGCGGCAAATCCCTGCTCAGCCACGTCGTCCATGCGCTGGCTGCGGATCTGTACCTCAATCCACTGTCCGCGGTTGCTCATCAGTGTGACATGAAGGGCTTGATAGCCATTGGCTTTAGGGTGGCTCACCCAGTCGCGCAGACGGTCGGGGTGCGGCTTGTAGATTTTCGAGATGGTGACGTAGATGTTGAAGCATTCGTTGAGTTCCTGCTCCATGTCTTTCGGCTTGAAGATGATGCGTACGGCCAGGATGTCGTAAATGTCTTCGAAAGGTATGTGCTTGTTTTGCATCTTGCTCCAAATGGAGTAGGGCGATTTGACCCGTGCCTTGATTTCGTACTCCAACCCCATCTTGTCGAGCTCCGTGCGGATAGGGTCGGTAAATTCCTTGAACAGCGTATCGCGCTCCTGCTCGGTGGCGAGGAGCTTCTTTTCTATCTCGGCATACTCTTCGGGGTGCTCGTAGCGGAAGCTCAGGTCTTCGAGCTCAGTCTTTATCTTGTTCAGTCCCAAGCGGTTCGCCAACGGTGCGTAGATGTAGAGCGTTTCGCCCGCAATCTTGTACTGCTTGTTGGGAAGCATGGAACCGAGTGTACGCATGTTATGCAGGCGGTCGGCAATCTTGATGAGGATGACGCGGATGTCATCGGACATGGTGAGCAGCAACTTCTTGAAGTTCTCCGCCTGAGCCGAGGCACGGTCACCGAAGATTCCTCCCGATATCTTTGTCAGTCCGTCAACGATTTGCGCAATCTTGGGACCGAAGATGTTCTTGATGTCCTCCACCGTGTAGTCGGTGTCCTCCACCACGTCGTGGAGCAGGGCGGAGCAGATGGAGGTGGAGCCCAGTCCGATTTCCACGCAGACAATGCGGGCAACGGCGATAGGATGCATGATGTAGGGTTCGCCTGAGCGTCGCTTCACCCCCTTGTGCGCTTGCTTGGCAAAATTGAATGCCTTGGTGATGATTTCAACTTTCTTGCGGTGCTTGGTCGCCAAGTAGCAGCTGAGCAACTCCTGAAAGGCGTTGTTTATCATCTCTTCGTCTTGCATCTCTTTTAGTTGCATGTCATCCATAGACCTCTCCTCCATTTTATATTATTTCACACGGATAGATTTTCCTGCGGTGATGCGGGTGTCTTTCATCCCGTTGAGTCGTTGCAGTTGTTTCACGCTCACGCCGTATTTTGCCGCGATAGTCGAAAGCGTGTCTCCTCTCTTTACCTTATGATAAGTCGCGCTTCTGCTTGATGTGCTTTTCGTGTCGGAGCTTTTCTGGCTTACCGCCTTGCTGCTACTCTTTACTGCCACAAGCGTGCGTTTGTTCAGCAGTTCGTTCGCCCGGTGGTTGTAGATGGAATCACCGGCATCGATGAACGCGTTGATTTCGGTCTGGGGCAACCGTAGGATGCTGCCAGCCATGCTGTGACCCGGCACGATGTCTCTCTTGTATTGCGGGTTGAGGGCACGTATTTCCTCCAACGGAATGCGGCAGATGTCCGCTATCTGTTGGAAGTGCAGGTCGCGGTTGATGTGCAGCGTGTCCGTGTCCACCGGCAAGGTGGCGTCCATCGGGCAGATGTTGTGGTCGCAATAATAATTCATGATGTAGTTGGCGGCGATGAAGGCCGGCACGTAGCCACGGGTTTCGCGCGGCAGGTAATTGTAAATCTCCCAGTAGTCCGTGCTTCCACCCGCGCGGTGAATGGCCTTGTTGATGTTGCCCGGTCCGCAGTTGTAGGCGGCAATCACCAGGTTCCAGTCCTTGAAGATGTTGTATAGGTCACTCAGGTAGCGCGCTGCGGCATAGGTAGCCTTTATCGGGTCACGACGCTCGTCTACCAGACTGTTCGCCTCCAGTCCGTAGAGTTTGCCGGTTTTCAGCATGAACTGCCACAGGCCGGAAGCACCCGCGCGCGAAGTGGCTTCGGGTTTCAGTGCCGACTCAATGACGGGCAAGTATTTCAGTTCGTGCGGAAGACCGTAAGCGTCTAACGCCTCCTCGAAGAGGGGGATGTAGAAGTTGCCTGCTCCCAACATGACGGAAACGACGTTGCGCAAGCGTCCGCTATACAGGTCGATGCACTGGCGCACAATATCGTTGTAGGGCATCTCTATCACGCTGGGGATGCGCGACAGACGGGCGATATACACGGAGTCGGGATAGACGGGATTTACACTGCTCTGCTCGCAGTCGTTCATGGGTGCAAGGAAATTCTTCACGCGCCAATCCTGCAGCAGGGTGTCTATTCCCAGCGTCATGTTTTCGGGCAACACGACCTCCTCGTCCTGACCGTCCTTTTCGGTGTGCAACACGACACTGCCCTGCGCCGAAGCCTGCAATGACAGGAATAGAATAATTGATGTGGTTAGAAATGTTTTCATGCTATGCTAAAATCTTATACTACATTGTAAACCTACGGAACCTTTTCTGTTGGTTCTGTTCTCTATGATGGTGGGCTCCACTCGAAGTCCCAGGTCTTTGGAAATGTCGAAGTTGGAGAGTTCCGCATCCACGTAAGCGTCTATCACCGACAGCACGTACACACCGATGAAACAGAAGATGCTCAAGTCGCGGTAGCGGCGGTAGAAGTCCTTCTTGTTCTTGAAAATGGTCTGGAAGCGCGACTCGTTGCCCGTGATGTTGTAGTTGGGCGGCAGGAAGTCCATGAAACTGTTCGTGGTCGGGTCATCGTCCATGATGTCCAGGTAAGCCTGCGAGTAGTCGGAGTACATCTGGTTGTTCCACGACAGCGCATAGGCGCACGCCACGAAACCGCCGTAGACGATGGGCAGTTTCCAGTACTTCCGGTTGTAAATCTGTCCGCCTCCGGGGATGACCAATGCCAGCCATGTGGCTTTCTTCGGGTCGGGAATCCACTGCTTCTTCTCCTTGACGGGTGTGCTTTGCAGGGAGTCGCTCCGGGCCATCAGACTTGCCGTGTCCACCGGTGCTTCCAATAGTTTCATCCGTTTCTGTTCCTCCATTGTCAGACTGTCTCTCTGCGCAGGTGACACAATGCCCATTCGTCGTTTCAGCGCGTTGGGCACGGCGGTGGTGTCACTCTTCACGTCCTGTGCCATCAGCGCGCCGCCGGCTTGCAGGAGGCAGATGAGCAACAAAACCAGGTAACGGTATGTCTGTATAAAGTGTTTCAAGACGTTGTTCGGGTTAGTTTTGTTTTATCTTGTCCAGTATCTCCATGATACGTTCCAAATCCTCTTCGTTGTTGAAGGGGATGCTGATTTTCCCTTTTCCTTTCGCCGTGCAGGTGAGTTGCACTTTCGTTTTGAAAAAGTCGGACAGATGGGTCTTCAGCAGGTTATACTCTTCGGAGAGTTTCTTCTCCCTGGAGGCTATCTTCTTGTTGCCGCTCACCACCGCTTCGCCTTGACTTAGGTCTTTCACCATCTCTTCCACCTTCCGCACGGAGTAGCCGTGTTTCATGATTTCCTCGAAGATTTTTATCTGTGTCTGCGGATTGTCCAGCGTCAGTAGGGCGCGGGCGTGTCCCATGTCAATCTCCTTGTTCTGCAGCGCCATCTGAATGGGGGCGGGCAGTTTCAGCAGACGCAGGTAGTTGGCGATGGTCGTCCGCTTCTTGCCCACACGCTCGCTCAGCCGTTCCTGTGTCAGTTCGTACTGTTCGATGAGGTGCTGGTAGGCGAGGGCTATTTCCAGCGAGTTCAGGTCTTCGCGTTGGATGTTCTCGATAAGAGCCATTTCCATCACGTTCTCGTCATCCGCCGTGCGGATGTAGGCCGGGATAGACTTCAGTCCGGCCATCTGTGAGGCTCTGAAACGACGCTCTCCGGCAATAATCTGGTACGAGTCGTCGCTCATCTTGCGCAGCGTGATGGGCTGGATGATACCTATTTCAGCGATGGATTCCGAGAGTTCGCGCAAGGCTTCCGGGTCGAACTCCCTACGCGGTTGGTTGGGGTTGACCGAAATCTTGTCGAGCTCTATCTCGTTGATGGAGGAAGAACCCTCGGTCTGTATGTCGTCCATGGACATCAAAGCGTCGAGGCCTCTGCCCAAAGCGGAATATTTCTTTTTAGCCATAGCTTATTTCTTGTTTCGTTTGATGATTTCTTTTGCCAGCGAAAGGTAGTTGACCGAGCCCTTCGACTCCGCGTCGTAGAGGATGACGGGTATACCGTGGCTCGGAGCCTCACTAAGCTTCACGTTGCGTTGGATGACCGTGTCGAACACCAACTCCTGGAAGTGGCTCTTTACTTCTTCGTACACTTGGTTGGCAGAGCGCAGGCGGGCATCGAACATGGTCAGCAGGAAACCCTCGATGTCCAGCGACGGGTTCAGCTTCGACTTGATTATCTTGATGGTGTTGAGCAACTTGCTGATACCTTCCAGCGCAAAATATTCGCACTGCACAGGGATGATGACCGAGTCGGCTGCTGTCAGTGAGTTTACCGTAATCAGTCCCAGAGACGGTGAACAGTCGATGAGGATGTAGTCGTAGTCGTCACGCATCGGATCCAGCGCTTTCTTCATCACCTTCTCGCGGTTGTCCATTTGAATCATTTCAATTTCCGCGCCCACCAGATCGATGTGTGAAGGAACGATGTCCAGTCCCTCGATGTCGGTGGTGAAGATGGCCTCTCTGATGTCCGCTCCACTGACCAGACAGTCGTAGATGGACACGTCAATATCCTTTAGGTTGACACCCAGTCCCGACGAGGCATTGGACTGTGGGTCAGCGTCAATGACCAATACTTTCTTCTCTAATGTAGCCAGCGAGGCCGCAAGGTTAATAGTCGTTGTGGTCTTTCCCACGCCGCCTTTCTGGTTGGCTAAAGCTATAATTTTTCCCATGTATCTTCTCTTCTATATAGGTTACTTGAGTCCTAAGAGATGCAAATATAGACAATTCTATTCAATTAGGAACGCTTTTTTAGTTCCACTTGCACAAGATTAAGATTTATTCCCATTACCCGCGCAGTTTTCTTTGGTGTCCAACGTGCGGAGATTTCCCGACTTCTTTGTACTTTTGTGCGAAATAAACAATGAGACTTTACAAGGAAGAATATGAAACGACCGCTTATACTGATTTCCAATGACGACGGAGTGGGAGCCAAGGGCATCAACGAACTCGTGAAGATGGTGCGCCCCTTTGGTGACATCGTGGTGATGGCACCGGACGCTCCCCGATCGGGAGCAAGTTGCTCCATAACCAGTGCGCTGCCTGTGCTCTACAGTGCCGTCCGTCAGGAAGAGGGACTTGAAATCTATCAATGCACGGGAACGCCCACGGACTGCGTCAAGCTGGCGGCGGACGAGGTGTTGACCCGTAAGCCCGACCTGATTATCGGAGGCATCAACCACGGCGACAACTCCGCCGTCAGTGTGCACTACTCCGGTACGATGGGCGTGGTGAAGGAGGGTTGCATCCGAGGCGTGCCTTCCGTCGGTTTTTCGCTCTGCAACCATGCCGCCGATGCGGACTTCGCTCCCTTGACACCCTATGTGCAGCGCATCACCGAGCAGGTGCTCACCCACGGACTGCCAACCGGCGTTTGTCTCAACGTGAACTTCCCCAACATACCTATTTATAAAGGAGTGCGTGTTTGCCGGCAGACCAAGGGCTATTGGATCAACGAGTGGGAGAAACGGCAGAAGCCACACGGTGGCGATTACTTTTGGCTTACGGGCGAGTTCAAAAACCTCGACGAGGCGGAAGACTGCGACTGCTGGGCGTTGGACAACGGCTACGTGGCCGTCGCTCCGATACAGATTGACGAGACGGCCTACCGGATGCTGGAAGAGATGAAAAGCTGGGACTTGGTACTGTAACTGACATAGCATAAGACTTTGTAACGAATGAGATACTATCTGATTGTGGGGGAGGCATCGGGCGACTTGCATGCCTCCAACCTGATGCGGGCGATAAAGGCGGAAGACGCTGAGGCTGAATTCCGTTTCTTCGGTGGCGACTTGATGGCGCAAGTGGGCGGCACCCGTGTGAAACACTACCGCGAGTTGGCCTACATGGGATTCGTCCCCGTGTTGCTCCATCTGCGCACCATCTTCGCCAACATGAAGCAGTGCAAGCACGATGTCGTGGCGTGGCATCCCGACGTGCTCATCCTGGTGGACTATCCGGGTTTCAACCTCTCCATCGCACGGTTCGTCAAGGCCCACACGCGGATTCCTGTCTTCTATTACATCTCGCCCAAGATTTGGGCTTGGAAGGAGTACCGCATCAAGAACATCCGTCGCGACGTGGACCAACTCTTCTCCATTCTCCCTTTCGAGGTGGAGTTTTACCAAAAGCACCACTATCCCATCCATTACGTGGGCAATCCCTGCGTGGATGCGGTGAGCGGGTTCTTCTCCTCGTATCGGCAAGACTTTCAGAGTTTCGTCCGTGAGAACGGGTTGACGGACAAACCCATCATCGCCCTGTTGGCGGGCAGTCGCAAGCAGGAAATCAAGGACAACTTGCCGGACATGATTAAGGCCGCTTCCGTGTTCGACGGCTACCAGCTTGTGTTGGCCGGGGCTCCCGGCATCGATGATGCCTACTATGAACGCTTTCTGTGGGGAACGGACGTGAAGCGCGTCAGCGGACAAACCTATCCGTTGCTTTGCCATGCCCATGCGGCATTGGTGACATCCGGCACGGCCACGCTGGAGACGGCGCTCTTCCGTGTGCCGCAGGTGGTCTGCTACCATACACCGGTAGGAAAGCTGATTTCCTTTCTGAGAGGTCACATTCTGAAAGTGAGATTTATCTCGTTGGTTAACCTCATTGCCGGCAAAGAGGTGGTGAAGGAATTGGTGGCGGACACCATGACGGTGGAAAACATGCGTTGCGAACTGGGCGTGTTGCTCGGTGACAAGCCGGAGCGCCGACAGATGCTGCAGGCGTATGAACGTGTCATAGACCTCTTGGGCGAAGCCGGAGCCTCGCAACGTGCGGCAAGCCAAATGGTGGAGATGCTGAAGAAACAACGATAAACCCGAAATAGCTGATGAAAGTTACTTTGTTACAAACAGACATTCAGTGGTGCGATGCCGAGCGCAACCGTGCCACGGCGGAACGGCTGATGGAGGAGGCTGGCGAGACCGACCTTTTCGTGTTGCCCGAGATGTTTTCTACCGGGTTCTGCATGACCCCGAGCACTGTGGCGGAAGTTGCCGGGCCGACCGACGGACCTACGCTCGCTTGGATGAAGCGTCAGGCCACCCTGCGCCGCTGCGCCATTGTCGGTAGTGTGGCGGTAAGCGAAGGGGGCAAGTATTACAACCGATGCTACTTTGTGCAGCCCGATGGCGTGGCGACGCATTACGACAAACACCATACCTTTACTTATAGTGGCGAATCCGCGAACTACGCGACCGGCAATCGTCGTGTGATTGTCCGTTACAAGGATTTCCGCATCTTGCTGATGGTTTGCTATGACTTGCGTTTTCCCGTGTGGGGACGCAGCCGTGGGGACTACGACGCTATAATCTACGTCGCCAACTGGCCTACGTCGCGCGGGAGGGTTTGGGAGACACTCTTGCGTGCCCGTGCCATCGAAAACCAGTGTTACGTCATTGGCGTGAACCGTGTGGGCAGCGATCCGTTGTGTCCCTACAACGGGCACAGTGCCGTGATTGATGCCTACGGAAATGGCCGCCTGCTCCTGGACGATGGAGAAAAGTCCGCTTCGTGCACCGTTGATATGGAATCGCTCCTTGCCTTCCGCAAGAAGTTCAACGTGCTCAGTGACGCGGACGATTTCTTTTTAGATGATTCCCACTAAATAGAGGTAAACCACGGAGGCGGGGATGGCCATGAGGGCACTGTCGAAGCGGTCGAGCCAACCTCCGTGACCGGGTAGGATACTGCCCGAATCCTTGATGCCCAACTGGCGTTTCATGAGTGACTCAATCAGGTCGCCCCAAGTGCCGAAGAAGACTACCGTCAGGGCGAAACCCAACCAAACCCAAAGAGGTGCGAATGGATTGAATTGCGCCATCACGCAAGCGGCGATGAGGGCAAAGACGCCTCCTCCCACGGAGCCTTCCCATGACTTCTTTGGGGAAATCCGCTCGAACAGCCGGTGTTTGCCCAGCAGACTGCCCACACAGTAGGCACCCGTGTCGTTTATCCAAATAAAGACGAATACCGCCAAAGGGAAAGCGGGATTGTATTCCACCACCATTCCTCCCGGTGTCGCGTTGCTATATGCCAGCACGTTGAGTAGCGAGAAGGGCAGGGCGATGTAGAGCTGGCTCATCATCGTGTAGGCCCAGTCGTTCAGCGGCTTGCTCTGCTTCAGGTAGAGCTCGCGGATGAAGGCGTACATTACGACGATAATATAAGGCACGAACACCGACAGTCCGAACAACCTCAGACTGTAACCCATGAAGGCAAAGAAGAGGTAGGCTCCCGCCGTCATGGCGATGAGCGGACTTACGTTGATTTGGTCGTCCTTGTTTACCAACTTGCAGAACTCCCGGATGGTCAGAGCCGTGATGACGGCGAACAGAGTCCCGAAAGCGATGGGGCTGAGAACCGTGCAACATACGATGACTGCCACGAACAGTATGCCGGTGATGCTTCTTTGTATCAGATTCGTCATAGTATTGTCAGTCGTTGTTATTCGTTCACTTTCGTCGCCTCACCATCGGCAATCTTCTCGTTGGTCGCCTTCTCGGCGGCCGCCTTTTCTTCAGCGGCATCCGTTTCGGGAGAATCCCAGTCGAAAGATTTCTGAGTCGCCCTTTGGACAGGCTTCTCGGGAGCTTTCGCTTCAGGAACTTCGGTCGGCTTTACTTCGGGAGCGGCCTCAGCCTTTGTTTCCGTGGTGCCTTCCGTAAGGTTAGCTTCGTTCGTTTCGGGAGCTTTTACTTCAGGAACTTCAGTTGACTTCACTTCGGGAGCTGCCTCAGCCTTTGTTTCCGTGGTCTTTTCCGTAAGGTTGGCTTCGTTTGTCTCGGGAGCTTTCGCTTCAGGAACTTCGGTCGGCTTTACTTCGGGAGCTGCCTCAGCCTTTGTTTCCGTGGTGCCTTTCGTAAGGTTGGCTTCGTTCGTCTCGGGAGCTTTTATCTCAGGAACTTCGGTTGGCTTCGCTTCCTCCAACTTCACTTCATCGGGCTTCACTTCTTCCGCTTTCGCCTCATTGACTTTTGTTTCCTTCGACTTCTTCGACGAAGCCTTCTTTTGGACAATCTGTGCGGCAGCGACTATTTGGGAGGCGAACTTGTCAATCGTTTCATTGACCGTCTTCTCAACGGTTTTCATGTCTGGTTTCTCTGCTTTCACTCCCGGATCTTCGGCCTTCTCGCTGGTTGGCTTCACTTCGGAAGTTGCCTCAGCCGAAGTCTTCTTAGTTGTCGCATCGTTTGCCAAGATTTCTTCTGAGCGTGAAGCCCAAGGGCGTTTGCCGAAAATCTCTTCCACGTCTTCCGCAAAGATTACTTCGCGGTCCATCAGCAGTTGCGCCAACCGGTTGTGTCCTTCCTGATGCTCTTTCAGGATGGCTTTGGCGCGGTTGTACTGCTCCTGAATCATGCGTTTCACCTCCTCGTCTATCAGCTTGGCGGTGCTTTCGCTATAAGGTTTCGTGAAGTAGTTCTCTTGCGTGTTGTAGTAGCAGAGGTTGGGCAATTTGTCGCTCATACCGGCGTAGGCAATCATGCCGTACGACTGTTTGGTGACGCGTTCCAGGTCGTTCATCGCTCCGGTGGAAATCTTGCCTACGAACAACTCCTCGGCGGCACGTCCGCCCAAGGTGGCGCACATCTCGTCGAGCATCTGCTCCTTGGTTGTGATTTGCCGCTCTTCGGGCAAGTACCAAGCTGCTCCCAAGGCGCGTCCACGCGGCACGATGGTGACTTTTATCAACGGATTGGCGTGCTCCAGAAACCACGACAGGGTGGCGTGTCCCGCCTCGTGCAGGGCAATGGTGTGTTTCTCGTCCTGCGTCATTACCTTCGTCTTCTTTTCCAATCCGCCCACGATGCGGTCTACGGCATCCAGAAAGTCCTGCCTGCCCACGAACTCCTTGTTGTGGCGGGCGGCTATCAGGGCAGCCTCGTTGCAGACGTTGGCGATGTCCGCTCCCGAGAATCCCGGGGTCTGGCGTGCCAACAAGTCCACGTCCACCGTATTGTCAATCTTGATGGGGCGCAAGTGGACGCTGAACACCTCTTTACGCTCGTTCAAGTCGGGCAGGTCTACGTGTATTTGCCGGTCGAAACGTCCGGCACGCAGCAATGCTTTGTCCAGAATATCGGCACGGTTGGTGGCTGCCAGAATGATGACTCCACTATTTGTACCGAATCCGTCCATCTCCGTGAGCAACTGGTTCAGCGTGCTCTCGCGCTCGTCGTTGCCTCCCATTGAGGGGTTCTTGCTACGGGCGCGTCCGATGGCGTCTATCTCGTCGATGAAGATGATGCAAGGTGATTTCTCCTTGGCTTGGCGGAACAGGTCGCGTACCCGCGAGGCTCCCACGCCCACGAACATCTCCACGAAGTCCGAACCGGAGAGCGAGAAGAACGGTACGTCCGCTTCACCTGCCACAGCCTTGGCCAACAGGGTCTTACCTGTTCCCGGAGGACCAACCAACAGTGCACCTTTGGGGATTTTTCCTCCCAGTTCGGTGTATTTGCCGGGGTTCTTCAGAAACTCCACAATCTCCTGTACCTCTTGCTTGGCTTCGGCTTGTCCGGCCACGTCCTTGAACGTCACGCGGTTAGCGGTATTCTTCTCCACTATCTGCGCTTTGGAGCGTCCCACGCTGAACACGCCTCCGCCTCCGGCGGCACCGTTGCTCATGCGTCGCATCATGAACACCCAGAAGAAGATAATCAGAATGAAAGGCAGCATGTTCCAGAAGAGGGCTGTCATGTAGTCCTTCTTCTCACCGTAGTCGCGCGTTATCCGAGGGTTGTTTTCCGACTTCTCGCACTCGTCGAGGTAGTTGTCCAGTGTCGTGACGGAGCCAATCTTCATTGTCACCATCGGGTTGCGCAGCGCTTTTTCGGCGTTCTGCTTGAACACCTCGCGGACGAACTCCGGCTTGATGAACACATCCACCGAATTGTCGTTGTAAGCAATCACTTTGCTGACGTAACCTTTGGTCACGTAGCCTTTGAATTCCGTGAAGTCTATCTTCTTCAGAGCGACGTTGTCGCCGTTGAGGAAGAAGACGGAGAGAAGCCCGATGATGATGAGGGCGTATAGCCAATTGAGATTGAATTTTGGCATATTGATTTTCGATTTCTGATCGTTTCCTTGTTCCATAATAGTTTAGTCAATGTCAGGGATTTCCGTTAGTTGCGCGTCGGCCCACAAGTGTTCCAAGTCGTAGAACCCGCGGATGTCCGGCAGGAATACGTGCACCATCACGTCGGCATAGTCCATCGCCACCCATTGCGCGTTGTTCTGTCCGACCACTGCCTGTGGCTTCTCGTGTGTCTCCTCACGGACGTGCTCCTTGACGGAGTCGGTGATGGCGAGCACCTGGCTGGGCGAGTTACCCTGGCAGATGACGAAATATTTGCAGACGGCATCGTCGATGTTGGTCAGGTTGACCACCACGATGCGTTTCCCCTTCTTCTCTTGGATTCCTTCTTTTATCTTTTCTACTAAAGTTTCTGTTTGATTCATCATTCTTTCTTAGTCAACTGTTTTTTTATTGAAGTTAGGCTTTCTTGCGTTTTAGTTGGCAAAGATACGCTATAATTACATTATAATCCGTTTTTGTTCGCCTTTATTTCGCCTCGTTTTTGTATTTTTTAGGAAGCCTTCCGGTAACTCTCTCGGGCAGGACATCCCCAATGACCTGTCTGCTACCATGCATCACCGTATCTTCCGGTGGCATTCCGAACACCTGGGGTCAGCGGAAAGAAGCTAATGTAAAAGAAAAGGAGTTAAGTCAACGACTTAACTCCTTCGTAATCACCAGTCGGGGTGACTGGATTCGAACCAGCGACCACTCGCCCCCCAGACGAGTACTCTAACCGGGCTGAGCTACACCCCGAATTGCGGATGCAAAAGTAGAACTTCTTGTGAAACCATCCAAATTTTAGAGGACGTTTTTTCGCATTATTTTCAAACTCACTGTTAATGAGGAGAGGAATCATGTTGCTGAACGGCGGATGCCGCAAGGGTAGCGGTGCGCAAAAGAGAACAGATTACCCGGATTATGGTGAACATTCCCATTTTTTATGTAGCTTTGCAACGTTTATTTCAAGAGAACGACTGAAAATGCAGATTACACTATCAGCTCCAAAAGCTATATGTTGTCAGGTGGACTTACCCGCTTCGAAGAGCATCAGCAACCGGGCGCTCCTGCTCAACGCCTTGAGCGGCAACGGCGCACTGCCGCAAAACCTCTCCGACTGCGATGATACACAGGTCATGTTGGCTGCACTCACCGAGGCAGACTCGGCGGTTGCCTCATCTGACCGGGCGAACCTTGCGGGCGATGCAGCGATTCCGACCCTCGACATCAAGGCCGCAGGGACTGCCATGCGCTTCCTCACCGCCTACCGCTCCATTACGCCCGGAACGGTGGTCATCACCGGAACGCAGCGTATGCGCCAGCGCCCTATCCGCATCCTCGTGGATGCGTTGCGCACTTTGGGGGCTGACATTCATTATACCGAACAAGAGGGATTCCCTCCACTCCGCATCACGGGAAGAACGCTCGGAAGCGGAGCGCATGAAAACAGAGCGGAAGTCGACGGAACGGCTACCGATGGTATCCCTTTTGGCGACGAGATTACGCTGCAGGGCGATGTCAGTTCGCAGTACATTTCCGCACTGCTGATGATTGCCCCCACGCTGCAAGCCGGGCTGACGCTTCACCTTCAGGGAGAGGTCGTCTCACGGCCTTATATCGACCTTACCCTCCGGCTGATGCATGATTTTGGTGCTGAGGCTGATTGGACAGACGCACACACGATACGAGTGCCACACGGCACATACCGCCCCACACCGTACTACGTGGAGAGCGACTGGAGTGCCGCCTCCTATTGGTATCAAATGGTGGCTCTTGCGCCCGAGGCGGAGGTCTGCCTGAAGGGGCTCTTCGCCCATAGCTATCAAGGCGATGCCGTGGTGGCGAGCCTCTTCGAGAAACTCGGTGTGCAGACAGCTTTTGATGAAGGAGGCGTGACGCTGACCAAACGTCCGTGCAGTCTGTCACGCTTCGACTATGATTTCGTGGACCAGCCCGACTTGGCGCAGACGTTTGTCGTCACGTGTGCCTTGATGGGAGTGCCTTTCCGCTTCACTGGACTGCAGAGCCTCAAAATCAAGGAGACCGACCGCATTGCCGCCCTTCGCCGCGAGATGAGGAAGCTGGGCTACCTTATCAGCGAAGCCGACGACTCCATACTCTATTGGGACGGCGAACGCTGCCAACCGCAGTCCGACCCTGCCATAGACACCTACGAAGACCACCGTATGGCCATGGCCTTTGCTCCGGCCTCGCTCGTGATGCCGACGCTGCGCGTCAACAACCCACAGGTCGTCTCCAAGTCCTACCTCGCCTATTGGACTCATCTGCAGGCGGCCGGGTTCACGGTCACTGAGACTTCCGATAAAGAAGCGACCGGGGAGGGTGAGAACCTATGAGAACGCTGGAAGTTAGGCCAGGGTCACCCGCCTTGGCGGAGATTGACGGAAGAAGTCGCTCGCTTGGTTGGCGGAGCGGACAGCCGATAAGAAACTTGTGAACGAGAGACCCATGTGGATACTGATTGTTAGTCTGTTGGTGTTGACCTTAGTGGCGATGCTTACCGGTCTCCTCAAGAACCGCTCCGACCGCAGGAAGCGGGAGAGGGGAGAGGCGGTGGAGAGTGCGCTGCCTGTCAACCCCGTCGACATGGAGTGCTGTGGCCAACACGAGGTGTGCGAGAAAGAGAGCCTCTTGGCGGCAGTCAGCAAACAGATAGAGTATTACGACGACGAGGAACTGGACGCTTACCGCGGCACGGCCTCCGATGCCTACACCGCTGAGCAGACCGAGCGGTTTCGTGACGTGCTCTACACGATGCGCGACACCGAAGTGGCGGGCTGGGTGAGAAGTCTGCAGCTCCGTGGTGTCGCCCTGCCCGACGCCCTCAAGGACGAAGTCATCCTCATCGTCGGCGACCGCCGCTCCGGCGGTGGAACAGGAGCTTGAACGGAACGGAAACATTAAACCAAGAAGAAACTATAAACGTGGATATACTGCAATACACATTCTTTCAAAACGCCCTCATCGGAAGCCTGTTGGCAAGTGTCGTGTGCGGACTGATAGGTACTTACATCGTCACCCGCCGACTGGTGTTCATCAGTGGAGGCATCACTCACGCCTCCTTTGGCGGCATCGGACTGGGTGTCTTCTTCGGACTGCCGCCCATCCTCACGGCGGCTCTCTTCTCCGTCCTCTCCGCCTTCGGGGTGGAGTGGCTCAGCAAGCGGCGCGACATGCGCGAGGATTCCGCCATCGCCGTCTTCTGGACCTTTGGCATGGCTGTGGGTATCATCTTCAGCTTCCTCTCGCCGGGGTTCGTCCCCGACCTATCCAGCTACCTTTTCGGCAACATCCTCACCATTACGCGGACCGACCTTTGGACTCTCGCCGTGCTGACTGTCGTGGTGCTGGCGTTCTTTGCCCTCTTCCTCAACCCCATCATCTACGTCTCGTTCGACCGTGAGTTCGCCCGTTCGCAACGGTTGCCCGTGCGGACGCTGGAGTACGCGCTGATGATGTTCATCGCCCTCACCATCGTGGCTTGCCTGCGCATGGTCGGCATCGTGCTCGTCATCTCCCTACTCACCGTTCCGCAGATGACCGCCAACCTCTTCACCTGCCGCTACCGGCTCATCATCCTCCTCTCCGTTTTCATCGGCTACGCCAGCTGCCTGGGCGGACTGTGGCTCTCCTACGTCTACAACGTGCCTTCGGGCGCGTCCATCATATTCTTCTCCATACTCATCTACGCCCTCTGCAAGCTGGGAAAGACGGTATGCGGAAAGTTCGTTCATACCTAAAAACTTTGCGTCATTATGGAAATAAAGATTGATTCACTCTCCACCATCGACCAGGCCGCCCGTACCTTCGCGCGCGCCATGGGCGACCACACCGTCTTCGCCTTCTACGGCGGCATGGGGGCCGGCAAGACCACCTTCGTCAAGGCTCTCTGCGAAGTACTCGGTGTCACCGACGATACCGTCACTTCGCCCACCTTCGCCATCGTCAACGAGTATCGTTCCGACAGCGGCGAACTGATTTACCATTTCGACTTCTACCGCGTCAAGCGTCTTGAGGAGGTCTACGACATGGGCTATGAGGACTATTTCTACAGCGGAGCCCTCTGTCTTATCGAGTGGCCCGAGTTGGTGGAAGAACTCTTGCCCGAGGATACGGTCCGCGTCACCATCGAGGAACAGCCCGACGGTTCACGGCTGCTGAAGATGTAAAGGCCATGAAAGCGCACTATTTCGTACAGGCTCTGTTCGCCTTGGCGGGCATCGTCGCCCTGTTGGCCAGTCTCTTCAACTGGAATTGGTTCTTCACCGCCCAAAACGCCCGGTTTATTGTCCACAATGCCGGCCGCGGACGGTCGCGCCTCTTCTACGGGCTGCTCGGGGTCATCATGATTGCCATGGCCGTCTTCTTCTACTTCGAGGCGAGGAGCCGGAGCCTGTAAGCCGTCGCTTATCTCTTTCTTAGTACCAGCCAAGGCGCTATGCCGTGGTGCTTGTCCGTACGATATTGCGCGGCCTTCTCGGTGAAACGGCCAATGCCGTCGGGGTCTCTCCAGAAGCCGCTCCCGTTGCCGCCCGTAAGGTAGATTGCAAAGCTCATACATGTTGAGCGCCACACCCGGCAGCGCAAAGCTACAGCCGTTGATTCTGCGAAAGAAAACTGCGGAAATCCGCAAAAATCTTTCGTAGGATGGGAAGATTTGTTAACTTTGCGAAAGAAAACTGCGGAAGTCCGCAAAAAAGTATGCTATGGTTATCAATAGAGAGAAACATCTACAAGAGTTAGTGGGCGCACGGCAGAATGGACTGGTAAAGGTAATTACCGGTATGCGCCGTTGCGGAAAGTCGTTCCTTTTGTTCCGTCTCTTCAAGCGTTTCCTTGAAGACGACGGCGTGATGCCCGACCATATCATCGAAATGATGTTCGACGACTATGCTTTCAAGGAGTTTCGTAATCCCGAAAAGTTTTATAAGTTTGTAAAAGAGAAGATTGTCGATGACCAACCCTACTATATCCTGCTCGACGAGGTGCAGATGCTCGATGAATTTGAGGATGTGCTAAACGGATTGCTGCACATCCCTAATGCCGATGTCTACGTAACGGGAAGTAACGCACGCTTCTTGTCGAAGGATATAATTACCGAATTCCGTGGACGGGGCTATCAAATACACGTCTCCCCACTCAGTTTCACGGAGTTTATGACCGTGTATGGCGGCGACAAGGTGGACGGATGGAATGAATATCTGCTGTATGGCGGACTTCCCCCAGTGGTTCTACAGAAGACAGAGGAAGAGAAGGTGAGACTTCTGAACAGCCTCTTGACCGAAACCTATATGATAGATGTCATCAAT
>CAVJRQ010000044.1:0-13548 GCA_963652075.1 Acutalibacteraceae bacterium
ATTTCTTTACTTTTTAAAGTGTTAAAACGGTGTAAAGTAAATCTGTACTAAGTCACGTTGACGCATGTAACTGCTTGCGTTTTTCGGGGTGCAACCGTGGTTCCACGAAAACAGGAGGAACATTCGCCGTCGGAAGCCTGGTAACAGCAGGAATCCGACAGACTGCTTTTACCCGGTAAGACGATAATGTACGGGCGACGATAAGACTGTATATGGTTATTGTAGGTAGGACGATATTCAATCAATCTGAGAAATAATGTTTTATAACATACTATATTTGTCCTGTTTTTATTGTCTGTATATGGGAAATGCTCTAATTTTGTACGCAAAACAAGGAAGTGTACGGATTAAGAAGCCATGGAAGATACCGTTGAAAAACTAATCAATCCTCATGTATCGGTCGATTGCGTGCTGATAGGCTTTGACGGTGAGCGGTTGTGCGCCTTGCTGATAAAGCAGACGGACGCGCAGGACCAACCTCACCTCAACAACCTGAAGCTGCCGGGCAGTCTGATTTATGAGGACGAAGATCTGGACGAAGCCGCCAAGCGGGTGCTGACTGAGTTGACGGGACTGAGAAGCATTCCCATGGTACAGTTCCGCGCATTCGGATCGAAAGACCGGACCCGCAATCCCAAGGACGTAAGATGGCTCGAACGCTTTCATCGCCTGCACGACCGGATAGACCGGATTGTAACAATCGCTTACCTCGCCTTGTTGAAGATAGACCGCAGCTTGAAGAATCTCTCCAACGACTACGAGGCTTGCTGGATGCCGGTGACGGAGATTGGTGAATTGGCGTTTGACCATTCGCAGATTGTCGAGGAGGCACTTCGCTACATTCGCCAGTATGCCGAGTCCAATCCCGAGGCGCTCTTCTCGTTGCTCCCGCGCAAATTCACGGCAGCCCAGTTGCGCACGCTCTATCAGGTGGTCTTTGACCGGGCCGTGGACATACGCAATTTCCATAAACGGATTGCGCAGATGGAATATGTGATGCCCTTGGAAGAGCGGCAAACGGGAGTCGCCCATCGGGCAGCCCGCTACTACCGGTTCGACCGCGTGGCATACAACAAGATGAAACTGAGAAATGGTTAAAACAATAAACAATAATATATATGTATCTATTAGGTTATGATATAGGCAGTTCATCGGTAAAGGCAAGTCTGGTGAACGTAGAGACCGGCAAATGTGCCGCTTCCGCTTTCTTCCCGAAAACGGAAGCGGAGATTATAGCCGTGAAGCCCGGTTGGGCGGAGCAAGACCCGCAAATGTGGTGGAACAATCTGAAACTCGCTACGCAGGCGGTTCTGCAACAGTCGGGAGCCAAAGGCGATGAAATCTCGGCGATAGGCATCTCGTACCAGATGCACGGATTGGTTTGCGTGGACAAACAACAACAGGTGTTGCGCCCCGCCATCATCTGGTGCGACTCGCGTGCGGTGCCTTACGGACAAAAGGCTTTTGACACGTTGGGCGAAGAACTTTGCCTGGGTCATTTGCTGAACTCTCCCGGCAACTTCACCGCATCCAAGTTGGCTTGGGTCAAGGAGAACGAACCGGAGACTTTTGAACGGATATACAAGATTATGCTCCCGGGCGATTACATCGCCATGCGGCTTACGGGCGAGATTTGCACCACCGTGTCGGGTCTCTCCGAAGGTATGTTTTGGGACTTTAAGGCCAATCGCGTAGCCGACTTTCTGATGGATTATTACGGATTCGACAGAAGCCTGATACCCGACATCAAACCCACGTTCGCCGAACAGGGACGGGTGACCGCCGCCGTGGCGGAGGAGTTGGGACTGAAAGTGGGCATCCCCGTTACCTACCGTGCGGGTGACCAACCCAACAACGCCTTGTCGCTGAATGTGTTCAATCCGGGTGAGATAGCCTCCACGGCAGGAACATCGGGTGTCGTTTATGGCGTGAACGGGGAGGTGAACTACGACCCCAAGTCGCGCGTCAACACGTTCGCCCACGTCAACCATGCCGCCAACCAGACCCGTTTGGGCGTGCTGCTTTGCATCAACGGTACGGGAATCCTGAACTCTTGGGTGAAGCGCAACGTAGTGCCCGAAGGCGTTTCCTATAGCGACATGAACGATTTGGCGGCACAGGCTCCCATCGGCAGCAACGGACTGAGCGTCATACCCTTTGGCAACGGAGCCGAGCGCGTGCTGGAAAACAAGGAGACGGGCTGTTCCATCCACGGCATCAACTTCAACGTACACAACCGAACCCACCTGATACGCGCTGCGCAAGAGGGCATTGTCTTCTCTTTCAAATACGGCATGGAAATCATGCAGCAGATGGGTATGGAACTCCACAAGATTCATGCCGGCAACGCCAACATGTTCCTTAGTCCGATATTCCGTGATACGCTGGCTGGCGTGACGGGTGCCGTCATCGAACTCTATGACACGGACGGTTCTGTGGGCGCTGCCAAAGGTGCAGGTATGGGTGCCGGCATCTACAAAGACCACAACGAAGCCTTCGCCTCGCTGGAGAAACTGCAGGTGGTTGAGCCGTGCGTGGCGGATGCCGCCCGTTACCGGGAGGCTTACGAGCGTTGGAAGTCGCTCCTGTAGACAAATGAAAACGAAACATTAACAACACTTAAACGATTTAATAGTTATAATTATGGCAACAAAAGAGTATTTTCCCGGTATAGGAAAAATTAAATTTGAAGGTAAAGAAAGTAAGAACCCCATGGCATTCCGTTACTACGATGCCGAAAAGGTAATCATGGGTAAGCCCATGAAAGAGTGGCTGAAATTCGCCATGGCTTGGTGGCACACCTTGTGCGCCGAGGGCGGCGACCAGTTTGGCGGCGGCACGAAGTCTTTCCCTTGGAACGCCAACCCCGACCGCGTTCAGGCCGCTAAGGACAAGATGGATGCCGGTTTCGAGTTTATGCAGAAGATGGGTATCGAATACTACTGCTTCCACGATGTAGACCTCTGCGCTGAGGCCGACACAATCGAAGAGTATGAGGCTAACCTGAAGACGATTGTCGCTTACGCCAAACAGAAACAGGCCGAGACGGGCATCAAGCTGTTGTGGGGTACGGCCAACGTATTCAACCACAAACGTTACATGAACGGCGCAGCCACCAACCCTGATTTCGACGTGGTGGCACGCGCTGCCGTCCAGATTAAGAACGCCATCGACGCCACCATCGAACTGGGCGGTACGAGCTATGTGTTCTGGGGCGGACGTGAAGGCTACATGAGCCTGCTCAATACCGACCAGAAACGTGAGAAGGAACACTTGGCAAAGATGTTGACCTTGGCTCGTGACTACGCTCGTGCACGCGGCTTCAAGGGTACGTTCCTGATTGAGCCGAAACCCATGGAACCGACAAAGCATCAGTATGACGTGGATACGGAGACGGTTATCGGTTTCCTGAAAGCCCACGGTTTGGATAAGGACTTCAAGGTAAACATCGAGGTGAACCACGCTACCTTGGCCGGTCACACGTTTGAGCATGAGTTGGCGGTAGCCGTTGATAACGGTATGCTCGGATCTATCGACGCTAACCGCGGTGACTATCAGAACGGATGGGATACGGACCAGTTCCCCATTGACAACTTTGAGTTGACACAGGCCATGATGCAGATTATCCGTGGCGGTGGCTTCGTGAACGGCGGTACCAATTTCGATGCCAAGACACGCAGAAACTCTACCGACCTGGAGGATATCTTCATTGCGCACATCTCCGGTATGGACGCTATGGCCCGTGCCTTGGAGTCTGCTGCCGCATTGCTTGAGGAGTCTCCCTACAAGAAGATGTTCGCTGAGCGTTACGCTTCATTCGATGGCGGCAAGGGCAAGGAGTTCGAAGAGGGCAAGCTGACTTTGGAAGACTTGGTAGACTACGCCAAGAAGAATGGCGAGCCGAAACAGATTAGCGGCAAACAGGAACTTTACGAGGCATTGGTAAGCATGTACTGCTAATCCTGCATCGGAAAAGAACAAGGCACATCCGTCCGGCATCTGCCGGACGGATGCCTACAGAATAGAGCGGGAGCGATACCGGTAATATCCGGATATCGCTCCCGCTGTTTCGTATGGTACGGACTGACCCGTTTAGTGCGCCTCCGCCGACCGCTTGTCTTCCTGTAGTTTCTCCTGCAGGTATTGTCCCGTGTACGACGCGGCGCAAGCCGCCACTTCCTCGGGAGTGCCGACAACCACGACGTTGCCGCCCTTGCTGCCACCCTCCGGGCCTAAGTCGATGATGTAGTCCGCGCACTTGATGACATCCATGTTGTGCTCGATGATGATGACCGTGTGGCCTTTGGATATCAGCGCGTCGAACACTTCCAGCAACTTCTTGATGTCGTGGAAATGAAGTCCCGTGGTAGGTTCGTCGAATACGAAGATGGTGGGGTCAATCTTTTCTATACTGAGGAAATAGGCTAACTTCACGCGTTGGTTCTCGCCGCCCGACAGGGTGGACGATGACTGTCCCAGCTTGATGTATCCCAAGCCGACATCCTGCAGCGGCTTCAGCTTCTTCACGATTTTCGTCTGCTTGTTTTCCGTGAAGAATTCGATGGCTTGGTTGACCGTCATCTCCAGTACGTCGTAGATGCTCAGTCCCTTGTATTTGACTTCCAGCGTATCGCTCTTGAACCGCTTGCCGTGGCACGACTCGCACTCCAGCACAAGGTCCGCCATGAATTGCATCTCTATGGTGACCGTTCCCTCGCCCTTGCACTCCTCGCAACGACCGCCCTCGGTGTTGAAAGAGAAGTATCCGGCGGTGTATCCCATCTGTTTGGAGAGAGGCTGGTCGGCATAGAGCTTTCGTATCTCGTCGTAAGCCTTCAAGTAGGTCACGGGGTTGCTGCGTGACGATTTGCCTATCGGGTTCTGATCCACAAACTCAATGTCCTTCACCATGCGGATGTCGCCCTCCAGGCTGATAAACTCACCCGGCCGCTCGCTTGCCTCGCTGTATTCGCGCTTGAGGGCACGATAGAAGATGTCGCGCACCAGTGTGGACTTGCCCGAACCGCTCACACCAGTGACTACCGTCATCACGTTGAGCGGGAACTTCACGTCGATGCCGCGCAGATTGTTTTGCCGCGCCCCCTTCACCTCGATGTAGTTGTTCCATTGCCGGTGCGTGGTGGGGAAGGGGATGCGTTCCTCGCCCAACAGGTAACGGACGGTGTAACTGCCGCTGCCGGGCTGCAAGTCGTTCATGTCGCCTTGGTAGACAATCTCTCCTCCGTTGCGTCCGGCCTCGGGGCCGATGTCGATGATGTAATCGGCGGCACGGATAATCTCCTCGTCGTGCTCCACCACCACTACCGTGTTGCCTAACTGCTGCAGTTGGCGCAACACCCGGATGAGCCGTCCCGTGTCGCGGCTATGCAGTCCGATGCTGGGCTCGTCGAGAATGTAGAGCGAACCTACCAAACTGCTGCCCAAAGAGGTGGCCAGGTTGATGCGCTGGCTCTCACCGCCGGACAAGGTGTTGCTCAGGCGGTTGAGCGTGAGGTAACCCAGTCCTACGTCGAGCAGAAACTGCACCCGGTTGTTTATCTCCGTCAGGATGCGTTTGGCTATCAGTTGTTCATGCTCGTCCAGTTGCAAGGTCTCGAAGAAACGCTTGAACTCATAGACCGGGATGTCCACCAACTGCGAGATGGAACGTCCGCCTACCTTCACGTAATTGGCCTCCTTCTTCAGGCGCGATCCGTGACAGGTGGGGCAGAGCGTCTTCCCCCGGTAGCGGGCCAGCATGACGCGGTACTGTATCTTGTACTGGTTCTCCTCCAGCATCTTGAAGAACGAATCGATGCAAACCTTTTCACGCGGACCGTGCCACAGGTAATCCTTCTGTGCCTGCGTCAGTTCGTAGTAGGGCGCAAAGATGGGGAAGTCCGCCTTCACCGCGTCGCGGATGAAAGCCTCTTTCCATTCGCTCATCTTCTCGCCGCGCCAACATACCACGGCACCGTCGTAGACGCTCAACGCTGTGTTGGGCACCACCAGTGACTCGTCGATGCCTATCACCTTGCCGAATCCCTCGCACTGGGGACAAGCGCCCAAGGGGGAGTTGAACGAAAACAGCTGCTCGGTAGGCTCTTCAAACGTGATGCCGTCGGCCTCGAACTTCTTGGTGAAGACGTGCAGAATCTCCGCCGGATAGAACCGGAGCATGCACGTGCCGTCGCCCTCGTAAAAAGCTGTCTCGACGGAGTCCGTCAAGCGGCTGATGGCCTCCTTGCTGTCGTCGCACGCCATGCGGTCAATCAACAGGTAGACCGTGTCGCCCTCCTTGTAGTCATACTCCTCGATGCGCACCATGCTGCCGTTTACCTCTAACCGGTTGTATCCCTCTTTCAGGTCCACCTCCAACTGTTCCTTGATGGAGCGGCCTTCGCGCGGGATAATCGGGGTGAGCACGGTGAACTTCGTCCCTTTGGAATAGGAACGCATGCAGCCGATGACATCCTCCACGGAATGTTTCTTCACCAACTGACCGCTCACGGGCGAGTAGGTCTTGCCGATGCGCGCGAAGAGCAGACGCAGGTATTCATAAATCTCCGTAGACGTTCCTACGGTGGATCGAGGGTTGCGGCTGTTTACCTTCTGCTCGATGGCGATTGCCGGTGGAATGCCTTTGATGAAATCACACTCCGGCTTGCTCATCCGTCCCAAGAACTGACGGGCGTACGAAGAGAGGCTCTCCACGTAACGTCGCTGTCCCTCAGCGTACAGCGTGTCGAAAGCGAGCGATGATTTGCCGGAACCGGATAGTCCCGTTATCACCACCAACTTGTTGCGCGGGATGTCTACGCTGATATTTTTCAGGTTGTTTACCCTCGCGCCTTTTATAGAGATATAGTTGTCGTCTGCCATAAACTTCAATCAAATGTGATGCAAAGATAGTGCTTGGTGCGGATATTCTTACTAAATTTGCCTCTGTTTTCAACATATAACAAGACTCAAAACAGTAGACAATAACAAATAAGGAGGAAAATAAATGGCGAGTGCATCTAATCACAAAGATACCTATTTGGCTACGGCCATTACCTTGATGGTGGTGGGGCTGATATTCTTGATAGACCGTCTGATCAATCTTTCGGCACACGGTTTCGGCTGGCTTGCCGACCGCAATAACATGCTTCTCTTTACATCCATCATCTTCTTGATATTCAAGCGCGACAAGTCTGTCGGCATCATCCTGTTGGTATTGTGGATGATTCTGAATATCGGACTGATTGTGAGTGTGCTCGGGCAACTGTCGTCCTACCTGCTCCCCATCGTGTTGTTGGTAGCCGGACTGATTCTTTACCTTATATACAGGCGATGAAGGTAGTGTTGGTGGGTGCCGGGAACTTGGCCACTCAGTTGGGGCGGGCCATGCGCCATGTCGGGTTCGACATCGTACAACTCTATAGCCGTACCGAAACGTCGGCTTCCTGCTTGGCGGGTCGTTTGGACTGTGACTATACTACAGACCTGAATACCCTGCGCACGGACGCGGATGTCTACATCGCCTCGCTGAAGGACGACGCGTTGTTGCAACTGATTCCGCGGATTGTGGAGGGTAAGCGCACGGAGGCTCTGTTCCTGCACACGGCTGGCAGCGTGCCTATGGACGTGTGGAAAGGTCATGCCGCACACTATGGCGTAATCTACCCGATGCAGACTTTCAGCAAACGGCGCGACGTGGATTTCTCCTCCATCCCGGTCTTTGTGGAAGCCTCTTCGGAGCTGGATTTGGAACGCGTGAAGTCCATGGCGGTGATGCTCTCTGGCGACGTGACGGTCGCCTCGTCCGAGCAGCGTCGCTATCTGCATCTCTCCGCTGTGTTTGCCTGCAACTTCGCAAACCATATGTTCACCGTCAGTGATCGGTTGCTCCGTGAGCAGGGATTGTCGTTCCGCTGCATGTATCCGCTTGTTCGTGAGATGGTGAACAAGGTACTCGACGGCATGTCGCCCGGTGAGGCGCAGACGGGTCCTGCCGTGCGCTACGACCACAGTGTGATGGACAAGCATGTGGAGCTGTTGCGGAGTCATCCGCTCTGGCAGGAGATTTATAAAGAAATGAGTAAAAGCATACACGATGATAAATTACGACTTGACGAAGATAAAAGCGCTGGCCTTTGACGTGGACGGCGTGCTCAGCACCGAGGTCATTGTGCTCCATACCGGCGGAGAACCGATGCGCACGGTCAACATCAAGGATGGTTATGCCCTGCAGCTTGCCGTGAAGATGGGGCTGCACGTGGCCATCATCACCGGTGGGAAGACGGAGGCCGTGCGACTTCGTTACGCCGGGTTGGGCATTGAGGACATCTACATGGGGGCTGCCGTGAAGACAAAGGAGTATGCCCATTTCCTTGGGAAACATCAACTGACGGACGAAGAGGTGCTCTATATGGGTGATGACATCCCCGACCTGGAAGTGATGCGGCTCTGCGGACTTCCCTGTTGTCCCGCCGATGCCGCTCCCGAGATAAAGGACGCGTCGACCTACATCTCCCACCGCAAAGGGGGCGAAGGCTGCGTGCGCGACGTAGTGGAACAGGTGCTGAAGGCGCACGGCAAATGGATGTCGCACCAAGATGCCTTCGGCTGGTAAATAAAGAAAGGAGAAAAGAGATGCTTGACAATTTGAAGAAATACCGCATTGTGCTGGCTTCCAACTCGCCCCGCCGCAAGGAACTGTTGGGCGGATTGGGCGTGGAGTATACGGTGAAGACCTTGCCGGACATCGACGAAGGCTATCCCGCTACATTGAGCGGCGAGGAGATACCTTTGTATATATCGCGCGAGAAAGCCGCGGCGTATGTCCCTATGATGGAGGAGGACGAACTGATTATCACGGCGGACACCATCGTCTGGCTTGAGGGGAAGGTCTACGGGAAACCGGTGGACGAGGCGCAAGCCAAGGAGATGCTGCGCGCGCTCTCCGGGAAGACGCACCAAGTGATTACGGGAGTGACCCTCACCACCCGATCGGGACAACGAAGTTTTGCCGTCACCTCCAATGTCACCTTTGCACCGCTCTCCCAAGAGGAGATTGACTATTACGTGGACAACTACCGTCCGTTGGACAAGGCAGGAGCCTATGGGGTGCAGGAGTGGATTGGCTTCATCGGTGTCACCCGGCTGGAGGGAAGCTATTTCAATGTGATGGGTTTGCCCGTGCAACGGCTTTATACGGAACTGCGGAAGATATGATTCTCCCTTGGAAACCAGTGTGGTGAGGCATTCCCGTCGCTCTATGCGTAGTGTAATGAACCATTATGGACTTGTTGGGTAGCGTCCTTTTACCGTAATTCGCACAAAAGTAAACATTGTTAACCTTAAACAAGTATTGAGTTATGTATTATTTAGGAAAATTTTCTACTGTGTGTGGCGTGGCATGCCTCTTGTTTGCCATGAGTGCGTGCTCCGGTGAGAACGGAAGCTCTCTCGATCCGGAACCTCAACCCCAACCTCAACCTACGGAGAAACTGCCCATCAACATCAGCACGTCGGTGACAACCCGTGCCACGGACGAGGCTTTTGAGGAGAACGATGCCATCGGTTTGTTCGTTGTCAACAACAATGCGGACGGTACGTCCGTTGCCCTGAAACCTACAGGCAATCATGTGGACAACATGAAGTATACCTACAACGGCACTTGGGTGCCGGCCACGCAGACCTACTGGAAGGACGATGTCACCAAGGCGGATTTCTACCTCTATTATCCTTACACGTCATCCGTCAGCAGCGTGGAGGCCATGCCGTTCAGTGTCAAAGCGGACCAGAGTACCGCCGCCAACTATAAAGCGGGAGACCTCCTGATAGGCAAGGTCGCCAATGTGGCTCCAACCCAAAACGCGGTGAAGATTGACGCCAAGCACGTGATGAGCCAGATGGTCATTGCGCTCGTTGCCGGCAACGGCTTCACCGAATCCACGCTTGCGGCATCGCAGATAAAGGTGACGGTTAACCGTCTGAAGACCGAAGCCACCGCCAACCTCTCTACCGGTGCGGTGACTGCCAAAGGGGACGACGCGAACATCACGCCCTTGAAGGAAGAGGGCAACAACTACAAGGCCATCGTCGTGCCACAGGCTGTGGAAGAAGGCAATCTCATCACCGTCAACGTGGACGGACGTGACTTCAACCTTGCCAAAGCCTCCAACTTCGATGCCTTTGCGGCAGGCAAGAAGTACAAGTTTACCGTTACCCTGAGCAAGACCAGCAACGGCGTGAACGTGGATATCACCAAGTGGGAAGACGACGGCATAGACTATGGCGGCAAAGCCGAATAAAGCCTCTTTCCTTTATTATTCATTTAAAAGAGCATACAGATGATGAAACTCAAACATACCTTATTATATACGGCTGTTGTCGGGGCGATGACCTTGACCGGTTGTAACGACGATACCTTTCGGGGTGTCGATAACCAGAACGAAGGTAACCGCATCCAACTCTCCGGCGACATCGAACAGGTGTCGGTAACCCGTGTCAACGACAACGGCTTCTGCGACGGTGACGTGATGGGTGTGTACATCGTGGATTACGATGGCAACAACCCCGGCACGCTGAAGGTGAGCGGCAACCGTGGCGACAATGTGCGCCATACCTTCGATGAGGCAAACTACAAATGGAGTTCAGCCTACGACGTTTATTGGAAAGACAAACATACCCATATCGACGTATATGGTTACTATCCTTTTGCCAACCCCGAGAGCATCAGCGAATATCCGTTCGAGGTGCAGAGAGACCAGAACAAGGCGAGCGCCGATGGCGAGATGGGCGGCTATGAGGCCAGCGACTTCCTTTGGGGTATGGTTGCCGATGTGGCTCCTACCACCAGTGTAATCCGTTTGCCTTTGGCTCACCGCATGTCCAACGCCCGCGTTACGTTGGTCGAGGGTTCGGGCTTTGCCGAGGGCGAATGGGCAAAAACCGAGAAGATAGTCTTGACCGCCAATGTGGCCCGTAAGGCTACCATCAACTTGGCTACCGGTGAAGTGAAGACAGCCGGTGGCGTGGAGAGCACGATGACCATCCCGAGCCGTACGAACGACGAATGGCGCACCATCGTAATTCCTCAGACCGTACCGGCCGGAACCACCCTTTTCAGCATCACCATCGGCGGCATGCCCTATAAGTTCACGAAGAGCGAGGACCTTACCTACGTGGCAGGCAAGATGATGAACTTCGGTATCAAGGTGGACAAGCAGGAAGGCAGCGGCCAATACACGTTGACTTTGGTTAGCGAGAGTATCACCGCTTGGGAGAACGACCTCGTGAGTCACGATGCCACGGCAAAGGAGTACGTCATCATCAACTCTACTCCCGGTGCTTTGAAGGATTCCATTATCGCAGCCAACAAGGATTATACGCAGTTGAAGAACTTGAAGATTACGGGACAGATTAATGCTAAGGACTTCGAGTTTATGAAAGATGAGATGACTAATCTTCAGTCGCTGAACATGAAAGATGTGATAGCTTATGGTAAATTTGGACTTATGCCTTGGAAGGCAGATGGACAGAACTATGACAATGAAGAAAAAGAAGGAGTTATTACAGCTGGTGCTTTTGACGAAAAAAAATCGTTGCTTCGAGTCGTTCTTCCTGACAAATTGGAGGGTATTGGTGAGAGAGCATTTAGAAATTGCGTGAACTTAACAGGTTCTATCATCATACCAGAAGGTGTAACCCGTATTGGTCCGAGTGCTTTCTTGTGGTGTAATTCGCTAACTGGTTCTCTCTCTTTGCCTACCACCTTGGAATATATTGGTGGAGGTGGTGCAGTGGATATTAATGGTGCTTTTCTCGGTTGCCATTTTAACTGCGAATTAATCTTACCAAACAACTTGAAATATATAGGGCATAATGCTTTCGCTGACAACCCAAGTTATTATGGTTCTTTGACATTGCCAGAGAAACTCGAATTTATTGGCGACGATGCATTTGATGGAGACCAAAATCTAACAGGCAGTCTTACCATTCCACAAGGGGTAAAAGCCATTAGTCAATATGCATTTAAAAACACTGGTTTCAATGGAACACTCCAACTCCATGATGGATTGACTAGCATAAACCAATATGCATTCTACAATGTGCCACTGAAAGGAGAATTGAATTTACCTAAGAATTTAACATCTGTAGGTGAACGCGCATTTAGTGGGTGTGATTTCTCGGGTGAGCTCAAACTTCCTAAGGGACTTGTTTCTATCGGCAGATATGCCTTTGCTGACAACTGGCGCTTAATGGGTATATTGGAATTCCCTGAAGGTCTTGAAAGCATCGGTGCAGGAGCATTTGCCAATTGCCGTAGTATCGAGGGGCTTATCTTCCCGGAAAGTCTTGAGAATCTTGGATATGAGGCGACTTGGGGCGACAACGGAGGTGCTTTTGCAAATGACTATGGTATCAATAGTATCGTTTGTAAAGGTGAGGTTCCTGCCCATGCGTTTAGTGGCGTATTCAATGGCGTTGCCAAAGACAACTTTACCCTTGAAGTTCCCGAGTCAGCCATCCAACAATATCGGGTAGCTACAGGCTGGTGCGACTTCAAGCGCATTGCCGCTCACCACGAACTTGTTTGCCGTCCGTCCATAGCTTGCGCTCTCAACACGGAACATAAGCAAACCTTGGTTATCAATGCCGAGGGCGAATGGGAAGTGGCAAGCAAACCAGACTGGTGCGAGGTCTCTCCATCCAGCGGAAGCAAGAAGACGGAGGTAACACTCACTATCAATGCCATGGCGAAAGGTTCTGCCGACCGAGAAGATAAGGTGGTGTTCCGTCTGAAAGACAAGGACTACACCCATGCGTGCAGCATAACACAATGTAACTATGAATACGATGAGGACGAATGGCTTACCCTCCAAAAGGCAACCAAGGGCAACAACGGAGGCATCAACATCGTATTGCTCGGTGATGGTTACGAAGCAAAAGATATTGCAAGTGGCCAGTATCTGAAGGACATCCAGCAAGAGGTGGAATACTTCTTCGGCATCGAGCCTTACACTACTTACCGGGATTACTTCAATGTCTACACCGCCTTCCCTCTTTCTACAGAGACCGGTGTGGGAACGGTGAACACGATCCGGTATAATCGGTTCAACACAACCTTTACGGGTGGTGTGGGGCTGAAGGCCGACTATGACGAGATATTCGCTTACTCGCTGAAAGCCCCGACCGTTACCAAAGATAATCTCGACCAGACGTTGATTATCATCGTGCCTAACTCCACTGATTACGGTGGTATCTGTCAGATGTGGTCCAGTGGCGCTGCCATTGCCTTCTGCCCCCAGAGTACCTACGGCTATCCGCTCGATACGCGTGGTGTCATCCAGCACGAGGCCGGCGGTCACGGATTCGGCAAGCTGGGTGATGAATATATCTACCACAATGCCTTCATCGATGCCTGTGATTGTAGTTGCTGCGGACACGTAGACGCAATCAACGGTGCCAAATCTCTTGGCTGGTACGACAACCTCGAACTTACCGGCAAGATGCACAGCGTGGGCTGGAGTCACCTCATCTTCGACGACCGCTACAGCG
>CAVJRQ010000045.1:0-12331 GCA_963652075.1 Acutalibacteraceae bacterium
AAGTACTTACGTTGGCAGGTGCAACCGCTTCACATTAACTGAAGCAGTAGACACTCTAAATTAAGTCGTAATGAGATTCCCACTGGGTTTTCGGACTTACCCCTTAGTTTCCCTTACATTTTTCCTGAAGCAGAACTTGGCGCTGAGGAACCCGACGAAGAATATCAGCATCGTGCCGAAGACGATAGCCAAGTATTCGTGAATGACGGGGAGGTTCCACCCGAACGTCTCGTTCATGTACGATGTCATGGAAATCCAGCAGATGAGCAACACGCCACAGACGGTACTGATGATGGCATCGATGTTCCTTGCCTTCTTCGAGATGTAACCCAGGAGGAACAATCCCAGCATGCCGCCGCTGAAGATGGACGAGAGCTTCCACCAGGCATCCAGGATGCTGTCTACATTCAGTAACGCCAAGGCGATGATGATGCCCAGAACACCGATAACCAGATTCGAAATCTTCAGTACGTACAGCTTCTCACGGTCTGTCGTGTTCTTGCGGAAGCGTTGATAATAGTCTGTCAGAATGATGGTGGACGAACTGGTGACACTGGTGGCCACCGTGCTCATGCCTGCCGCGAAGATGGAGGCGATGAGAAGTCCCGTCAGACCCACGGGCAATTTGTCAACGATGAAGAAAGGAAACACGTAGTCCGCCTTGATGCCCTCGGCCGGCAACTGGTCCGGATAGACTTGGTAATAGGCATAGAGCGCGGTGCCGATGAGGAAGAACACGGCCGAGACGGGGATGAACAAGTATCCGCCGAAGAGGGCGGAGAACTTGGCCTGTTTCATATTCTTGGCGGTGTGGTAACGCTGCACGTAGTTTTGGTCGATGCCGTAGTTCTGCAGGTTGATGAAGATGCCGTAGATGAGGCATACCCAGAAAGTGGAGGTACTCAGGTCGCAACTCAGGTCGCCCAAGTAGAACTTGTTGTCGGCCGCGGCGATTTCGAACACCTGCTTCGGTCCTTCCGGCATGGAGAAGAGCAGAATGAAGAGGCAGACCAACGCGCCTCCGATGAGGATAATGCCTTGGATGGCCTCCGTCCAGATAACGCCTTTCAGTCCGCCCATCATGGAATAGATGATGATGGCGATGCTGGTGAAGACGATGACCATTTGGATGTTCCACCCCATAAGGATGTTCATGGGCAGTGCCAAGAGGAACAGGATACTGCCCATGCGCGCTATCTGCGTAAGCAGGTAACAGGCTGAGGCGTAGAGCCGTGCCCACGTGCCGAAGCGATGCTCCAGAAAGCTGTAGGCCGACACGCTGCCTTGGCTACGGTAGAACGGAACGAAATATTTGGCCGCAAAGTAAGAGGCTACGGGGATGGAGAGACTGAAGACAAACGCGTTCCAATCTCCGGCAAAGGCTTTGCCCGGGTAGCCCAAATAACTGATGCTGCTCACGTAGGTGGCGAAGATGGACATGCCCACAACCCACCCTGGCAGGCTGCGGCCTGCAGAGGTAAAGTCGTCCGATGAAGTCTTCTTCTTGAAGAATGAACAGCCGAAAAGCACGATTCCCCCTGTGAAAATCAGGAAGACAATGAGGTCTATGATATGCATGCGGTGTCTGTTTTAGGTATTGATTATAAGGCGTATGATAGAGCCACGGCAAACTTAGAAAACCAGTTTGCCGTTCTCGATAGGCAGTGCAGCCAAGGCTTTGCGTACCTTCTCACGCTCCGGTTCGTTGAACTTGTTGAAAGGAGCTGCCACGAAATCGTCGTTGATGACTCCCAACAGAGAGAGGGCGCACTTCAAGCCTTTCAGGTAGCTCGACCCGTGTTGTCCCACCGTGTAGACACTCACGCTGATTTGCATGATGAGTTGCTGCAGTCGTTTCACCTCGGCTAAGTTGCCCGCCTTGGCGGCATTGTACATACTCACGTAGAGCTCGGGGAACATGTTGGCTCCACCGTTGATGCCACCGTGGGCACCCAACAGCACGCACTCGCCGGTCACTTCTTCCGGACCTACCAGCATGGCAAAGTCGGGACGCTCTCTCATGGCGTACATCACCGATTGGAAGTAGACCGTGTTGGCGGAGCTGTCCTTGAAGCCTACCACCTGTTTGTTGGCGGCGATGCGGTGTATCGTTGCCGGGGCGAAATTCACCTTTGTGTGCGACGGCATATTGTATAAGAATACCGGCAATGGCAGTTGCGGAACCAATGTCTCGTAGAACTCCGCCAGTTCGGGCTGTCCCGTAGCGAAGTAGTAGGGCGGTGCAGAGACAACGCCCGAAGCGCCACAGTCGGCGGCCAGCTGCGCCAATTTGATGCTCTCCACGATGGAGGTGTCGGTGATGCAGACCAGCACAGGCAACCGGTTGTTGTTGATGCGGCAAGTCTCGCGTATCATCTGCTGACGCAAGGGGTAACTCAAGCTCTGCTCTTCACCGGTCGTCCCGAGGATAAACAAACCGTGCACGCCACCGGCGATAAGATGTTCGATAAGTCGTTCGAGGCTCTCGATATCTAATGTGTCATTACCTTTCAGGGGTGTTACTAAGGGAGGGATGATTCCACTGAGTGGACTTTGAAATGTTTTGTTCATAGTACGTATGAAATGAAGGTTAATAGAAATGATTCGGACGCAAAGCTAACGAAATATTCTGAAAAGCGTGCACAATCAAGGTTTTTTTACCTTTCTTTTGGGTAAGTCTGCATTATTCCGTAAATTTGAGCCCTCGAAACTAAAAACTGATATACAATATGACAAAGAAACATTCATTGACTTTACTTTTGGGCGTGAGTGCCTTGCTGATGACCGCCTGCGACGGCTTCCGGAAGACCGTGTTGCAACAACCGCCCACACGCGAACAGGTGGGGGCTCTGGTGATGCCGGACACCATCGTTCCGGTGACGGCACCCTTTGATATGCCGGACTTCAAACGTCCTGTATTCAACGACCTCGTAATCAATATCACCGATAAGGGAGCTAAGCCCGATGAACTGGCTACAGCCGCCATCCAACAAGCCATTGACGAAGTGAACGCCAAGGGAGGCGGCACGGTGACGGTACCCGCCGGTGTATGGAAGACAGGCCGCATCGAGCTGAAAAGCAATGTGAACCTGCAGCTGGCAGAAGGGGCTGAACTCCACTTCAGTGGCGACATCAAGGACTACCAACCTGCGGTCTTCACGCGTAACGAAGGCATAGAGCTCTACTCGTTGGGTGCGCTCATCTACGCCAACGGACAGGAACATATCGCCCTCACCGGTAAAGGAAAGTTGGTTGGACCGGCACGCGACTGCGAAATACAGCGTCGTCAGATAAAAGGTGGCGTGGTAGAAGAGTATATTAAGGTGGAAACACCCGTGGAGAAACGTCTTTATGACGGTAAGAACGGTACGCCCGTATTCCTTCCGATGTTTGTTTCGCCCATCAACTGCAAGGACGTGTTGGTGGAGGGTGTCACCTTGGAGAACACGCCTTTCTGGAATGTGGTACCCGTCTACTGTGACGGTGTCATCATCCGTGGCATCACCGTACATTCGGTGGGCATTCCCCGTGGCGACGGCATCGACATCGAATCGTCGCGCAACGTGCTGATAGAGTATTCCACCTTGAGCTGCGGCGATGACTGCTTCACCATGAAAGCGGGCCGTTGCGAGGACGGATTGCGGGTGAACAAACCCTCTGAGAACATCGTGGTGCGCTACTGTCTGGCGGAAAAAGGACATGGAGGCATCACCTGTGGCAGCGAGACGGCAGGCTTCATCAAGAACCTCTACGTACACGACTGCGTGTTCGACGGCACGGGAACGGGACTTCGCTTCAAGTCACGCCGTAACCGCGGTGGTGGCGGTGCCAACCTCATCTACGAACGCATCCGCATGAAACTCTCCGGAGGGGCGTTTGTATGGGATATGCTGGGCAGCAAAACCTACGTAGGTGAGCTGGCCGTGCGTCATCCGGCTCTTGAGATTACGCCCTTGACACCGGTCTACCGCAACATCGTGGCTCGCGACATCGTGGTAGAGGAGTGCCCGCAGCTCATCAGGGCCGTTGGTGTTCCCGAGATGCCTATTGACGGAGTGCTGATAGAGAATATGGAGGCGAACTGCGAGAAGCTGATTAAGATGCAGGACATCCAGAATGTTCTTGTAAGAAATGCCGCCATACACAGTGCCGATTCGCTGGTTACGCTCGACGACGCACGGAAGATTACTTTCCAGCGTGTCTCCTTTGAAGTGCCGGGCGGCATGGTGACCACCGACGTGAAAGGTTCACTCGGTGAGACTCCCGTGTTCGACGAATGCACCTACTCGGAGGCTGTGGTGCCGACAACGGAAGAGGCTGCCCCCGCGAAATAAATTACAGGTTGCCGATAGCGGTGCGTCCCAGCGTAGGGATACCGCTATCGGCATCTATATATAAAAGGTATAGGAAGTGACGGAAAACAATCGGAAAAGATACTTTGTCTACCTGGCGTATGATGGGACGGCTTACCACGGTTGGCAGATTCAACCCAATGGGGTGAGCGTGCAGGAAGTGTTGATGCAATCCCTCTCCACCTGTCTTCGGCAGGAGATTGCCGTGGTGGGGGCGGGGCGTACCGACACGGGCGTACACGCCAAATTAATGGTGGCTCATTTCGACTGCGAGGGAGACCCGGATACCTTGCGCTTGGCCGACAAACTGAATCGGCTGCTTCCGCCCGACATCTCCGTTTATAGGATTGTGGAGGTGAAGCCCGACGCTCACGCACGTTTCGATGCCACTTCACGTACCTATAAGTACTACGTCACCACGGCGAAGAACCCTTTTCGCCGCCAATATACCTACCGTCTCTTCACCCCCTTGAACATCGACAGGATGAACGAGGCGGCACAGAGGCTGTTTTGCTACACCGACTTCACCAGCTTCAGCAAACTCCATACCGACGTGAAGACCAACAACTGCCGCATCATGCGCGCCGAGTGGACGAGTTGCGGTGACGACGAGTGGGTGTTTACCATCCAGGCCGACCGCTTTTTGCGCAACATGGTGCGTGCCATTGTCGGCACGCTGATAGAGGTGGGTCGAGGCAAACTTTCGGTGGAGGACTTCTGTAAGGTGATAGAGCAGAGAGACCGCTGCAAAGCCGGTACTTCCGTGCCGGGCAATGCCCTCTTTCTGGTGGATATTACCTATCCCGACACCCTTTTTGCGGAATAAACGGTAATCCGAAGAACCTTTTTAGGAAAAGAGGTGTTCTCTTCTCTGAAAAATCCTTACCTTTGGGACGAAAACTAATTCCCAAACAAATAGCAAACAAAGGAAGGACTATGAAAATAACCAGAATTTTACTGTTAACCGTTGTCTCTGCGGCAGGTCTTGCGGTGCATGCGCAGGAGTGTAAGAAAGACTACACTCCGAAGAAGGGCGATTTCACCCTCGCAGCCACTGTGGGATACAACAGTTACGCAAGTGTTACGGCGCTGCCGGGTATGCTGACGAACTATGAGGCGGTCGCACTCTCCACCGACTGGACGGACAAGAAGCTGATGGTCGGTTTTGAGGCGGGCTGGTTCTTCAAGGAGTTGTGGAAACTCAACTTAGGTGGTGGCCTGAACTTTACGAACAACCCCGGTCATTCGGCCGTTCCCGGTACGGTGGACGAAAACGCTTCCGTGGAGGAGAATATGGGAGAGATACCCAACTATCGTGCGGTGGCGGAGGCGCAGACATTCTCGTACAATGTCTTTGCGGGTGTGGATCGCTATTTCAGGATGGATAAGGTATCCAACCTGATGTGGTACACGGGTGCGCGTGTCGGCATGGCTTACGCACAGAACCGGATAAAGTACGACGAGTACGTGTCGATGGGGAAGTCCGTCGGTGAAACGTGGAACCTGCGCGGTTCCGTGACGGTGGGCGTGGACTACTTCGTGTTGCCGGCCATGTACGTGGGTGCGCAGATAGACCCGCTGGCCTACACGTACAACATGACCACGTACAAACCGCAGGAGGGGCTTGGTAACCTGAAGGCGGACAGCCACAACTTCAGTATGCTGGCCGCTCCCACGGTGAAGGTGGGATTCAGGTTCTGAAACTGTGCCACCCTTTGCGTAAAGTGCTACGACAGACACGGTCGGACAACGGTGTCGCGAGATAAAAAGGCTGTTCCCGAAGCGGAAAACGTTGGCTGGAACGGCGATACGATAACATTAATCTATAATCTATTAGGGGAACAATGAACGGAAAAATCAAGATGACCGCTGCGCTCCTGTGCGTGTTGGCGCTGGGAGCGTGTGTGGACGGAAACGAATCGGCTTCGGTGACTGCGGTACGTGAGGCCAAGGCCGAGCAACTGAAATCGGTGGCCGCAATGAACAATGCGGAGGCAAGTGCCAAAACAACCTTAGCCGCCGCCGAGGCAGCCTTGCTGCAGGCACAGGCGGAGGCGGAGAAGGCGAACACCGCATTGACGCAAGCCAATGCGGAGATAGCCAAGAAGCAGGCCGAGCTGCTGGAACTACAGAAAGAGGCGTTGAGCATCGAGAACCAGAAGGCGCAGGCGGAGCTGGAGAAACAACTCTCCGACCTGGAGGTGACCAAGAAAGAGAACGAGGCGAAACTGGCGGAGATTGCTGCACAGATGGAGATAGAGGCCGCTACCTTGCAGACCGAACTGATGCGTGCGCAGATGGAACTGAAGACTGCGGAGAGAGAGTCGTTTGACGCGGAAATGCAGACGCTGGTAACCGACTACAGCCGTGCGGTGGACGAGTTGATTGAGGCGCAGCGGACACTCGCCTCGTACAAGAGCGGGTTGGCAAGTCTGGAAAGCGGTTTGACCGACCTGCAAACCGCCAAGGAAAAGACCATTGCGGAGAACAACAATACCATCAGTCTGAACAAGATGAAGATAGTCCAGTATCAGCAATACACCAACTACACGGAGGATATTACCGCGTTGGCGAACCGGTATGAAGAACTGAACGAGAAGTCGAACCGTTTGTATGACAATCAATACGCCCTCTATCTTGCCTATGATGGCACGAAGGTGAGCTATGACGAAGCCTACTATGAAGCGATAGACGAGATTATTCGTGATAGGTTCTATAGGTTCATAATGATGGGCAGCGATGGGGGGAGGTCGTCCATTGGGGCAAGAAGCAGTAGCTCGGAGCCGATGGCCGCCTATACGTATGCGTCGTCTCCGGTAATCAAGAATTATGTTTCTTCCAGCCTCGGAGTGCTCAATCCGTCAAAGGTGTACCGGTATTATGACGAGAAGGTAGATTTTACCGAAACCGAAAGGTTCGGTGATTCGCTTTACGTGGATTACCCCGAACTGATAGGGGATATCCGTGTGGTGGAGAATGCCGTGATGGAAGAGAGACAGTCGTTTGCCGAACAGCAAGAAATTCATGTCAAGGCTCTGGAGAGATGCAGAGCGTTGTATAACGGGAAAGCCACTGTGGGTATGTATAAAGTCGAGTATGACGAAATCGAGTCTGAGGACGAGACGGCCTGTCGTAACTTGGTGGACAGTACAGCCTACTTGAAAGAGGTTTATGAAAAGGCGGCGGACGAGACGAAAGAGACCGCTTATGAAGCCTATAAGGTGGCGCTACAGCGTGAGGTGGAGATGAAAGACGAGATAAGCGGTTTTGAAAGGACTGTCTCATATGATGATATGATACTGGAAACTTTGGATTTGTTATGGGACATGTACAAGAACTACGATACCTACAAAGCCGAATTCCAGAAAAAGATTGACGCACGCAACGAGGCATGTGTGAATGTCTATAAAGCCAAAGTGGATGCTTGGTATAAGTGGATGGCAGCGTTCGTCGAATGGTTCGCCGTTGCGACCGAACTCGAGGCGGTTAAGGTAGTTTATGAAGGCCGCTTCGGTGATGAAAATGTCTCTCTCCAGGAGGGAGCGCGGACGCTGGCTGACCGCATTGAAGCCTTGCAGGCGGAGAACGAGCGGTTGGCGAAAGAGAATGCGGATCTCTCCGAAATGGAAGAACAAGAAGCCTTGATTGCTTACCAGAAGATGCGCATCGAGGCACAGGAGGCTATCGTCAAGGTAAAAGAACTGGCTGCGGAAGTGAAGAAGTCCAATTTGAACAGTGCCATTGCTCCGCAGGTTTAGACGGGACGACCGCGGTTTTCAACGGGGTAGTACCTCATTAAAGAACAAGGCTCGCAGTACTGCGAGCCTTGTTCTTTAGGGTGGAGCTGGAGGGAGTCGAACCCTCGTCCAAACGAGGAAGCCATACGCTTTCTACATGCTTATCTTCGCTTCGGTTTTCGAACGTAGGCAAGACCGAAGCTACCAACCTACGCCTTATCCTCTAAGGTTTCATAAGGGTCGCGAGGCGAAACCCTTACTATTCCCGATTTTACTGCGCCGCTGAACCAAACGCTTCGGAACAAGAGCTTTTGAGCGACGTCTCGTTTCCGCCACTGTGGCGGAAATAAAGCCCGATCTACTGTACTTCGATCAGGCAGCGAGAGCGTAGTTTTCGTTGCCAGATAAATCTTTGATAACTGAGATTATAGTGGTAATCACCGACCCACTGCATGCTTACGTACCTCTTCTACCCGCTGTCAAATCCAGTCAACCCCATGACGATTTTCCATGCGAGAGGTGTAATCCACACCTGTGCGCCGCAAAGGTACGGCAAATAGACGGAACGGACAAATCCTTTTGCGGAAATCTTTTTAGTCCAGGTCGACTACCGTGATGCCCGCACCACCGAACTGCACGTGCTCGTCCTGAAAATGAGCCACGCCGGGAACGGTGCTCAGATAGTCGCGAATCAGGGTGCGCAGGATGCCTGTGCCTGTGCCGTGGAGGATGCGTACCCTGCTCACGCCCAACAGGATGGCATCGTCGATGAAGTAGGTGACGGCCTGTATGGCTTCGTCGCCGCGCATTCCGCGCACGTCGATGTCCTGCTTGAAGTTCAGCTTCTTCTCATATACATTGTCCTGTGTCTGTTTGCTGACGAATGAAGTCGCCTGTTGAGTCTTGGCTGGGGCGACGGGCTGCGCGTGTTCCAAACGGTCGATTTGCGTATTGGTCTTCATCATGCCGAACGTGACGGTGGCGCTCTTCCCGTGGATGTCCGTCACCACGCCCACCGTGGTCTGTCCTTTGATGCGGACCGTGTCGCCCGTTTCAATGGGGCGCACTTTGGGCGTAGTGGGCTGTTTGGCCTCCGCACTTTTGTCTTTTTTCTCTTTCTTGCGGTTCTGCTTCTCGCGCAGCTGCTCCATCTTGCGGGCAATCTTCGCCTCCATCTCCTTTTGGTCCGCCTCGTCCACCGTCGCCTTGAACCGCTCCAGCTCTTGGCGTGCGGTCCGCGTCTTCTCTTTCTCGGCCTGCGCCTCCTTGATGGTGCGGATGGTGTTCTCTATCCGCGCGTTCGACTCCCGCAGCAGCTGCTCCGCCTCCTCCTTCGCGTTGCGGAGAATCTCTTTCCGGCTCTTTTGCAGGGACTCTATCTCCGCCTCATACTTGGAAATCGTCTCCTCCATCTGTTTCTCCCGTTTGCGGATGTTCTGACGTTTCGTCTCCCAGTACCGCTTGTCGCGCACGATGTCCTGCAGGTATTTGTCCGCACTGATGTAGTCGCTGCCCACAATCTCCGTGGCATCGGCGATGACCTCCTCGGGGATGCCTATCTTGCGTGCTATCTCCACGGCGAACGAACTGCCCGGATTGCCTATCTGCAACTGAAACAGCGCCTGCATCAGGTGCCGGTCGTAGAGCATGGCCCCGTTGACTACACCCTCGTGCTCCTCAGCGAAGTGCTTCAGGTTTTGGTAATGGGTGGTGATGACTCCAAACGTCCGCTTGGCATGCAACCGTCGCAACACCGCCTCTGCCATGGCACCTCCCATCTGCGGCTCTGTGCCGCTACCGAACTCGTCGATGAGGATGAGGCTGTGCTCGTTGCTGTACTTCATCATGTTTTTCATGTTCAGCAGGTGCGACGAGTAGGTGCTCAGGTCGTCCTCGATACTCTGCTCGTCACCGATGTCGATGAAGATGCTTTGGAAGATGCCCATATGGCTCCGCTCGTGCATCGGCACCAACAGGCCGCACTGAAGCATGTACTGAAGCAGTCCCACCGTCTTCAGACAGACCGACTTGCCTCCGGCGTTCGGTCCGGAGATGATGAGTATCCGCTGACGGGCGTTCAACTCGATGTCCAGAGGCACGACCTTCTTGTTGTGCTTCGCCAGCGAGAGGAACAGCAGCGGATGCACCGCTCCGCTCCAGTCGATGACCTCCGTATGTTCCAAGGTTGGCTTCACCGCCTTTATCTGTAGGGCGAAACTCGCCTTGGCACGGATAAAGTCTATCTCTGCCAGGAACTCGTAGGATTGCAGAATCTCCGGTATCATCGGGCGTACCTGTACCGAAAACTCCGTGAGGATGCGTATAATCTCCCGGCGTTCGTCTCCCTCTAATTCGCGGATGCGGTTGTTGGCCTCCACCACCTCGGTAGGCTCGATGAATACCGTCTTTCCGGAGGTCGACTCGTCGTGTACGATACCCTTTATCTTGCGTTTCAGTCCCGGTGCGACGGGGATAACCAATCGTCCGTCGCGCATGGCGGGTGTCACGTCCTTGTCGACAATGCCCTCCGCCTGCGCGCTCCGCAGAATGGCGTTCAGACTGCGCGAGATGCTCGACGTGGTGCTCGCCATCTCCCTGCGGATGCGAAGCAACTCCGTGGAAGCGTTGTCCTTTATCTTCCCGAACTTGTCGAGAATGGCATGGATGCGGTTGGTCAGTTGCGGAAACACGGTGATGTCTCCGGCCAACGCCGTCAGGGCGGGGTAGGGTGTTTCCTCTTCTTCGTCGTGTTGCAGGAACGATACGATACCCTGAATCGTTTCCAATGAACGACAGAGGTCGAAGAGCTCCTGCTCGTCGAGGTACGTTCCTTCTACGCGGATACGTTTCAGCGAGGGTCGCACGTCGAAAAAGTATTGTGCCGGGAAATTGTCCTCCTCCTGAATGATGCGTACAAACTCCGTCACCTCATTCAGCTGTCGGTCTACCTCGTCATGTTGGGCGACGAACTGCATCTGGTCTACCCGTTCAATACCTAAGCTGCTGATGCATAAATTCTTCAGCAGTGAACGGATGTGACCGAACTCTATCTTTTGTTCAAAACTCTCAGGGTATATCATAAACGCTTTGTTTCCAACTGCAAAAGTAGTGCTACGAAAGATTATTGCAAAAAAAAGTTCCGGTAAATTTGCAATGTTAAAAGAAAGTCGTACCTTTGCACCGCTTTTGAGAGCAGAACCTTCTTACGAGCAATTGGAGAGGTGGCAGAGTGGTCGATTGCGGCGGTCTTGAAAACCGTTGAAGGTAACACTTCCCGGGGTTCGAATCCCTGTCTCTCCGCGATAAACCTTGATTTTCAAGGCTTTGCAAAATAGGTACACGAAAGCGTACACGAAACGCCCCGGGATTAACACTTTCGGGGCATTTTGTTGCCCGAAATCGGAGTGCTTACTCGTGTACATGAAAAAGCCCCGACCGTAAGCCGGGGCACATTGTTCCCCAATGCAACTTTGGGGTTTCGCAACAATGTTGGCGCAAATGTAGTGAAGAATTTATAAAATCTTCCTTATTCCTGCAAGAATCTTCTTTATCCAATTGATTGTTGGCGTTCTTTTAAGGTAAAGCAAGACCGCAACGGCAATCAATGATATGTAAAAGAGGTATCGCCATCGGTAAGGGTCGGGGGTCGGTTCTTGGCTTTGCTGAACATTCGTTTCGTTTCTCCCGACATTGGCGGCACTTTCGGTTTCCTTACTTTCGCTCGATTCCTTGTTTTCGCCTTTTTCCTCAATATCGGATTCAATGACCGTTTGTTTAATCGACTTCACCGCGCCTTTGATGCTCCCGACATCCTGCAAATTTACGTTTGCCGGATTACCGGGCAACGGCTTTGAAGCCTTTTCAGGCTTGGAACTATCCGCCGCCCCGGTTGTATCAACCGCAACGCCGGGCGTTGGCGGGTAAAACTCGATTTCCGTAATGGTCACTTTCCCATGTTGCGTCCGGGTCGTATCAACGAACTTGTCCGTCTTGGCTTCCGATTCTTTCACCGTTGCCGTGCTGTCAATGCGGACTTCCTGTTTGGCCTGTTGGATTTTCCTTGCAGTACCACAAGAAACAAGCAAAGCAAGCACCCAAACCAATGCAATAATCTTCTTCATGTCATATCGTTTTAATGTCGTTTAATCTGTTTAGCCATCCTTTCAAGAACCTTTTGTTGGTGTGCTTCATCAATTCGGCTTCCGTTGCCTTTCGCCCAATCTTCTTTTCGTACCTCTTTAT
>CAVJRQ010000046.1:0-32369 GCA_963652075.1 Acutalibacteraceae bacterium
CAAACCTGTAACCTTCTGATCCGTAGTCAGATGCTCTATTCAGTTGAGCCACGGGACCTCCAAATAATGTTTAATCGCAAAAAACCTCAAATGAGTGACCCCGACAGGATTCAAACCTGTAACCTTCTGATCCGTAGTCAGATGCTCTATTCAGTTGAGCCACGGGACCTCCAAATAATGTTTAATCGCAAAAAACCTCAAATGAGTGACCCCGACAGGATTCAAACCTGTAACCTTCTGATCCGTAGTCAGATGCTCTATTCAGTTGAGCCACGGGGCCTCATTGATTTTTGACGATGCAAAAGTAGACTATTTTTTTGTTCCAGACAAATAATTCCACATGTTTTTTTGCCTTATTTCATGGCTTTTTCTTTTTCCGGATGAAACTCTCGGCGGAGTTAAAGAAGACTTGTATGTTTCGGAAAGCTATACCTTACTAATTTGAAACTATACCTCGTTAAACCACATGGTGCAGCTCTGCATTTTCCGTCCGTAATTTTACAGACTTGTTCGCCTGAAAAAATAAGGTCGGGTAAGGGGCATCTGTCTTCTCGTCAAACTTAAATGATAGAGCCGTGGACTTTTTACACGATTGGCAGTAGGCATGATTACAATGATAATCGCTATATCCTATTAAACATAATTCCAATTATTGGAAAAACGGGGCAATGCGGAAAGCACACGGGCAAGCCGCTAAACCTTCAACTGACAAGAACTTATCAGATTAGTTGATAAGGACTGATAAGATTAGTACTTGATATTTAGCTCTTGAAGTATGGTGCGCATCTTTTCAAATGTGGTGATGCGAGTCGGAACCAATGGCAAGCGCAATTTATTTTCGATGAATCCCATTGCGTTGAGCATTGCTTTCACACCTGCTGGATTACCGTCCACAAACAAGAGCTTGAACAGTTCGGTAAACTGATGGTGTATCTTCAACGCGTTGGCATAGTCTCCCTGAAGGGCAAGCCGCGTCATGCGACTGAATTCGCGCGGGAAAGCGTTGCCGATTACCGAGATAACGCCTACGGCTCCCAAGGAAATCAAAGGGAATGTAATGCCGTCGTCACCCGAGATCACATCAAAGTTCTCCGGCTTGTTCTTGATGATATCATCCATTTGCGTAATGTTTCCGGAGGCCTCTTTGATGGCAATGACGTTCTTGAATTCCTTGGCGATGCGCAAGGTCGTTTCCGCGGTCATGTTCACACCCGTCCGTCCGGGTACATTATAGAGCACAATCGGCATGTCCGTGGATGACGCGATGGCTTTGTAATGCTGATATATACCTTCTTGCGATGGCTTGTTGTAATAAGGTACGACAGACAGTATGGCATCAACGCCCGTAAAGTCGTCGTTCTTCAGACTGTCGATGACAGCCTGTGTGTTGTTTCCTCCACAACCCAACAAGATAGGAACTCTACCATTAACCTGTTCTACAACGATACGTTTTATGGAGGCTTTTTCTTCGGTGGTTAACGTCGGAGTTTCAGCAGTCGTTCCGAGCACACACAAAAAGTCCGCACCGTTTTTGATGACATAGTCAACCAAACGGATAAGGGCTTTATAGTCAACGTCTCCATTCTCGTTAAAAGGGGTGATAAGGGCTACGCCCATACCTCTGAGTCTTCTCTGTATCATATATAATTGTAAAACAAATAAAGTTTTTTCGAGCGCAAAGTTACAAAATCATTTCAATGGTCATTCTATAAGTGTCAAAAAATCATCTTCATTGAGTATTTTAATACCCAATTTCTGCGCTTTCTCCAGTTTTGCGGGTCCCATGTTACTTCCTGCCAGAATGAAACTCGTTTTGGCAGAGATACTTCCGGTATTCTTGCCGCCATGCTTTTCGATAAGCGCTTTGTACTCATCGCGTGAATGATGCTCAAATACGCCACTGATGACAACAGTTTTGCCTTCCAGCTTGTTGGTTTGCCCATCTGTCTGCTCCTCAGTGAGTTGCATCGTTAGTCCGGCTTTGCGCAACTGTTCTACAAACATTCGATTGCTAGGGTTGTCAAAATAGTTCAGAATGCTTCCGGCTATTTTCTCTCCCACCTCGTCGATATGGATTAGGTCGTCAAGAGTAGCCTGCTCGATGGCATCCATGCTTTTTAGCGCACGGGTCAGTTTCTTGGCCACTGTCTCACCCACAAAACGTATTCCCAAAGCGAACAGGACGCGCTCGAAGGGAACTTGCTTGGACTGTTGCAGACTCGCAATGATGTTTTCCGCGGTCTTCTCCCCCATCCTGTCGAGCCCACAAATGTCAGAGGCTTGGAGTTGATAGAGGTCGGCGGCGTTCTTTATCAATCCTTCCTGGTAAAACAAATCGACTGTCTCCGGCCCAAGTCCGTCGATATTCATGGCGCGGCGACTGATGAAGTGCTCTATTTTCCCCTTTATCTGAGGCGGACAAGCTGTTTCGTTAGGGCAATAGTGGGCCGCTTCGCCCTCGTAGCGTATGAGTTTGGATCCGCATACGGGACATTCGGTGATGAACTGAACCTTTGTAGAACCCGGTTCGCGCGCCGATTCGTCCACTCCGGTTATCTTTGGTATGATTTCACCTCCCTTTTCCACGTACACCATGTCACCGATATGAAGGTTGAGCCCCTCAATGATGTCCGCATTGTGCAGTGAGGCCCGTTTGACGATAGTCCCCGAGAGCTGCACGGGATTGAGGTTGGCCACAGGGGTAATGATACCGGTACGTCCTACCTGGTAATCAATGGAATTGAGTCGTGTGCAGGCTCTCTCTGCCTGGAACTTGTAGGCAATGGCCCATCGCGGGGACTTGGCCGTGTAGCCCAGATTGAGTTGTTGCCTGAGGGAGTTCACCTTCAGCACGATACCGTCGGTAGCCACCGGCAAGTTCTTGCGTTCCACGTCCCAATAGTTTATAAAGTCGAAAATCTCTTGCAGCGTATGACACTTGCGCATGATGTCGGAAATCTTGAATCCCCATTTGGCGGCTGCCTGCAAGTTCTCATAATGCCCGTCGGCAGGTAACGTTTCCCCCAACAGATAATATAGGTAGGCATCGAGTTTACGGGAAGCCACAATGGCAGAGTTCTGCAGTTTCAGTGTCCCCGAAGCAGCGTTTCTTGGATTGGCGAACAGGGGTTCTTCGTTCTCCTCGCGTTCCTTGTTCAGTTGCTCAAAGACAGTCCACGGCATCAGAATCTCTCCCCGGATTTCAAATTCCTGGGGATAGTCGTCGCCATGAAGGACGAGCGGAATGCTTTTGATTGTCTTTACGTTGGCGGTTACGTCGTCACCTTTCTCTCCATCTCCTCGGGTTACGGCCCTTACCAGCTTGCCCCCTTCATAAATCAGGGAAATGGAGGTGCCGTCGAACTTCATTTCGCAACAGATTTCGAAGGGCTCTCCCTCCAATCCCTTGCGCACCCTATCGTAGAACTCGGTAACATCGGCTTCCGAATAGGTGTTTGCCAGCGACAGCATCGGGTATTTGTGTACAACCTGTTCAAAATTTTTGCTGATGTCGCTTCCCACACGCACCGTGGGCGAATTCGGATCGTAACATTCCGGATGCCTGGATTCGAGTTCCTGAAGCTCCTTCATCAGAAAGTCGAAATCGTGGTCACTGATTGTAGGACTGTTCAGCACGTAATAGTTGTAATTGTGACGGTGCAATTCCTCTCGTAATTGGTTGATGCGTTCTGTCTCTTCCATCTTCTTGGGGTCTGTATAATTCTAATCCGTTAAGTTTCAAAATACTTTGTATTTGACAACTTACTTGCTTTGACAAAAGTAAGCATTTCAAGCTAAAGTTTCGTACTTTTGCAGAAAAATATAGTCTCCGATGAGAATTGACATCATAACCGTTTTGCCCGAGATGATTGAGGGGTTCTTCAACTGTTCCATCATGAGCCGGGCTCAAAAGAAAGGATTGGCGGAAATCCATATACACAACTTGCGTGACTATACGCTCGACAAACACGGGCGTGTGGATGACTATCCCTATGGAGGATGCGCAGGAATGGTGATGCAGATAGAGCCGATAGACCGCTGCATATCAGCGCTGAAGGCGGAACGTGACTATGACGAGGTGATTTTCACTACCCCAGACGGTGAACAATTCAATCAGGGGATGGCCAACACCCTGTCGCTCAGTAAGAACCTGATTATCCTTTGTGGCCATTTCAAAGGAATCGACTACCGTATCCGCGAGCATTTCATTACCAAGGAAATCAGTATAGGCGATTATGTGCTGACCGGTGGAGAACTGGCGGCAGCCGTCATGGCGGATGCTATCGTGCGCATCATTCCGGGAGTCATCTCGGACGAGCAGTCGGCCTTGTCGGACTCTTTTCAGGACAATCTGCTGGCTCCTCCGGTGTATACCCGTCCAGCGGAATACAAAGGCTGGAGGGTTCCCGATGTCTTGCTCTCCGGACATGAGCGGAACATCCGCGATTGGGAGTTGGAACAAGCCATTGAACGGACCAAGCGTTTACGTCCCGATTTGCTCGAATAAATTTTGACATGGCGTTCCAACGCCGTACGACCATAACACCTAACGTCGTACGACTATAGCACTTAATGACGTACGACCATAGCACTTAACGCCGTACGACTATAGCACCTAATGACGTACGACTATAAGACCTCATAACGTTGTCACACGGATTGAAACCCTATAGTCGTACGCCCGGAACCTAAACTTCCAAGGCACCGATGATGTCTGTAATGGAACTGAAATGATGCCTGTCGAGGTAATCGTTGATTCCGTCAATCACTTTCATGGAGACCGCAGGATCGATGAAGTTGGCCGTTCCTATTTCTATGGCTGACGCTCCGGCAAGGAAAAACTCTATAGCATCCGTGGCGTTCATAATGCCTCCCAATCCAATAACGGGAATCTTGACCGCCTTGGAAACCTGCCAAACCATGCGCAAGGCAATGGGTTTCACAGCCGCGCCGCTCATGCCGCCCGTGACGGTTGACAATACCGGTCTACGCCTTTCCGCATCGATGGCCATTCCGAGCAACGTGTTGATTAGCGAGACACTGTCCGCCCCGGCACCTTCCACGGCACGGGCTATCTCCGCAATATCCGTTACATTGGGCGACAACTTCACTATCAGCGTCTTGTGATATACTTTCCGCACAGCCTCCACTACTTCACTCGCTCCTTTGGCGGACACGCCGAAAGCCATTCCTCCTTGTTTTACGTTGGGGCAAGAGATGTTCAATTCGATGGCGGGAATCCTGTCCAAACCGTCGACAGCCTCCGCGGCGCGTACATAACTTTCTACATCAGAACCGGATACATTTACGATGACATTGGTCTTCAGGTCGGCAATGTCCGGATAGATATGGTTGATGAAATAGTCGACACCCTTGTTTTGCAATCCCACCGCATTGAGCATACCCGAAGGAGTCTCTGCCATGCGCGGGTAAGGATTGCCTTCGCGCGGAGCCCATGTGGTGCCTTTTACGATGATGGCACCCAAGCGTTCGATGTCGAAAAAATCCTCAAACTCCTTGCCATAACCGAAGGTTCCGGAGGCTGTCATCACCGGATTGTTCAACTCCAATCCTTTTATGTTTACTTTCAGATTTGCCATAATAATTGATTGATATTAAATACCGGTCCATCTTTGCATACGCACAGGTGTCCCTCGTTTGTTTTCTCCACGCAACACAGGCAGGCTCCCACGCCGCAGGCCATCTTGTTCTCCAGAGATACCTCGCAGTCTACGTTGTTCTGTTTGGCGTATTTGGCCACGGAAACCATCATCGGTTTGGGACCGCACGTATAGATCTTGTCAAACTTCTGTTTGGTCAGCAGCGTATGTTGGGTCACATAACCCTTTTCACCGTGACTTCCGTCTTCGGTGGTGGTGTGGACTGAACCGAATCGTTCAAACTCACTTAATTGTAACAAGTCCTTTCCGGAGCGTGCGCCGAGCAGGAACGTAACGGAGTAACCCGCTTCCGTCAATACTTGTCCCAAGTATAAGAGGGGGGCTACACCTACGCCTCCGCCTATCAACAGACATTTCTTGTCTTTCGAACTTGGTAGTGGAAAACCATTTCCCAGTGGGAGTACCACGTTGACGGCATCACCCATATTTACTTTCGCCAATTGACGGGTTCCGTCTCCGACGAGCTGTACCAAGAACCATACTTCGTTTTTGTCCCTGTCTACATTGTTTATGGAAATCGGACGCCGAAGGAAAGTGGTTGGCGAGTGGTCAATCTTGATTTCGGCAAACTGCCCGGGTTGCATAGGTGGCAACTTCTCTTTGTCCGTCATCTTTAGCAACACATAGTTGTCGTGCACCTTGATGTTTGCTGTTACCTTTAAGTCTAAGATGTATTTTTTCATGAATCGAATTGGATTGCTGTTTCTGTTTGCAAATTTAGACATAAATCGTGATTTATATGCCGGTGCCATAAGAAACTTGCGTTTCTATATCTTGCCTGTACTTGCATCAGTCAACGTAAGTACTTACATCAGTCAACGTAAGTACTTACATCGGGCAACGTAAGTACTTGCGTTTTGGGCTTACGTTTTCTTGGAGGTAAGTAACGCAAAGCTGCCCAATGCCAGCTGTCTGATACGGTAAGGGAGAGTCGTACGGTGGAAGTACCTTTTATACGGACAGACTTCTACGCTCATTTGGGCGGGAAAAGTACTTCAAACGTACCGTCATCAAAGAAAATACGTATCTCAGTTACTTTTCGAGGAGCTTTTTCGATGTACTTAACCGTCTCGCGTACAATTTCTTTTGGGGCTTCTACAGGGGCTTTTACCTCATTTTCCTTAGTATATTCCGTATCGTCTTGCCAGTCGAACGTGAATTCTTTATTCTCCGGAGGCATTGGTGTGCTTTGGACAGGGGTGGAATTGATATACATATCACCCATACCGTTCAACAACCAGTCCCAGCTGATATTCGGGAAACGTTGGTGTATTTTTTTGATAATCTCTAAACTGGCGTTGTTGCGCCCATTCAGGATGTGAGACAAAGACGCTTGTTGTATGTTTGTCTATTTGGCAAACTGCAAAGCGTTCATGTTCTCTTTTGCCATTATCTGTGCTATACGTTCCTTCATTTTTAGGTACTTCTAATAAGCTTATGCAATATTACAATCGAACTAATTGGTTTACAAAAGTAAATATAATAATCTAATCAACAAAATATGTTTGATAGAAACTTAATATTAATAATGTACACAGTCAATGGTATACAGTATAATATGTTAATATAGCGAGGTACTATACAAAAGTAAACACATATGTATTAGTAAAATAACAATCCATGTTATATAACTGAAATTCGACTATATACATAATAAATAACTTGTATTCGCTCTATAATATGCGTAAATCAATGGATTATTGTATAAGTATCTCCCTTTTTATACTAATAAGATGTAATAACTCGCTGATAATCGTAATAATATAGAAGTTATTGGAATTATGAATATCCATGAATATACAAATGTGTGAGCACGACAAATATACTATATTAGTGCACATAAGTAGGTCTTATAAATGTAATACCCGTCATACATTAACGCCTATACATATTTAATGTTGTATAATGTTGTGTGGCGTTATATGGGATTACAATTGTAATATGCCAACATCACGCATGATAATATACATTTGTAAACTACCCTATCAGCCGATATAAGCTGAGGGCAGAATCTTTCGCATATCCTCACCCTTCCGTAAAAGAAGAGGAGAATATGCCATTCTTATAGAGGTAAATATGGATGTAATATACTCAGTATAACGACGTTTAATCCATTATTTCTCGTCGTCACCGGATGAGTTCTGTGAGAAGCTGGAGAATCACTCTCAATGAAGGATAAAGAAAATCAGTTCCTTGAGCAGTTCGCTGTCTCCATTGACTTGTGTATTGTTGTCTACGCCTTTTGAGCGGGCATCACATCGGCGTATCTCTCCTATTATTTTCATTACTTTTATTCCGCTGTATCTTCCCATTGCCTTGATATACTCCCTGGCTTGCCAGGGAGAGCGTAGGCTAAGTTGCGCGGCTATCCCCTCCTCGGACTTTTGGGGAGCGTAATAGGCCAGCATCAAGTTGGAGAAGAAACTGAAAAGCAAGGCCAATGTGGGTTGTATCGGGTTGGATTTCGGATTCTTTTCGAAGTAGTTGATTATCTGGTTGGCTTTCAGCACATCCTTTTCTATCAGTGCACTCTTCAACTCAAAGGTGTTATAGTCCTTGCTGATGCCTATATTTCTTTCCACGCTTTGTGGCGTGACGCGTGTTTCGCCTTGAGGAAGCGTAATAATCAGTTTCTCCAACTCTCCCACCATCCGGTTAAGGTCGCAGCCTACAAACTCAGACAGCATGAAGGCGGCCTTCTCCTCAATGCCATAGCCTTTTCGCCTCAGGTAATCGGTAATAAAAGAGGGCAGCATGGTATCTTTCAGCTTCTTCGACTCGAAAAGAATACCGACCTTTTCTATCAACGAAACCACCTTTTTTCGTCCGTCTATCTTCCCGTTCTTATGGCAAAGCACCAGGATGGTGGATGGCTGCGGTTTCTGCAGGTAATAACTTAGCTCGTCGATATTCTTCAGGTTCTGTGCCTCCTTGACGATGACCACTTGATAAGGGGACATCATGGGGTATCGTTTCGCGGCGGTGATGACGCTGCCTATCTCCGTGTCATTGCCGTACACCACAGTTTGGTTAAACTCTTTTTCTTCCTCCGTCAGGACGTTTTTCTCTATGTAGTCGGATATCTTGTCAATGTAATACGACTCCTCTCCCATCAGATAATAGATGGGACGATACTGTTTGTTTTGCAACTCCTTAAGGATGTCGTCCGCTGTAATCTCTTTTTTGGCCATGCGTTGTTACCAGTCGAATTTTAGATGTTTTACCGTATTCTTTTTGTCTACAATCTGTCGGAGGGCTTCGATGCCGAAGTGCAGATGCTCTTGGGCGAACTTTCGCGTCACCATCTTGTCGCTCTTCTCCGTCTTCACCCCATCCGGTGTCATGGGTTGGTCCGACACCATCAGCAGAGCGCCTGTGGGTATGTGGTTGGCAAACCCTGCGCTGAACAGTGTGGCTGTTTCCATGTCCACCCCCATCGCCCGTGTCTTTCTCAGTGTCTGTTTGAACTCGTCGTCGTGTTCCCAGATTCTGCGGTTGGTTGTGTAGATAGTACCGGTCCAATAGTCGCGCCCGTTGTCGCGCAGTGCGGTGGAGACCGCCCGCTGAAGCATGAAGGCCGGCAGTGAAGGTACTTCAGGTGGAAGATAATCGTTCGAGGTTCCCTCACCCCGTATGGCGGCTATCGGCAGGATGTAATCTCCCAATTGGTTTTTTTGGTCCAATCCTCCGCATTTCCCTAAGAAAAGGCACGCCTTTGGCTCAATGGCACAGAGCAAGTCCATAATCGTAGCCGCGTTAGGACTTCCCATACCGAAGTTGATGATGGTAATGTCGTTGGCTTGCGCCGAAATCATATTGGCGTTTCTACCCATCACCTCCACATTGAACGTCTGGGCGAACATCTCCACATAGTTATTGAAATTCGTCAGCAGTATGTATGGAGTGAAATCCTTCAAACACCGGTTGGTATATCTTGGCAACCAATTCTCTACGATTTCTTGTTTGGTCTTCATAATTGTAGTAACTTTGCTTTGTAGTCAAACAAACTCTGTGTTCAATTGCAAATTTAATAAATGTCTCCGTTAAACTTACCACCCTATCCGACAAAAATCGTTGTCCGCAACGGAAAAAATGCAATCTTCGACGTTTTGCGTCGCCGGTATGTCGCTCTTACTCCGGAAGAGTGGGTGCGTCAACACTTTGTGCATTTCCTCATCGAGCACAAGCATTTCCCCCAGTCATTGATGGGCAATGAGGTGTCACTCTCGCTCAACGGTATGCCCAAGCGATGTGACACGGTGCTCTATACCAAAGAATTGACACCTAAGATGATTGTCGAGTACAAGGCTCCACACATTGAAATCACCCAGAAGGTATTCACGCAGATTTCCAATTACAACTTGGTGTTGAAGGTGGACTATCTGATTGTCAGCAACGGACTGAAGCACTACTGTTGCAAGATGGATTATGAACGCCAAAGTTACGTCTTCTTGCCGGACATTCCCGATTACTCCCAGCTATGAACGAACCAAAGCCGTTTCGCCTCCCGCCTGAATGGGGAGACAAAACGGCTTTCTTAGTGCTCGGCACGAGTATTGTCTAACGGGTGGAAGTCCCGAATAAGCCCAATAGTGGAAATTACTCTTTCTTTTCCTTCTTCGACTTGGTCTCTGTGGGTTGGACTGTCTGCACGCCTGCCAATTCCGGGTCTATCATGATGCGGCCGCAGTATTCGCAAACAATGATTTTCTTGCGCATACGGATGTCCAGCTGTCTCTGAGGCGGAATCTTGTTAAAGCAACCGCCGCAAGCGTCTCTCTGCACGTAAACGATACCCAATCCGTTGCGTGAGTTCTTGCGGATACGCTTGAACGCCTGCAGCAAACGGGGTTCGATAGTGGCTTCCAGATTCTTGGCTTTCTCGCGGAGCTTCTCCTCTTCCTGTTTGGTTTCGGCGACAATCTCTTCCAACTCGGACTTCTTCACGTCCAGGTCTTGTTTGCGTTCTTCCAGAAGTCCTTGGCTTTTCTCTACTTCGGCGGTCTTGTTCTCGATAGCCTGCGTGAACTCTTTGATGCGTTTCTCGCACAGTTCGATTTCCAGCGTTTGGAATTCAATCTCTTTGCTCAGCACGTCGTATTCGCGGTTGTTGCGTACGTTGTCCAGCTGGGTCTTGTATTTGTCTACCGAAGCGCGTGCCTCCTCTATCTCGTGTTTCTTGGTAGAGATGCCGTTCTTCAGGTCTGCGGTTTCCGCGTTTATCTTTTCGATGCGAGTGGTCAGACCTGCCACTTCGTCCTCAAGGTCTTGTACTTCGAGCGGAAGTTCACCGCGCAAAGTCTTGATCTTGTCTATCTCGGAAAGCATTGTCTGCAATTGGTAGAGTGCTTTCAACTTCTCCTCTACCGTTAAATCCTGAGGATCTTTCTTTGTCTCTTTTGCCATAGTTCTTACAGGTATTTTATAGGATTTGTATTTATCTTGGTTATTTCTACTTCCAACGTCGGGAATTTTGCGGAGATGATGGCGGCCAGCAACTCTTTTGTATACTGTTCGCTCTCGTAGTGTCCGATTTCCGCCACCAGCATATTGCGGTCGTAGTCGAAGAATTCGTGATACTTTATCTCACCGGTAATGAAGACATCGGCTTCCTGTTTCATTGCCTCGGGCAACAGGAACGAGCCTGCTCCGCCACAAAGAGCCACTTTCTGGATGAGCCTGCCGGTCAATTTGTTATGCCGGAGGCACTCCACCTCGAAGGTCTTCTTTATTCTTTTCAGAAAGTCCAGTTCCGTCTCCGGTTCATCCAACACGCCGATGACCCCACTGCCCACAGTGCTCTCCTGTTCCTTGGGTTGCAGAATCCTCACGTCGTGCAGACCTATCTTCTCGGCAATCTTGAAGTTCACCCCACCAGGCGCATTGTCCAGGTTGGTATGCGCTGAATAGATGACGATGTCGTTCTTGATGGCCTTTAGCGCACAGCGTTCAATGTAGGTTGTTCCGCTGATGTGTTTCAATCCATGGAAGAGCAACGGGTGATGCGAAACAATAAGATTGAATCCCAAGGCGATGGCTTCATCCACCACCGCTTCGGTAACGTCCAAACACAACAAAGCCCCTGTTGCTTCCACCTCTGTCAATCCTATTTGCAGACCGGCATTGTCAAATCCGTCTTGCAATGGCAGGGGTGCGAACCTTTCAAGGGCATTCACAATCTCCTTAATTCTCACGATGTTCTATGAACTATAATCGGCTGCAAAGGTAGGAAAAGTTTTTGGATTATCCGTTGACTTACGGCTATTTATTATTATTTTTTCTCTATCATCACCTGTTTGAGGCAGTCGTAAGCGTCGAACGATTTGCGTGAAGCCAACGCGATGGTAATCATCAGTGACAACATGGAGGCCGAAACGGTGATGACGATAATCATCAGTTGATACTTGACCGCCACGTTCGGTGTGCTGCCGCCCAGTATCTGCCCGATGATGGTGCCGGGCAGCGCTACCAATCCCATCACGGCCATATTGGCGATAGCCGGACTGAAGGATTTGATGATGGCCTGTTTGATGAACGGAGCCAACGCCTCAAACCGGGTGGCGCCGTTGCCCAAAAGGTAGTAGTAGAGTTGTTTTTCCCGCAAAAGTCCCGAATAGAAGGCGTTGAGTGCCACCACATTCACCGAGAGCATGTTGCCCATCAGTATGCCGAATATCGGGATGAAGTATTGTGCGCTGAACACGTTGTCCAGTTGCAGGATGCACCCCAACAGGTAGAAACCTATCAGCACGGAAGCCGTGAGGAAGCCGATGCTCACCGGAACCATGAGGATGGAACGCTTGAGCCGGGTACGGGTGAGCGCTGTCTCGCTCGCCACAACCACCATGATGATGACCCACAAGGCGTTGATCCACGGGTTGTCATAGTAGAACAGGTATTTCAGGTAGAGCCCCACAAAGAACAGCTGCACAACCATACGCAGCGTGCCGATGATGGTGGCTTTCACCAGTCCGGTCTTGAATTTCCACAAGAAATAGATAGGGATAGCCATCAACAGCAATCCCAACGCTAAGTTCAAATAACCTATGTCTATCGTATCCATCTGATTCTCATTAATGTAAGGTAAATACACGGTTGCATCCGGCAGAGAGTTCCCTGTCGTGCGAAACCATGATGAGTGTTTGTCCGTTCTGCGCCCGGTGGCGGAAGAAATCGAGCACTTTGTGCACCGACTCCGCATCCAGTGCCGATGTCGGTTCGTCCGCCACGAAGACGGGCTTGTCGAGCAAGGCGCTTACGGCCAACATGATGCGCTGCTTTTGTCCTCCGGAAATCTCCCCTACCCGTTTCTCATAGAGTTCTTCTTTCAGCCCCAACAGCCGGAAGTTCTCGAACAGTTTCTCCTGCGAGAACACCGATGAGTGGTTGGCTTTCAGTTCAAAGGGAAGCATCACCATCTCCTTCACCCACTCCGTGGGGAACGAGAGTTCCTGTGGAATGTACGTCACACGCCGCCGAATCTTCTCGGTTGTCTGCGCGTTGAGGGGGATGCCGTCCAGCTCGATGGAGCCTTCCGCCAACGGTACAAATCCTAAAAGGGCTCTCAGCAAAGAGGTCTTGCCACTCCCCGACTCGCCCGATATGCAGACTGTCTCCCCTTTCGCCACATGCAGCGAAAGTCCTTTGAACAAAGTTTTGTCATTATATTTGATGCAAGCGTTGTCAATTCTTATCATGCTAACCGCCTTTTCTAAATGGCCGCTAAAGGTAGCTATTTTTGCAAGACCGACCAAGAAAAGAGTGAATTTGTCATCCATTCGGCTGCAAACATCGTATTATCCACGCAAAATCTTAATCGTTTTGCAGAAAAGGACTATCTTTGTAGGAACTTTTACATACTAAAAAGAATTAGTGTTTATGATACTGAATGAAAGAGATATACGTCATGATTCCGTGATGGAAGCCGCCCGTCAGATAATGACAGCCGCCCGCACAGCCCCCAAGGGGAAGGGCGTTGACATCATCGAAGTGGCGGTTGTCACGGGCGAAGAGATACAACGGTTGAGCCAAGAGATGAAAGCCGTCTTCGAGGAGAAGGGCATGAAGTTTTTTCTGCGCGACTCGGACAACATCCTTTCCGCTGAAGCCATTATTATAATAGGTACGCGCGAGCAACCGCAAGGTCTCAACTGCGGACATTGTGGATACGATGTGTGCGCCAAGCGTCCCGAAGGCGTGCCTTGCGCCCTCAATTCCATCGATTTGGGCATCGCCGTCGGATCGGCTTGCGCCACTGCGACCGACCTCCGTATAGACACACGGGTGATGTTCTCTGCCGGATTGGCCGCGCAACGCCTGCAGTGGTTGCCCGGTTGCCGTCAGGTGCTGGCCATCCCGTTGAGTGCCTCGTCGAAGAATCCTTTCTTCGACCGCAAACCTAAGGAAGAACGGAAATAAGCCGACCATGGGAATATTAGTTGGATTACCCAAAACGGGCGGACGGGAACATACCCTGCAACTGAATTTCGGGGTGGAGATGGAACATACGGATTCATTCCTGCCTGCCGAATGGCAATCGCAGGGTTTCATTCAACTCACATGGCCTCACGAGGGGACGGACTGGAACTATATGCTCGATGAGGTGGAGTCCTGTTATCTGCATATTGCCCGTGAGATAGCCTTGCGACAGAAACTGTTGATAGTAAGTCCGCAGCCCGACCGGGTGGAGACTGTTTTGCAAAAGGCTGGTATCCCGATGCAGAATGTCCGCTTCTTCCAATGTGCGACGAATGACACCTGGGCGCGCGACCATGGGTTTATCACCATGCGTACCGGCCAAGGACTGCTCTTCCTCGATTTTTGTTTCAACGGGTGGGGCATGAAGTTTGCCGCCAACTACGACAATCAGATAAACGGCAAGCTGTTCGACTCCGGTCTGTTGCACGGCGACTATCGCAACTGTTTGGACTTCGTGCTGGAAGGCGGTTCCATAGAGAGTGACGGGAAAGGGACTTTGCTCACAACCTCAACCTGCCTGTTGGCATCCAACCGCAACGAGACATTGGACCGTTCGGGCATCGAAGAGCGGCTGAAACGGCTGTTCAATCTCCAGCGCGTCCTTTGGTTAGACCACGGTTATCTGGCAGGAGACGACACGGACAGCCACATCGACACGTTGGCCCGTCTGTGTCCGCACGATACCATTGTCTACGTGCAGTGCACTGACCCCGACGATGAGCACTACTCCGAACTTCAGCTTATGGAACAGCAGCTGCGTGGTTTCACTACGGCGGACGGGGGAGCGTACCGACTTCTCCCCTTGCCCATGCCCGATGCCATCTTCGAGGAGGGGGAACGACTGCCGGCCACCTATGCGAACTTCCTGATAATGAACAATGCGGTGCTCTTTCCTACGTACAACCAACCCGTTCACGATGCCGAAGCGATGGCGGTGTTGGCGCAGGCTTTTCCCGGTTATGAGTTGGTGGGGATAGATTGCCGGGCACTCATCAAGCAGCATGGGTCGCTTCATTGTGTCACGATGCAGTATCCCGCCGGGGCATTGCAGGAAAATTATTGAAAACCAGTAAATTTACAGACTATGAGAGTTATAAGGATAGGACTTGTACAGCAGTCCAACGTGGAGTCCGTGGAGCTGAATATGCGGAAACTTGCCGCCAACATAGCCGAAGCCGCCCGGAAAGGGGCGCAGCTAATCGTATTGCAAGAGCTGCACAACTCCCTCTACTTTTGCCAAACGGAAGATACGGAGAAGTTCAACCTTGCCGAGCCCATCCCCGGTCCGTCCACGGTGTTTTACTCCGAGCAGGCTCGTAAGCACGGCGTGGTGCTTGTCACCTCTTTGTTCGAGAAGCGTGCGCCTGGACTTTGTCACAATACCGCGGTGGTGTTCGACACGGATGGCAGCGTAGCCGGCAAGTACCGCAAGATGCACATCCCTGACGACCCTGCCTACTACGAGAAGTTCTACTTCACTCCGGGCGATTTGGGGTTCACCCCCATTCAGACCTCTATAGGCAAGCTGGGCGTGCAGGTTTGTTGGGACCAGTGGTATCCCGAAGGTGCCCGATTGATGGCGCTCCGTGGAGCGGAGTTGTTAATCTACCCTACCGCCATCGGTTGGGAGAGTACCGACACGCCCGAAGAGAAGTCCCGTCAGCTGGGAGCTTGGGTTACCGTACAGCGCGGCCATGCCGTGGCGAACGGACTGCCTGTGGTGGCGGTCAATCGTGTGGGGCACGAGCCAGACCCTTCGGGACAGACCAATGGCATACAGTTTTGGGGCAACAGCTTCGTTGCCGGTCCGCAAGGTGAGCTGTTGGCGCAAGCGAGCAATACGGACGAGGAGGTCTTGGTTGTCGACATAGACTTGGAACGTTCGGAGAATGTCCGCCGTTGGTGGCCTTTCCTGCGCGATCGCCGCATTGACGAGTTCGGCGAACTCACCAAACGGTTCATTGACTGAATGGAATAAGATAGCGCCTCGACTTAGTCAAGTCGAGGCGCTATCTTATTGGGGTATGAAAATTATTTTTCAATAGGTTTCACAATTAGGTTCAGTTCGTCGAGCTGCTTCTGCTCCAAAGGTGCGGGAGCGTCCAGCATCACGTCGCGTCCACTGTTGTTCTTCGGGAAGGCGATGCAGTCGCGGATACTGTCGAGACCGGCAAACAGGCTGACCCAACGGTCCAGTCCGTAGGCCAAACCTCCGTGAGGCGGTGCTCCGTACTTGAAGGCGTTCATCAGGAATCCGAACTGCTCTTGAGCGCGTTCGGGAGTGAATCCGAGAATCTCGAACATCTTGGCCTGTAGCTTGGCATCGTGGATACGGATGGAACCGCCACCTACCTCCACGCCGTTGACTACCATATCATAGGCATCGGCGCGCACGGCTGCCGGGTCGGTGTCCAACAAAGGAATGTCCTCGTCCTTCGGATGAGTGAACGGGTGGTGCATAGCCATCAAGCGGTTCTCCTCGTCGCTCCATTCGAACATCGGGAAGTCCACAACCCACAGGCAGGCGAACTGGTTCTTGTCGCGCAAGCCCAACTGGCGTCCCATCTCCAGACGGAGCTCGGACAACTGTTTGCGGGTCTTCATGGCATCGTCGCCACTCAATATCAATATCAAGTCGCCCGGCTTGGCACCAAAGGCATTCTTCATCTCCTGCAGCACCTCTTGAGTGTAGAACTTGTCTACGCTTGACTTCACGTTGCCGTCCGCTTCGACGCGGGCGTAAACCATACCCTTGGCACCGATTTGCGGTTTCTTCACGAACTCGGTCAACTGGTCGAGCTGCTTGCGTGTGTAGGTTGCCGCGCCCTCGGCACAGATGCCGCCGATGTAAGCCGCATTGTCGAATACGGAGAATCCGTGTCCCTTCATGATGTCCATCAGTTCCACGAACTTCATGCCGAAACGGAGGTCGGGCTTGTCGCTGCCATAGTATTTCATGGCATCGCTCCAAGGCATACGCTGGAACGGTTCCGTCAGTTCCACGCCCCTAAGCTCCTTGAACAGGTGCTTGGCCATGCCCTCGAACATGTTGATGATGTCCTCCTGCTCCACGAAACTCATCTCGCAGTCTATCTGGGTGAACTCCGGCTGACGGTCGGCACGCAAATCCTCGTCGCGGAAGCACTTCACTATCTGGAAGTACCTGTCGAAACCGGAAACCATCAGCAACTGCTTCAGGGTTTGCGGCGATTGCGGCAGGGCGTAGAACTGGCCGGGATTCATGCGCGAAGGCACCACAAAGTCACGTGCGCCTTCCGGGGTGGAACCTACCAACATCGGTGTCTCCACCTCGAGGAATCCCTTGCTGTCCAAGTAACGGCGTACCTCCATCGTCATGCGGTGGCGCAGTTCCAGGTTCTTGCGTACGCAACTACGGCGCAAGTCCAGATAGCGGAACTTCATGCGGATGTCGTCCCCTCCGTCAGTGTTGTCCTCAATGGTAAAAGGCGGCGTGATGGCCGTGTTCAGCACGTTAAGTTTATCCACGATGATTTCTATCTCGCCGGTAGCCAGGTTGGGATTCTTGTTCGACCGTTCGTTGACGCTGCCCGTAACCTGAATGACATATTCGCGTCCCAAATGGTTCGCCTGGTCGCAGAGGTCAGCGTTCACCTCCTCGTTGAACACCAACTGGGTGATACCGTAGCGGTCGCGCAAGTCAACGAAAGTCATGCCTCCCATCTTGCGCGAGCGTTGTACCCAACCGGACAACGTCACGGTCTTTCCTGCATCGGAGAGTCTCAGTTCTCCACACGTATTTGTTCTGAACATACTCTATTATGTTTATTCTTTAAGTTCGTTCTGATAAGTTTTGCAAAAGTAGAAAAAAGTCTTCACATAAATAGGCCGTTCGATAAAAGTTTTCGCTTACCTTTGTAGAACCTAAATCAAGAATCTACCTATTATTAATTAAAAGATACGAATTATGGAAAAGGTTGTGTTGAACAATGGCGTGGAGATGCCCCAGCTGGGCTACGGTGTGTTTCAGGTGTCGCAGGAAGAGTGCGAACGTTGCGTGAGCGAAGCGCTGAACGTAGGCTACCGCATGATTGACACCGCACAAATCTATCATAACGAAGAGGGTGTGGGACAGGCTTGTAAGAAGAGCGGCATCCCGCGCGACGAGCTTTTCCTTGTAACGAAAGTGTGGCTTTGCAACTATGGCGACGGGCAGACCATGAAGTCCATCGACGAGAGCCTGCGCAAACTGCAGACCGACTACATCGACCTGATGTTGCTTCACCAACCGTTTTGCGACATCTACGGAGCCTATCGCGATTTGCAGAAAGCCTATAAGGTGGGCAAAGTGCGCGCCATTGGCGTGAGCAACTTCTACCCTGACCATCTGATTGACTTGGCCACCAACATGGAAATCGCTCCCATGGTGAACCAGGTGGAGATGCACGTCTTCCAGCAACGCCGCGAGGTACGGCACTTTATGGAGGAGTACGGCACGCGCACCATGGCGTGGGCACCTTTGGCTCGCGGCCGCAACGGGATGTTCACCAATCCTACCCTAACGGAAATCGCTCACAAGTATGGCAAGACCACTGCTCAGGTCGCCCTTCGCTGGCTGATACAGACCGGTGTCATCGTCATTCCCAAGACAACGCACAAGGAACGTATGATAGAGAATCTGGATATCTTCGACTTCCGTCTCAACGACACCGAGATGGCCGCCATCGATGCGTTGGATACCAACACGACGCTCTTCACCGACCATCACGACGGCATGGGAACCAAGCATTACATGAAGCAGATTTACGACGTGGAACCCGCAAAATAAGGGCTCAGTCCGAAAACCGGGTGGCGATTATTCCGTTGACCAACCGTTAACTGGCCGTTGACCAGCCGTTAACCAGCCGTTAACCAAAGTCCGTTCGTTCGGGGAGGGTGTCCTCATGACGTACGACTATAGACCCTAACATCGTACGACTATAACACCTCATGTCGTACGTTAACTGACCCTCATGACGTACGACTATAGAACCTAATGCCGTACGGCGTGACTCTCCCTGATTTCCCGTACGCTTTCTCTCTTCATTAACTGAAACGGTATACACCTTACGCAGGTCCACGTAAGTACTTACGATGGCTCACGTAAGTACTTACGTTGGCTTGGGTAAGTACTTACGTAGCCCAATGCAAGTACTTGACTCGTTAAAGTTCTATCTCTACCGTTCCTCCGTAGGGTGTCAAGTGGGCAAAAGCCTCTTCGGTAGTGTAGACTCCGGCGTATACTTGGGCACAGCCTATCACGCCGCCATGTACGAAGAGGGCCACCTCTCGGTACGGCTTTATGCGAAGCTCGTCGAGAAACTCAGCCACACGGACATACTGTTGGGCAAAGGACTCGCCTCCCGTGGCAGCTACGTTCTGATAGTCGGCGTACCAAAGTTGCAGGCGCGGGTCGGTAATCTCGTCAAACTTCCGCATCTCCCATTCCCCGAAGTTGAGTTCCATCAGCCGCGCGTCGCGCTCTGCGTCGCCATAACCGCAAAAGGTCGCCAGCTTCACGCAGCGGCTCAGTGGGCTCATGTAGACTTTGTCGAACCTCTTTCCGCAGAGTGTCTGTCGGGTCAGCTCAGCTTCTTCAGTAAAGGTGGAACGTACGGGAACATCCGTCTGTCCATAGCAAGTGCCGGGAGCTACGTCCACCGATGTATGTCGGATAAGTGTCAGTCGCATAGTTTGTTGTCGTGTAGTAGTCGTATCAGTTTTCCGATGAGCGGAATGTAATAAATCGCATAGCTGACAAGTTGCAGTCCGTCCTTCCCTATCCCCCAGTATGCGTCCAACAATGAGGTTTGCAGTATACCCAAGAAGAGAGATGCCATCAGGAGATAGATGAAGTAATCGATAAAAAGTATCGGCAGACGGCTCATGCCGACGAGGATGTCGCGGTCGTTGCGAAACGTTCCCGAAGCGATGCCGAACAGCGCGCCCGGGAGCATGAACGCCAAGGCGACGATAGGCACAATTCCCTCGATGAAGGGCGACCTGTTGAGCGTACCTGTGACACCCAACAGGATGGCGAACGGTGAGAACGTTGCTACACCGATGCACACCACATAGATAACAAAGGCAAGGATTGCCAGTTGCAACGCCCTTCGTTGCCTGTGCGACAAGTACGTCTCGCTTCTCCAGGATTGCAGCTGCCGCAGCAGTGCCTTCAACATCCCGGAGGCGTGAGCGAGGCTGATGCCCGTCAGTAGGATGAACACAGGGATGAGGGGCGACTGATGCGCATGCCCCATGGCACGGCGCAAGGTCAGACGGACACCTTCGGCACTGAGCATATTCTGCACGGGCCAACCGTTGACGCTCCCTATCCACGAGAGGAAGACAAGCGACAATGCGGCGACGAACAGCAGAGTGGCCGGGTGGGGTATGTACGTCCTACTCTTCATCCTCCTCCAGATTATCGATGGAAAGAATGCCCAACTCAAAAGCCCTTACCACCAAACGGGTAGCGTTCACGCCACTTCGCTCGTCGGTAGCGAACAGCCTGTTAATAAGGTCGTTCTGCCGTTTTTCCAAAGACTTCACGCCGAAGGGAATCCCTTTCAGGTTGGTTATCATCTCTTTGGTATAGCCCAAGGCAAGGTGGCGCAGCAGACGTTCGTCGTACTCATCGATGTCATACTGAATGAAGGCTTCCTGTTTCTTCTGCTCGTTGAGTACGGACTGTTTGAAGCGCGCCACAATCTTTTCCAGTATCGGTTGGTTGAAGACCAGCTTCTTACCGTCCATCACACTCTGCACGTCGTTCTTCGTCAGCAGTTCGCCTGTCTTCAGAATGATGCCGTCGGTGCCCGCGTCCAACGCGTCCACCCACAACCGTTCGTTCAGAATCTCGCCCGTGAAGATGAGGATGTGCAAGGTCTTGTACTTCTGTCGAAGCATGCGGCATATCTCCACACCGACGGTGGTGGAGCCTCCCAGCCCGAGGTCGAGCAACACGAGATCCGGTGTCTCCACGGTCTCCAACAGTTGCCACAGCTCCTTCTCCGTCATGGCGGTGCCGATAACCTCCGCATCGGGTATCTCGTTACGGAATATCTCTTCCGTGCCTTTCAGTTCCAGCTTTACATCTTCAACGATGATTACTTTGAATTTGTTTCCCATATATCTCTTTTACTCCTTGTATCGTTTTATGGTTTGCGAGGGATGGTAAACCATACGGTAAACCCTCCTCCTTCCAGCGGCTCGGCATTCATGCGGCAGCCCCGCATACCGGTGTAGTCGTCGTGGTCGCGCACAATCTGCTTGCAGAGCAAATACTCCGTGCCGCTGAGCCGTCCCGCCTCGTCGGTCCGCATGCGTTGCCTGTCTGGATAGAAGAGACCGTTGAGCTCCTCTTCGCTATAATGTCCACGGTCATCGCTTAGACTGAAGCGCACGAACCCCGCTTCCGCTGTGGCCGTGAGTCGCAGGTTTCCCTCTTCCGGGTGGGTGCATGCCGCCACGATGAGGTTCTCTATCAGGAACTTCAGCAACACCTCGTCACCTATGACACGCAACGCGCAGGCTTCCGTATGCAAAGTTAGGGGATGATTCCGTTTTTTGTTTTGTTTGCTCAGGCATTTTTGCGCGTGTGCCGTCAAATCGTCCACCGCCACGGTGGCCCGTTTGAAGGTAACCTCTTCCAGTTGGCGCGAGGCGCACGAACAGAGAATGGTGAAGACATCCTTGTAGTAGCCCACCAGTTCTTCCATAGCGGTCGTCTGTTCCCGTTCCTCCTCCGGAGTGACGGGTTGCAGCAGCCGTTCGGCTATCTGTTTGATGCGGTTAGGATAGTACAGCGTCTCGTGTTTCACGGTAGAGAGGCAATTGTCCAACACCTGGTTCTGCACGTAGATTTGATTCTCCTCGTGCAGGGTGCGCGTCTTCTCGTCCTTTGCCAGTTCAATGTCCCTGTATTTGCAGTTTATCCGGACGACCACATTCATCACCACCACGCTCAGGTACTTTGTTATGAGCTGCGCCAACAGTCGCTCGTCTTCGTGATAACCATTGGCGCGGTTGCGGACCAACGCGAAAGCGCCCAAGCAATGTTCCTCGTCCTGTAGTTCGGCACTGAGAGGCAGGCAGACCACGGTGTCGTCCGCACGTCTCGTTACGGTCTGTTCCTCGTAGCAGTGCTTCAGCAGGTCACAAAGTCCGTCGCTTTGGTGGACAGGCGGATAGACGGCATAGTGCAGTTTCTTCCCGACCTCGTCATACACGGCCATGCCAATGGCGCGCAGGTCGAACAGGTCGTTCATGCCGGCGAACGCATGTTGCAGGATGCGTTGCGGCAAGGTGTCCATTTCGTCCGCGTCCCGCATGGGGGACATGGACGAGGTGGCAATCTCCCGGTTTATCTCCAACACCTGTTCCAAGTTCAGCCGATAGAGAACGCGTCGTCGGAAGTAGAGCAGATAGTAGGCGGACACCACGACAATCAGGGTGAGCAGGCAGAGGACGATGCTCACCGTCTTGTTGTTGGACGATTGTTGCATCTCCTTACAGTATTCCTCCAACGAGCTGTCCTCGCTCAGCAGTTTATAGAGTCGTGTGTAAGCCAGGTTGTTGTATCGGTAGGTATCCCAGTCATTCAGTGCCAAGGCTGCGACGGCGGCCTCGTTGCGGATGTCCAGTATCACGTGATAGTCCGTGTCGAACAGTTGGTGCCACCACGTAACCTCAGCGGCTTCGCCTTTGCCGGCAAGAACCATGGAGTCGGCCGTTTCATGACTATATTGCCGGTGATGCCTGTTCAGATAGACGATGGCGGAGTCCACGAACTGGACAGCGTCAGCGTAGCGTCCGTTCACATTGCTGTAATAGGCCGAGTCGGCGTAGCGCGAAGCGGTTTCCAATGACGCGTCGTAGTAGGATACGTCGTTGCTCATGCCGGCGAGGGGAAAGAGCAGAAGCGACAATGTCATCAGGCTCTTTGCTATGCCCTTTGGTAACCGGAAGAAGAAGCGGCTTCCCTTCCCTTTCTCACTCTCCACGCTGAATGTGCAGACGGCAAAGATTGCGTTGGTCTTACGGTATTTCTCTATGATGCCCCTGCAGTTCATCAGTCCGAAGCCGTTGCCTTTGTTGCGGTGTAGCATCTCCCGGTTACGGCTGTCGTCCATGCCTATCTTGTCGGGGTTGTAGACCTTCTCCTCCAACAGGTGTTTCCGGTCGTTCGCCGACAGCCCTATGCCGTTGTCCTTCACCGATATTTCCACGTAAGCATCCGTTTCGTCGGCATACACCTCCACAGTTCCTCCCTCGGGGGTGTACTTCCGCGCGTTTTCGGTGAGCGTGTTGAGCATGAAGAGGGTCAGTGCCTTATCGGCCTTCACTACCGCCTGCGTGGCTTCCACGCTGAAGGACTGTCCTTGGGCTTCGTACTTCTTGCGCCCTTTGCGGATGATGTCGAACAGTTCGTTCAGACTGAAGTTTTCTATGTTCAGTGACAATGACCCCTGTTTCATCTTTATCCATGCGGCCAGAATGTCGTTGTATTCGTTTATCTTTCCGGTCAGTTCCTCGATGTAGGCGTATTTCTTGCGGCGCAAGGCGTAGCTCTCGGCACTCTCATCGGAGACTGGCAGGCTTCTCAAGCGGTTCACTTCGTGTATGATACGGTCTAGATAGGGCGTGATGCCGGTGAGGATGGCGAAGCAAGCCTTCTTCACGACGTTCTGCCGTTTGTTGTCGGCAATGTGCTGTTGGTGGATGTATCGCTCCGCCTCGATGGATTGCCGTTCCTCGTCGAGCGACAACAGTGTGGAGCCGTTTTCCACAGTCCATTCCACGTAGGGTGTCATCACGTCCAGCATGGCCTGTTGTTCCTTGTTCAACTTATGGTCAGTCCGTATCTGCAACCGCTTGTTGTCGAGGTCCACCGACACTTCGCACGAACCAAACAGTCGGATGAGGTTCGGTTGCGCGGCTTTTTGGATATACTCCCCTATCTCGTCTCGCTCCACCATCTTGGCGGGAAGCGCGGCGGTTATTTCGCGGCATATCTCCAGTATCAGTTTCAGGTGCGCTATCTGCTCTGCGTTCTTTCGTTTCCATCGCCTGTTGAGCCACCCAAAGAGCGGCAAGGCAATGACGAGCAACGCCAACAAGGCACTGAGCCAATAGCTCATTTGACGGGATTCGGCTTCCAGCAAATCATAGCGGCTCTCCAACTCTTTGTCCTGTCGGGTCACGTCCAGGATGTCCAGGTAGATGTTCCGGTTGTAGTCCGATTCACGCTTCATGCCCAGTCCGGAGTAGGCCAAGCACAGTTGCTCACGGATGCGTGCTATCCACTCGGGCACCGTGTGGATGCGGTTGTCCGTCAACCAACGCTTCTCCAGGCAGAGGGTGTCGTTGGCACGGTATGTGAACAGACGGTGTGTGGAGTCGTTGCATGCATAGTAGCGTTCGTGGTGTTTGTTCACATAGTCCAGGGCTTGTTGCAGCGTGGCGACGGCGGAGGCATACTGTTGCGAGGCAAGCTGACACGAGGCGATGGTGCGGTAGGTGCCGGCAATCTGATAGTCGTCGCCATAGCGCTTGAACAGTTGCAAAGCCTTGCGTGCCAATGTGATGGGCAACAGCGAGTCCGCCACCTCATCGGTATTGAGCAGCTTCAGCGTAGCCTTGCGGTTCTCCTCTATCGCCTTGCGTCGGGTGGGATCTGTCAGCAGTTCGGCGTAAGCCTGCAAACAGTTTGCCTCGAAATAGGTGAAGCCGTGCTCGTGGCTCACGGCGATGCACTTGCTCAGATAATCGAACTCACGCACGGCGACCTCCCCCTCATCCTTTCCGGGACAGAGTCCGCCCGACCCTTTCATATAATAATAGTACAGCAACTGAGCCGTGTCTCTCTCCACCCCCGCGGTCGGGTCGATGCGGTCAATCTCCTCGCGCGACTGTTCCTCCTGTTGTAGGTAGTAATAGTAGATGCTCGACACGATATGGAATTCCGTCAGCGCATAGGTGAACCGTTGTTGCTCTTCGTCACTCAGCGCGGACCGCTCCTCACTGATGCGCCGCATGCGGGTCAGCGCACTGTTGCGGTGGTCATAGAACGCTTTGTTGGCAGCCGTCCGCTGGCATATCTTCATCATGCCGATGTCCGCAATCAAGAGCTCCAGTTCATTGTTGCAGGCATCGTGTACCTTGGTGAGCAGCGCTTTCGATTGCTCAAAGTCCATGCGCATGAAAGCGTGGAACGCCAGATTGTTGAGAGCCTCCGCTTTCCCTTTTGCATAGCTTCCGGCTAAGTCGTAGGCCCGTACCGCCAACCGGTGTACCGAGTCCAGGTTCTTGTAATGGTAGCCATACGACAGACTGTTCAGCGAGTCCGCTTCCCGGTTGTGCGTCGTGTAGAGGTATCCACACGAGCAGAGTGCCGACAGGACAAAGCCTATGGACAGCAGAAAGAGGAGGATGCGTAGCTGAACTTTTCCTTTCATGACTCCGTATTACTTCTTCGTGTTATTCTCTTTTAGCCGTGACTGGTCTCTTATTCCCAGTCAATCTCCAGCTGGCGCAGCTGTGTGGCACTGTCGCCTTGCGACCCCGTGTGTTGTATCGCCACCCCACCGAATCCGTTCGGTCGGATGGTGGCTTGCAGCGAGACTTCCTTTTGTACGCCCGGTTTGCTTGTGCGAGGCAACGTGGTGTCAGAGGTTGCCTCTGCCGTCAGCTTGTCGCCCTTCACCGCCAAGCGGATGGTGCAGGTCGAGAGATAGCACGATGCGGAAACCGGTTCCGAAATGGCCTTTATAGTTCCGTTGGCGTATTCCACCAGATAGAAATCCACGGCACTGTCGTTTGCCGCAGTGCGGATGATGCGAAGTCCGTATCCCGTCAGCGTGCGCGTATCCATCTTCAGACAGACATCGAGGTACTGCCCCGTGGCACTGCCGAATCCCTGTCCCGCCGTCTTTGCCGGGTCTACCTTGAGTGTCAGCGTCATGTCGCCAAACTCCTCCCCTACCGGCGTGTACATTAAGCGTGCGCCTTTGCGCCCTTGCAACAGTCCGTAATGATGCGAAGCCCCGTTCGTGCCCTTGCCGTAGAACCAACATCCCGGTTGGATGACAGGCCAATCAAAGTCCTTGGTGTCGACGGGCTTGTAGGCATCCACAGTCCAGAAACCGCTCTTCACCTCGGACTGCACCGTGGTGGGGAAGTTGTGGAAGTCCGTACGGAAATGTTTGTCCGTTACCGAACCGCATCCGGTGCGTACGTCCTCAGCGGTGACGGCTCTGGCACTCACAGCTTTTGCCGGTTCTCCCGCCTCGCAACGCAGGTGTTTGGGTCGCACCACGGCCATCAGGTAATAGCCCACGTCACCGGCCTTCAACGGATAAACCGGTTCGGGGTTGTCCAGGCGAGACTGTGCCACCTCCGTGGCATGCTCCCCGTTGCTGTCGCAACGATACCAGGTGATAACTGACTGGTCGGCACGTCCCTGCAAGTCTATGTCGTACTTTACAGAGGCAAAGCCTACACCTCCCTCTCCGGGAGCACCTGCCAGATTCGACGCTGCGGCCGGGACGACAGTCACTGACGGTTGCGAAAGGAATGCCGGAGCGGCAAGCATCTTGGGCTTCACGGTCAGCGTGGCCGCCGACTCCAGACCCGAAGCGGAGACGGCTTTCACCACCACCCGGTGAGTCTCATCGCCAGTGGCTGTGCCGATAACCTTGCAACGTCCGTCAGCCATGGGCAGTAACCGCACCTCCTTCTCGTAGGGAGCTTCCACCGACCATTGGATAGTTTCGGGATTCGGGTCGTCGTAGTAACCGAACAGACGGAACGTGGCGGTCAGCGTCGTGTCGTTCACGCCACTCTCTATCTCCGCCTTTGCCGGTGTCACCGTCAGCAGTGTCGGTCGGTTGGTGTAGCTTGCACCATTCTTCTTCTCCGCCTTGCGTATCGTCTTCTTCAGCCCCATCGGGTCCCATTCGTCATCGCCACGCAGCAGATTATAGATGTTATAGATTTCTTTTCCGTCCATTGTCACCAAGTAAGCCTCCAATGCCTTTTTGCCGGTCAGGTCCACCGTCAGCCAACGCTCATCGGCATTGTGGTGCATGCCGAATGGTTCTCCGTCACGTTTCATGCGGTATTGGTAATTGCGTTCATCGGGAGTGGGCACGGGAGTCCATCCTATGAACTGGTTGTCCGCATGGGTGTGGAATTCGCTGTCGATGACCGTCAACGGGCCGCCCGCCTTCGTGAAATACTGTGCCCCGAGGGTCTGCACATCGAAACGGCAACGGTACATCACCGCACCGGTCCTGTAGGTGGAATAGAAAGGTTTCGCTCCGTAGAACACGAAATCACAATCCACGTAAACTCCTGTCCCGCACAAGGCATCGTCCGTGCTCTCGAAGTGACAGCGGTCGAACAACGTGCGCTCGCCGCCGTTGCACGGGCAGAGGTTGAGCCGACTGATGAAGCGGCAGTTGCGCATCACGTAGCGGTCGCCCTTGTTCAGAATCAGCTGCGCCTGCACGACGGCATCCATCCGTTTGGCCCGATTCAGTGCCGGATTGCGCGGATAGACCAAATCCACATTGCAGTAATTGCCGAAGGTGATGTTTTCGGCGGACACATCGTTTCCCTCGATGCGGAACATCGTGAAGTTGCCTACCGCACCCTGTGTCTGTCCGCGGTTGCATGCCAGCACCACATCCTCCGGATTGTCCGCCAGTCCAATCAGTCGTAAACCGTTGCACGCTATCTCCAACGCATAGGGTGTGCCGCCCTGTTTTGGCTCACGCACGGCAGGGTCATCGGGGTCGTCCACCCAATAGACATTAGGGGCTATATACACGGTCATAGGTTCTTTTGCCGACCCGTCCTTCAGGTGTGCCGCCGCTTCGTTGAACGTGGTGAAAGCGTACGGCGACGATGACTGGCCGTCAACCCGCAGTGTCCCGTCTACCAGCAAATTCTTTTCATTCAGTTGAATCTTTTTTCCCTTGTAACGGAGGACGTTCCCCCTCAGTTGCGGTGTCTCCTGCGCATTGGCAAACAGGCATCCGCATAGCAGCAGGATTATCGTTGTTGTTCTTTTCATGAGAGTTAAAGGTTACTTTGTTCTATTTGGAACAAAAGTACGAAAAAACTCTTTCGCCCCCACTCCTTTTTCAGTTTTTTATAAGGTTGTCTTCACCGTCTCATTCGTTCTTCACCGTTTGGTTGTTTAGCTTCGTTATTGACAAACTTACCCTCTACGATGAGAGCCACGAACTCCCGGTCTCTATTGGAGACCGAGAATCGTCTTCAGTTCATCCGTAGCTTTCACAATCATATCCATTGTGCCCGAGCCGTCGTTTACGTAGCTGACGACCATCTCCGCATAGTCTATCGATTGCCGGAATGCTTTCGTCCGGACTTTTTGCGAGGCTTTGGCCTGCTTTAGCAAAGCGATGACTTCATGGAGGTCCTCCAGTTCGGGCAAGTTGCCCGGCCGCATAGTGTTGAGGGCCGCATCGAGAGCCGCAGCAGCTTCGTCCACCTGCATTTGCGTGAGCGACGTATCTTGACTATTGAGTATCTCGTTGCACTTGTCATACTGTTCCATCATACGTCTGAAGGCATGCTTGGCCCATGGCGCATACTCCGGGACCTTCACGGTCAAGGCATTCCAACGGCTTTGCGCATCGCGACGCGCCCGTGCGTCCTGCATCAGTTCAGCAAGTTGGGTTTTGTCAACTCCTTCATCCATCAACTCCTCGTTACCCACACTAAACGCGGCATCGGGACACTCCTCCAATCTCATACGGAAGTAGTGGGTGCAGTTGCGGTCTGCGGCATAGTCCGGTATGAAAACGTGTCCACCGAACGATAGTTGATAGAGGTTCGCGTCAGCACCGATTCCTTGCCTGGCTCCGAGAAGCGCAACGTCACTCAGGTCGGACCTAACATCCACGGTAGCGGCCTGCCAATCTCGGATGCCCGTTGTGGACATGACAAGAGGACCATACATAAACGTTCCTGTCCACAGAGGTGTATACGGCTCGTTCCCTTTGCCGTCCGGTGCAACGGCAATCCGCATCTTGTCCGGACCGAAATCAATATGTTTGGTGAATGGCATCGTCACTTCAACTACATCCTCTTTCGACCACTTTCGCTTGGCTATCTCCACGTAGCTGCAAGGTTTGCAATCCGTGGCCACCGTCGCTCCGTTGAGACACACCTCAAATCCATTGGTCGCCCAATAGGGTACACGCAGTTTCATGGCGAACAGCCCACTGCCCTCGGTTATGCGAATGACGGATTTCTCCGCAGGCCACAGGCACTCTTGCCTCAGTGTGATTTTTTTAGCGTCCCATCGGGCTATGGTCGGCATATAGAGAGCTACCCAAATAGTACTGTCATTCACGAAGTAGGCGGCTTCTTGATACTTCAGATGGTTCTCGGCACCGGTTCCTCCACAACAGCTGCTTTGTGGCGTTTCGTTTCCCCAAGGCTTGGACGCGTTGAGACCTACGGCATACTGGTAAGTCGTGGCATACCCATTCGGATTGACCGAACCCACAATCTGGTTATAGAGTACCCGTTCGTAATAGTCCATATATTTGGCATCGTCTGGGCGGAAACAGTTGAGGTCCTTGCTCAACTTTGCCAGGTTATAGGCACAGCAGGTTTCGTTAAGTGTCGGTTCGGTCACAATCTTTCCATCACCCAAAGACGAAGAGTTGGTACACATACTCAACACTTGCGTATAGGGCTGTCGAAACATCTCGCCGTTGCCTACCCCACCCGTGGAGTATCTGTAGCGACCTTGTATCATCGTCCAGAAGTTCTCGGCCAAGTTATAATAACAGGCTTGGTTGTTGCTCCGGTAACTGCGGAGCGCACCAACAACCATGGGAATGTGTTGATTGGCGTGGCGTGTACGGATGGCATCGATATTCTTGGCCAACGGATCGTAAAAAGCCGGACTGTCAAAATAGTTGGCAGCTTCCAGCAAGCGGGCTTTCTTTGCGGCATCGTCATTCATCTCCGACAAGCGCGCCAAAGACTCCTGCATACCGCCAACCTCACCGGCAATGTACATGTTCCACATCTCGTATCGATTGCCCGGTTTCTGCCGTCGTTCTTCCTGTGTGCCGTCACTCTTTACATAGGTGCGGAAATGCAAACGGTTCCATACCCACAGTCCCATATCCGTGGCGATACGGAGCGCTTTATTGGCTATCTTCTTGTCGTCCACGTACGTGGCGATGTCGATAAGTCCGGCCAACTGCTTGTGTGCGCTATAGTAAGGAGCCCATACCCAACTCTCGTTGTTATAGGCACGATACATCTCGATGAGTGCGCAATGTTGTGCCGGTATGGCGTTGAGATAGCCATACCCATAGTTCTTGTAATCCTTCTTGTAGTTGTCAAAGTCCTCCCAGGCCCCTTTCATCTCACGGAGTTCCGCTTCGGGAGCGAGGTCACGGGCTTCACGGTATCGCCCCAGTTTTTTGTCGTAGACGAAAGTCCGCTCCTGACAAGCGCGCAACTCATCGACCATTCGTTTGATACGGGATTTCAACTTGGCTTTCTTCCCTTTGTCAGTGCAGCAGGAATAGGCAAAAGCCAAGGCCGACATGTAATGACCCGACCCGTGACCTTTCAGTTTGGTAGTCGGAGAGTCCCATCCGTCGGACACCGTATAGCCTTCAGTAGGCAGTCCGTAAGTGTCCCGATAATTATAAAGCTGCTGACTTACGTCGAGCGAGAGAAGGTGATTGATATCCAAGTCCCGATTGTGCGTGAGCCGGTTGTCGCCAGTCAGTTGCACCCTGTTCAGAGGGAGCGGTTCGGCAATAGGATTGTTGTCCGGCACGTCCCATGCTTCATCCGTCACGGTCACTTTTGCGACAATGGGATAACCGTTACCGGTGGTGTTGTCACCAATGATATACCCCCGAATGGTGTATTGTGTGCCGGCAACCGTCCGTTCATTCGCTTTGTTCTGCTCTTCCCTTAGCCCCGAATTGCTCCAGCGTACCTGCCTGTATTCGCTCTTTCCGTCCGAATAGGTTGTCCATAGTTGATAGGGCAAGCGCGGCAATGTTCCCTTCGGGACTGTTACGTTCACCTCCTCCACCTCTTTGATGGTGCGTATCTTGGTAGCGACACTTTCGGCCTCAGTCCACTGCGCACTCGTGCCCTGCATAGCCGCCGTAGGGACCGACACGCCCATAAGGCAACAGAATGAAGTTGTTGCCAGACATCTGGATATCCCAATGCCGAGAGATACCTTTGTTTGAAGTAGTTTCTTTTTCATAGTCCCAACCTGAATGATTCATGTAAGTAAAAAGGACGCGTTATCCTCTCACCATACCGGCAAGCAGAAAACAGCATGATATTCAAATACAATGAACTAACAACGCATCTTACGCACAAAGGTATTGTTTTGTCCTTTCTTTATACGGTTATTTCCAGCAATATGTCCTCAAAGCCCTTCACGCAACTCTCATAGTAGCCATCGCCCGTTGTACGCGGTCCGCTGAGCGTCTCGTAGCCGTCGGCTTTGAGCATGGCGGTCAGTTCATCCACGCCCTCTTTGCTTCCTACGGCAAAAGACAAGTGGATAAAGCCCACATGGAACGGGCTTCCGTTGTCACCCTCTACTTCAGGGCGTGTCATGAGTTCCAGTCTTGACGTTCCGTCGGGGAACGTCAAGATGTATGTGCGGAGATTGGTGCGCAGGTTGTGGTAGAGGTTGTTTGCCATTCCGTGAAAATACTTCTCGAAGAAAGCCTTCATACCCTCCAAATCTCTGCAATAGAGTGCTATATGTTCTATCCTCATAATGCTACCGTATAACGTCTATTGTCTTCCGTCGGCGAGGGTAAGTTCCTCCGCCTCCTCGTCGATGCGTTCTATCTTGCAGGTATGTTCTATCGCCATAACTCGCAGGGTTATTTGTTGATATACTCCAGTATCTGCTCCGCGTGAATCTTTGTCTTGATTTCCTTGGGAGTGAAGATTTTCTCTATCACGCCCTCCTCATTGACAAGGTATGTGGTGCGGAGGATGCCGATAGTCCTGCGACCGCAAGCCACCTTCTCTCCCCAACAACCAAGTTTCTGCAAGAGCGTAGTCTCCGTATCGGCGATAAGGGGAAACTCCAAACCTTTCTCTTCGGCGAACTTCTTCTGAAGGGTCTGCTTGTCCTTGCTGATGCCG
>CAVJRQ010000047.1:0-20025 GCA_963652075.1 Acutalibacteraceae bacterium
GGATGCGGGCGGTGTGCGGTCGCTTGAAGAGCGACTACCGCTACAGCAAGGACATTGTGTACAACAACTTCCCTTGGCCGCAGCCCACCGCCGAGCAGCAAGCGAGGATAGCGCAGAGTGCCCAAGCCATCTTGGACGCGAGGGCGTTGTACCCCGACTCGTCACTGGCCGACCTCTACGACCCCACGCTGATGCCCAAGGAACTCCTCCAGGCTCACCGCCAGAACGACCTTGCCGTAATGGCAGCCTACGGCTTCAGTGTCGGGATGACCGAACCGGAGTGTGTAGCCCGTCTGCTCGAACGCTACGCCCGACTGACGGATGGATAGTGCCAACAACAATATAGTCTCAGGGGGCTGGCTGGACTTTATGAAGGCTGTGCTGTCATATGTATAGTTATCGATGTATTTTTCTTGGTAAGGCTCTTGTTTATTGCTTACTATTTGATATATTTGCCTCGTGAATCTTATATCAAACCTTAAAAGAAAAACAACCATGGAACAAGAGGTGAAAATGAGCGCGAACCCATTGGTGCGCTACTTGGGCAAGCCGGCTTCGGAATTTACAAAGTCCGATATCGTCAAATACATATCGGAGCATGACATTCAGATGGTCAACTTTATGTATCCCGCCGGGGACGGCCGCCTGAAGACTCTCAATTTCGTCATCAACAATGCCGATTACCTCGAAACGATTCTTACGTGTGGCGAGCGCGTGGACGGCTCGAGCCTGTTCAGCTTCATCGAAGCGGGCAGCAGCGACCTGTATGTCATCCCGCGTTTCCGTACGGCTTTCGTAGACCCGTTTGCCGAGTTGCCGACACTTACGATGCTGTGCTCCTACTTCAACAAAGACGGTGAACCGCTCAAGAGCGCGCCGGACTATATGCTCCGTCGGGCCAGCGAGGCCTTTACGGAAGTGACGGGAATGAAATTCCAGACGATGGGCGAATTGGAGTATTACGTAATCGCTCCTACGGAAAACTGCTTCATGGCGACGGACCAAAGAGGTTACCATGAATCTGCGCCGTTCGCCAAATACAACGACTTCCGTACGCACTGCATGGCATATATTGCCCAGGTGGGCGGACAGATAAAGTACGGGCATTCCGAAGTGGGCAACTTTACGCAGGACGGAATGACCTATGAACAGAACGAAATAGAGTTCCTCCCGGTAGACGTGGAGCAGTCAGCTGACCAATTGATGTTGGCCAAGTGGGTCATCCGTAATTTGGCCCGCAAATACAACTACAGCGTCACCTTCTCACCCAAGATAACCGTGGGAAAGGCCGGGTCTGGGCTGCATATCCACATGCGTATGCTGAAGGGGGGAAAGAACCGGATGCTGAAAGAAGGTGCCCTCTCAGACGACGCGCGCCGGGCCATTGCGGGCATGATGGACTTGGCTACCTCCATCACCGCTTTCGGCAACAAACAGCCTGTCTCCTATCTGCGACTGGTGCCTCACCAAGAGGCTCCTACCAATGTCTGCTGGGGCGACCGCAACCGTTCCGTGTTGGTGCGCGTGCCGTTGGGGTGGACTTCCGACAAGGATATGTGTGCCGAGGCCAATCCCTTGGAAGAGACGCGTCACTATGACACGACGGGCAAGCAGACCGTGGAGATGCGTTCGCCGGACGCTTCCGCTGACCTCTATCAGCTGTTGGCGGGGCTCGCCGTGGCTTGCCGGCATGGGTGGGAGATGGAGAACGCCCTGCAGGTGGCGGAATCCACCTATGTGGACGTGAATATCCATAGCGCGGAAAATCAGGAGCGGCTCAAAACACTGAAGCAGCTGCCCGACAGTTGCAGTGCGTCAGCCGATTGCCTGGAAGCTCACAGGAGCGTCTACGAGCAATACGGCGTGTTCAGTCCGGCGGCCATCGACGGCATATTGGCGCAACTGCGTGCCCACAACGACCGCGACCTACAGAAGGATGTCTCCAACAATCCGTCGCTTGTGGCCCGGCTTGTGGAGGAGAGCTTCAATTGCGGCTGACGCTGCGGATAAGGTGTAGAATTGTTTAAGCTTCATGGAGGCGACTTCCCGTCCGGGAGAGTTTCCTCCATGAGTTTTTTTCATGTGTTTGTGGACAAAAGTGACTTGTGTGTGGACGGATAGTCCATTTGCATGCCGCAAACAGGTTTTGATGTGAATTTTTTAGATTAAAAGTCGTTAAGTTTCAAACTTTCTATCAATTGATTTGCTTACTTTTGCAACAGGCTTTAAGAAAACATTGTTACAGGAACATTAAAATATAAGTTTATGTCATCACAGATAGTTGGACATATATCCCAGGTTATCGGACCGGTTGTGGATGTCTATTTCGAAGGAAAGGACATTGCCGCCAGCTCGCTCTTGCCGAGCATCCACGATGCCTTGGAGATAAAGCGCGACAATGGCAGGACGCTTGTTGTCGAAGTGCAGCAACACATTGGCGAAGACACGGTGCGCACAGTCGCCATGGACCGTACGGACGGACTGAGACGAGGCATGGAGGTTGTCCCCACGGGGAAATCCATCACCATGCCGGTGGGAACCCAGGTGAAGGGGCGTATGATGAACGTAACCGGTGACTCCATCGACGGTATGAAGTCGCTGAGCAGGGAGAACGCTTATCCTATCCATCGGGAGCCGCCTAAGTTTGAGGAACTGTCCACCTCGCGCGAGGTGCTCTACACGGGTATCAAGGTCATTGACCTGTTGGAGCCTTACTCCAAGGGCGGTAAGATTGGCTTGTTCGGTGGCGCAGGCGTAGGCAAGACCGTGCTCATCATGGAGCTGATTAACAACATCGCCAAGGGACATAACGGATTTTCGGTGTTCGCCGGTGTGGGCGAACGTACGCGTGAGGGTAACGACCTGTTGCGTGAGATGATAGAATCGAACGTCATCCGTTACGGCGAAGCCTTCAAGGAGGGCATGGAACGCGGTGAATGGGACTTGTCGAAAGTGGATTACGACGAGATGCAGAAGTCGCAGGCCACACTCGTGTACGGTCAGATGAATGAGCCTCCCGGCGCGCGTGCCTCGGTAGCCTTGTCCGGACTGACCGTTGCGGAGTCTTTCCGCGACTCGGGTGGCGAAGGCGGCAAGTCGAGCGATATCCTGCTCTTTATTGACAACATCTTCCGTTTCACACAGGCCGGTTCTGAGGTGTCGGCGTTGCTGGGACGTATGCCGTCCGCCGTGGGATACCAACCTACGTTGGCGACGGAGATGGGCCAGATGCAAGAACGTATCACTTCTACCAAGAACGGGTCCATCACTTCCGTGCAGGCCGTGTACGTGCCGGCCGATGACTTGACGGACCCTGCTCCGGCAACCACTTTCACGCACTTGGATGCCACTACCGTGTTGAGCCGTAAGATTACCGAGTTGGGTATCTATCCGGCGGTAGACCCCTTGGAGTCTACCTCGCGCATCCTCGACCCGTTGGTTGTGGGCGAAGAGCACTACAACACGGCGCAGCGTGTGAAACAGATTTTGCAGCGTAACAAGGAACTTCAGGATATCATCTCCATCTTGGGTATGGACGAACTCTCCGACGAAGACCGCATCACGGTGAACCGCGCGCGCCGCGTGCAGCGGTTCCTGTCGCAGCCGTTTACCGTAGCGGAGAAGTTTACCGGCGTGCCCGGCGCTATGGTCTCCATCGAAGATACCATCAAGGGATTCAAGATGATTCTCGACGGTGAGGTGGACGACCTCCCCGAACAGGCGTTCCTGAATGTCGGTACTATCGAGGAGGCTATCGAGAAGGGACACAAGCTGCTTGAGTCCGCGAAGAACAAAACTGAATAGACAAGATGAAACCTGATGAACTGAACATAGTGATTGCCTCTCCCGTAGGGACGGTGTTCAAGGGCGAAGCCTCAAGCATCACCGTACCGGGTGCCAAGGGACGCTTTACCGTGTTGCCGCAGCATGCCCCCATCATCTCTTTGTTGGGGAAGGGGACAATCGTGTGCGTCCCCGTAGGCGGAGCGGAGCAGAGCTATGAAATTAACGGCGGCTTCATTGAGGTGAAAGCGAACGAAGTATCCATTTGCATCGAATAACGAAAAGAAAACCGTATGGGCTTTAAGAAAGTGACAATCCAATTCCTGTCGTGTCTGACCATCCTGACAATAGTCCTTGGCTTTGCCTGTGGCTTGGCACTCCGTGCTTGGATGCCGGAAAACTATCCCGCTTTCTACCCGGCCATACCTCTCTTCTTCTATGTATATGGTATCCTTTACATTACTATATATGGGCAGTTCCCCGACAAGGGTCTTCTGGTGTATATCGCCGGAAAGGTGGTGAAGCTCATTTTGAGCGTGCTCTTCCTGATGCTTTATGCGCAGTTGACAGGAGGACTCCATATAAAGACGTTTTTAATCATATTTTTGTTCTACTATCTCGTCTACTTGCTATTTGAGGTGGCGTTTTTCCTCAAGTACGAGCGTGATTTGAAAAACAAAAAGGGAAAATGAATAGGTTGAAATATTATTTGATAAGCTTTTTGCTGGTTGCCTGTTGCAGTGTATCCAGAGCCGATGAGGCTCACGGGGCGGCAACGCAAGGCAAGGTGGACGTGCAGGAGATTGTGTTCGGCCATATCGGTGACTCGTACGAGTGGCATATCACGAACTGGAATGAGCATGAGATAGCCATCCCGCTGCCTGTCATTGTCTATAGCAAACAGAGCGGCTGGCATTTGTTCCTCTCCTCCCGGCTTGCCCACAACCAAGAGTATCAAGGGTTCTCCATCGCTACCGAAGGAACCTACAAAGGCAAGGTGGTGGAGAAGGACGGGCAAGGAAACGTGGTGCGCCCCTTGGATATCTCCATTACCAAAACGGCTCTTTCGCTGTTGATAAACAGTTTGGTACTGGCGCTGATTATACTGGGAGTGAGCCATTGGTACCGGAAGAAAAAGGTGGAAGAGGCATCGCCGGGCGGATTTGTGGGATTCATGGAGATGTTCATCATGATGGTCAATGACGACATCATCAAGAGTTGCATCGGTAAGGACTACAAACGCTACGCTCCCTATCTGCTCACGGCGTTCTTTTTCATTTTCATCAACAACATCATGGGACTGATTCCTATCTTCCCCGGAGGAGGCAACGTTACCGGCAACATCGCCATCACGTTGGTGCTGGCTTGCATGACCTTCCTGGCCGTGAACCTCTTCGGTACCAAGGCTTATTGGAAGGACATCCTGTGGCCCAACGTGCCTATGTGGTTGAAAGTGCCGGTTCCCTTCATGCCGGTGATAGAGCTGTTTGGTATCTTCACGAAGCCGTTCGCGTTGACGGTCCGTCTGTTTGCCAACATCATGGCCGGACACTCCGTCATACTGGCGTTGACGTGCATCATCTTCATCACGGCCTCGCTCGGTCCGGTGCTGAACGGCTCCATGACTTTCGTGTCCGTGCTGTTCGCCATCTTCATGAACTGTCTGGAGTTGTTGGTGGCATTCATTCAGGCTTACGTCTTCACTATGCTGTCCGCCGTGTTCATCGGCCTGTCGAGGGTGGAGGAAGAAGAGCCGGCAAAGAAATAACGAGAATAACAAAAAGATATAATTAACGACAAGTAATAAACTTAAAAGAGAAAAATTATGTTAGCATTAGTTATGTTACAGGCTGCAGTATCTGCAGGATTGGCACAGGCAGGTGCCGCTATTGGTGCAGGTTTAGCTGTTATCGGTGCAGGTTTGGGTATCGGTAAAATCGGTAGTTCCGCTATGGAAGCCATCGGACGTCAGCCGGAAGCCGCTGGTGATATTCGTATGAATATGATTATTATCGGCGCTTTGGTCGAAGGTGTAGCATTGTTCGCTGTCATCGTTTGTCTGTTGGCCCTCTATGCATAAATAAGACAGGATTATGTCGTTGCTAAACCCTGATAGTGGATTGATCTTTTGGATGCTGGTGGCTTTCGGCATCGTCTTCTTTGTGCTGGCAAAGTTCGGCTTCCCCGTCATCGTTGGGATGGTGGAGAAACGCAAGCAGTACATCGACGATTCGTTGAAAGCCGCTCGCGAGGCAAACGAAAGACTGATTCACATCAAAGAAGAGAGTGAATCCATTTTAGCCAAAGCCCGTGAAGAACAAGCCAACATTCTGAAAGAGGCTGTCGAAACCCGCAAACGGATTATCCAAGAGTCGAAAGACCAGGCCGGGGTGGAAGGCAACCGCATATTGGAAGAGGCACGCAAACAGATCCAGAAAGAGAAGGAAGACGCCATACGTGACATTCGTCTGCAAGTGTCCGAACTCTCTATAGGCATCGCGGAAAAGATTCTCCGCAAGAACCTGGATGACGAACAGAAGCAAAATGGATTGATAGACCGCTTGCTGGATGAGGCTTCCACGATTAAAAACGAATAGCCATGGATGTAGGAATCGTTTCAAAACGCTATGCGAAGGCATTGTATGAATTCGCTGCCGAGACAAAGGCGGAACGGAAAGTCTACGCCGAGATGCTGACCCTTGCCGACAGTTACGCCAAGGTGGGCAACTTGCGACAGGCTTTGGCCAATCCCGTGCTTACCAAGGACGAGAAGACCGATTTGCTCTGTAAGGCCGTCGGCGGTGATGTCAGCGATGAGTACCGGCGTTTTGTCGCGCTCGTGCTCAATGAGAAACGTGAGTACTTCATGCAGTTTATCGCCCATTCGTATATCAGTCTCTACCGGAAACGGAACCACATAAATGTTGGAACGCTGATAACGGCTTCGCCCGTAGCGCCCGCCAATCTTGAAAGACTGAAGGGCATGGTGGCGAAGGCTACTCGAGGAACCGTGGAATTCGTTAACAGCGTGGATTCCTCCATCGTGGGCGGATTCATTCTGGAGATAGACTTCAATCGGTTGGACGCCAGCGTAGAGAGCCAAATCAACAAAGTACGCCGGCAGTTCGTGGAGAAAAATAGTAGAATATTGTAAGTAAATAACGAAAGAGATGTCTGAAAATATAAAACCCAGTGAAGTTTCCGAAGTTCTGCTTGAGCAACTGAAGGGTATCGACACCAGCTTGAAGTTCGAAGAGGTGGGCACCGTGCTGCAGGTTAGCGACGGTGTGGTACGTATCTACGGTCTTCAGAACGCGGAGTCGGAAGAGTTGCTTGAGTTCGACAATGGCGTGAAAGCCATCGTGATGAACCTGGAGGAAGACAATGTGGGTGCCGTGCTTTTGGGACCTACAGACAAAATCAAGGAAGGAATGACGGTGAAACGTACCGGACGCATCGCCTCCATCAATGTGAGCGAGCGGATGCTGGGACGTGTGGTCAATCCTTTGGGGGAACCCATTGACGGGGCAGGACCGATAGAAGGCGAGACTGTGGAGATGCCTATTGAACGTAAGTCACCGGGCGTAATCTTCCGTCAGCCGGTGACCGAGCCGTTGCAAACAGGACTGAAGGCCATCGACTCCATGATTCCTATCGGCCGTGGACAGCGTGAGCTGATTATCGGTGACCGCCAGACCGGCAAGACGGCTATCGCTATCGATACCATCATCAACCAACGTGAGAACTACGAAGCCGGAAACCCTGTCTACTGCATCTATGTAGCAATCGGACAGAAGGGCTCGACGGTAGCCAACATCGTGAACACGCTGCGCGAGAAAGGCGCGATGCCTTACACCGTGGTGGTGGCGGCAACCGCTTCCGACCCGGCGGCGCTTCAATACTATTCCCCGTTTGCTGGAGCGGCCATCGGAGAGTATTTCCGTGATACCGGCCGTCATGCCTTGGTGGTCTATGACGACTTGTCGAAACAGGCTGTGGCTTACCGTGAGGTGTCACTGATTCTGCGTCGTCCTTCCGGACGTGAAGCCTATCCGGGTGATATCTTCTACCTCCACTCCCGTCTGTTGGAGCGTGCGGCGAAGATTATCCAGCAGCAGGAGGTGGCTGAACAGATGAATGACTTGCCCGACAGCTTGAAGGGTAAGGTGAAAGGTGGCGGTTCGCTCACCGCGTTGCCAATTATCGAGACGCAGGCGGGTGACGTGTCGGCCTACATTCCTACCAACGTGATTTCCATCACCGACGGACAGATATTCCTGGAGACCGACCTCTTCAACCAAGGTTTCCGTCCCGCTATCAACGTCGGCATCTCCGTATCCCGTGTGGGTGGTAGCGCACAGATTAAGTCCATGAAGAAAGTGGCTGGAACGCTGAAGATTGACCAGGCGCAGTACCGCGAGCTGGAGGCGTTCTCCAAGTTCAGCAGTGACGTGGACCCTGTAACCGCTATGGCTTTGGACCGTGGACGCAAGAACAACGAATTGCTGATACAGCGCCAGTATAACCCGATGACGGTGGGCGAACAGGTGGCTATCCTCTATTGCGGTACGAAAGGACTGATGAAGGACATTGCAGTGAAGCAGGTGAGCGACTTCCAGGACCTCTTTCTGGAACAGCTCCGTGCAACCCATCAGCAAGATGTGCTCGACCTCTTGTCGAAGGGTGTCATCAACGACGACATCACCAACATCATCGTTCAAGTCGCACAAAACGTTTGTCAGACCCTAAAACGATAATCTATGGCATCTCTTAAAGAAATAAAGGGAAGAATCGGTTCGGTAAGGAACACGCTGAAGATTACGTCCGCCATGAAAGTGGTGGCGTCGACCAAGCTTCACCGTGTGCAGTCCGCCATTGAGAACATGCTCCCTTATGACCAGAGATTCTCGTCGATGCTCAATAACTTCCTCAACAGCGCCGAGGAGATAGACTCTCCCTTCACGGAGGTACGTGAACCAAAGCGGGTGGCTGTCATTACCATCGCTTCCAACTCGAGTCTCTGTGGCGGCTACAACAGTGGAGTTATCAAACGTACCACGAAAGTCTTGCAAGAGTATAGCCAAATAGAAAAAGGGAACTTGTTCATCTATCCGATAGGACGTAAGGTGGCGCAGGCGCTTGCCAAGAACTATCCGTTGATAGAGGACTTTGAGATGATAGGCAACGATGTCAACTACCAAGAGGCGGTGAAGCTAGCCGATTTGTTGATGACCCAATACGCCAACAAGGAAATCGACCGGGTGGAATTGGTTTATATGCACTACAAGTCAGCCTCTACGCAGGAGATGCGGCGCGAAACCCTCTTGCCTCTGCAAATCAACGCAGGCAAACAGGAGGGTGAAACCTTCGTGTCGAACTATATCGTCGAACCTTCGCTCGATGAGATTATTGCCAAACTGATACCGCAGTCCATCCGGTTGAAGCTCTACACCGTGTTGCTCGACTCCAACGCGGCGGAGCATGCGGCACGTACCGTTGCCATGCAACAGGCGACCGACAATGCCGAGGACTTGCTCCAGGATCTGAGCCTGCAGTACAACAAAGGACGTCAGCAGGCCATTACGTCCGAACTGCTGGATATCATCGGTGGCTCCATGAAATAGCTTGATTGTAAGATACCGGACGGCGGCATCTTTCCGTGGCGGCACAAGCCGTGGCGGAGGGGTGTCGCCGTTTGGCGTTCCGTTGTTCGGGACTGCTCCTCCGTGATGCCTGTAATAAAATAGAAGGTAATCTTTTGTAATTCCTAATTTTGTCGTACATTTGCGACTTAAAATTAGAGGGTATAGAAATAATAGAAAAAGATATAAGGATTATGGGGAAGAAATTCGCGGAACGTAATCAATTGGACCTCTCGCAGGTCAACAAGGAAGTCCTGAAGGAATGGGACGAGAACGATGTGTTTGGAAAGAGCATGACCGAACGTGAAGGCTGTCCTTCGTTCGTGTTCTACGAAGGGCCTCCTTCGGCAAACGGTATGCCCGGTATACATCACGTCATGGCACGTTCCATCAAGGATATATTCTGCCGTTACAAAACCATGAAAGGCTTTCAGGTGAAGCGTAAGGCCGGATGGGATACGCACGGACTGCCTGTGGAACTGGGCGTGGAGAAGTCTTTGGGCATTACGAAAGAGGATATCGGCAAGACCATCTCCGTGGCTGACTACAACAAGCACTGCCGTACGGACGTGATGAAGTTTACCAAAGAGTGGACCGACCTGACACATAAGATGGGCTACTGGGTAGACCTGGACAATCCTTACATCACCTACGACAACCGTTACATCGAAACCCTTTGGTGGCTGCTGAAGCAACTCTATGGCAAAGGTCTTCTCTATAAAGGATACACCATTCAGCCCTATTCACCGGCCGCCGGTACGGGACTGAGTTCGCACGAGCTGAACCAACCCGGTTGCTACCGTGACGTGAAGGATACCACCGTCGTGGCACAATTCAAGATGAAGAATCCGAAGCCGGAGATGTGCCAGTGGGGTACTCCTTACTTCTTGGCATGGACAACCACTCCGTGGACCTTGCCCTCAAACACGGCATTGTGCGTAGGCCCCAAGATAGACTATGTCGCCGTGCAGACCTACAACGCATACACCGGCGCACCTATCACGGCAGTGTTGGCCAAAGCGCTTCTCAACGCGCACTTCAACCCCAAGGCCGCTGATTTGGCTCTGGAGGATTACAAGCCCGGTGACAAACTGGTGCCCTACAAAGTGGTGGCGGAGTACAAAGGCCCGGACTTGGTGGGCATGGAGTACGAGCAGCTCATTCCGTGGGTGAAGCCTGTGTCGGTGGACAAGGACGGCAACTGGAAAGATGCTTCCGACCAGGCGTTCCGCGTCATCCCCGGTGACTATGTAACCACGGAAGACGGTACCGGTATCGTGCACATCGCACCAACCTTTGGTGCGGACGACGCTCAGGTGGCGCGTGCCGCCGGCATTCCGTCGCTCTTCATGATCAACAAGAAGGGTGAAACCCGTCCGATGGTTGACCTGACCGGTAAATTCTACCTGCTTGACGAGCTTGACGAGGCTTTCGTGAAGGCTTGCGTCGATGTGGAGAAATACAAAGAATACCAGGGCCGTTGGGTGAAGAACGCTTACGACCCCCAGTTTACGGTTGACGGAAAATACGACGAAGCTGCCGCACAAGCCGCGGAATCGTTGGATATCTATATCTGCATGAAGATGAAAGCCGCCAACCAGGCTTTCAAGATAGAGAAACATGTCCACAACTATCCCCATTGCTGGCGTACGGACAAACCGGTGCTCTACTACCCGTTGGATAGCTGGTTCATCCGTTCCACCGCTTGCAAGGAGCGTATGATGGAACTCAACAAAACCATCAACTGGAAACCCGAATCCACGGGAACGGGACGCTTTGGCAAATGGTTGGAAAACCTGAACGACTGGAACTTGAGCCGCTCGCGCTACTGGGGTACGCCTCTGCCTATCTGGCGTACGGAAGAGGGCGAAGAGAAATGTATCGGTTCGGTGGAAGAACTCTACGAGGAGGTGGAGAAAGCTGTTGCGGCCGGTGTGATGAAAAGCAATCCTTACAAGGATGCCGGATTCGTCCCGGGACAGTACACGAAGGAAAACTATGACAAGATAGACCTGCACCGTCCCTACGTGGACGACATCAAACTGGTGTCGGACAGCGGTAAGGTGATGAAGCGTGAGTCGGACCTCATCGACGTTTGGTTCGATTCCGGCGCTATGCCTTACGCTCAGATTCACTATCCGTTCGAGAACAAGGAACTCTTTGACAGCCGTCAGGTATATCCCGCCGACTTCATTGCGGAGGGTGTGGACCAAACACGCGGATGGTTCTTTACCTTGCACGCCATCGCGACCATGGTATTCGACAGTGTAGCTTATAAAGCCGTTATTTCCAACGGACTGGTATTGGATAAGAATGGCAATAAGATGTCTAAGCGACTGGGTAATGCCGTAGACCCCTTTGGCGCTATCGAACAGTTTGGCTCCGACCCGTTGCGTTGGTACATGATTACCAACTCTTCTCCTTGGGACAACCTGAAGTTTGATACGGCCGGTGTGGACGAGGTGCGTCGCAAGTTCTTCGGAACGCTCTACAACACCTACTCTTTCTTTGCGCTGTATGCCAATGTGGACGGTTTCACTTACCAAGAGGCGGATGTCCCCATGGAACAGCGTCCTGAGATTGACCGTTGGATTCTCTCCGTGCTCAACTCGCTGATAAAGAACGTTGACGCTTGTTACAACGAGTATGAGCCAACCCGTGCCGGACGTTACATTCAGGACTTTGTGAATGACAACCTCTCCAACTGGTATGTCCGTCTTAACAGGAAACGTTTCTGGGGTAGCGAGATGTCTACTGACAAACTGTCCGCTTACCAGACCCTCTATACCTGCCTTGAAACCGTGGCCAAGCTGATGGCTCCTATCGCCCCGTTCTATGCCGACCGGCTCTATAAAGACCTCGTTTCGGTGACGAAGGACGAGAAGGTCGTTTCTGTCCACTTGGCTCTCTTCCCCGTCAGCGACGAACAGCTTATCGATGAGGATTTGGAGTCGCGCATGCGGATTGCGCAGGATATCACCTCTATGGTGTTGGCGCTGCGCCGTAAGGTAAACATCAAGGTGCGTCAACCGCTGCAGTGTATCATGATACCTGTTGTGGACGAGAAACAGCGCGCTCACATCGAAGCCGTGAAATCGCTCATCATGAACGAGGTGAACGTGAAGGAACTGAAGTTCGTGGAGAACTCCGAAGGCGTGTTGGTGAAGAAAGTGAAGTGCGACTTCAAGAAACTTGGACCGAAGTTTGGCAAACAGATGAAGGCCGTGGCGGCGGCTATCGCGGCTCTGTCGCAAGAAGCCATCGCCGAACTGGAACGCAACGGTAAATATACGCTGAAACTTGATGGCGGCGATGCCGTTGTGGAAGCGTCCGACGTGGACATCTTCAGCGAGGATATCCCGGGTTGGCTGGTGGCTAACGAAGGTCGGCTGACCGTGGCCTTGGAGATTACCGTAACCGAGGAACTTCGTCGCGAGGGTGTGGCGCGTGAACTCATCAACCGTATCCAGAACATCCGCAAGAGCAGTGGATTCGAGATAACGGACAAGATAGCAATCAAACTCTCGAAGAATCCGCAGACAGACGACGCTGTGAACGAGTACAACGCTTACATCTGTAACCAAGTGCTGGCCAACTCGTTGACTTTGGCCGATGAGGTGGAGAACGCTACGGAACTGAACTTCGATGACTTCACGTTGTACGCGAGCGTAATAAAAGAATAATGTATATATCTAAATAGTATAGCAATGGCAGAGAAGACTAGATATTCAGATGCTGAATTGGAGGAATTCCGTCAAATCATTTTGGAGAAACTGGAATTGGCAAAACGTGATTACGACCAGCTGAAAGGCAGTATCATGAACACGGACGGAAACGACGTGGACGACACGTCACCGACATACAAGGTATTGGAAGAAGGTGCCAACACCCTTTCCAAAGAAGAAACCACACGCTTGGCCCAGCGCCAGCTGAAGTTCATTCAGGGATTGCAGGCGGCGCTTGTACGCATTGAGAACAAGACGTACGGCATTTGCCGCGAAACGGGAAAACTGATACCCGCTGAGCGTCTGCGTGCAGTGCCCCACGCCACTCTGAGCATCGAGGCTAAACAGAATGGCAAGAAGTGATTCAGCAATGAGCAAAAAAAGCAAAGGGTGGTTGGCTGTGTCCATCATTGCGGCGGTATTGATTATTGACCAAATCATCAAGATTGCCGTCAAGACCAACATGTGTTGGCACGAAAGCATCCGCATAACGGACTGGTTCTACATCTTCTTTACCGAGAACAACGGAATGGCTTTCGGGTTGGAAATCTTTGATAAGATCTTCCTTACCTCGTTCCGCATCATTGCCGTAGGCTTCATCGTGTGGTATCTGGTAAAGATACTGAAGCGAAACCTGGCGAAGACGGGTTATGTCGTTTGCCTGTCGCTCATCTTGGCCGGTGCGGCGGGAAACATCATCGACAGTATGTTCTACGGACTGATATTCAACGAGAGCACCGTTACGTCCGTCGCCCATTTCGTGCCTTTTGGTGAGGGGTATGAACAACTGCTTCATGGCAAGGTGGTGGATATGTTCTACTTCCCCATCATCGACACGCATTGGCCGGAATGGATGCCCTTTGTCGGTGGTGACCATTTTATCTTCTTCAGCCCCATATTCAACTTTGCCGATGCTTCCATCAGCGTGGGAATCATCGTGTTGATACTGTTCTATGGCGGACAGCTCAACCGTAAGGAACTCTACTCGGACAAGGTGGAAGAGAAACCAGACACGGAGGAATGAAACGCATTGCCAGATACATACCCGCCCTTTTGACGCTAACCGGCGTCTTCCTTCTTTCTTCGTGTAAGAAGGGAGTCCCCTCATCGCTGTTGCAACCCAAAGAGATGGAGGATGTGCTCTACGACTACCATTTGGCTCAAGCGGTAAGCAACGACTTCAACGGGGAGGAACGCTACAAAAAGGAACTGATACTGCGGGATGTATTTGAGAAACATCACACCACACAGGAACAGTTCGACTCTTCCTTGGTATGGTATACGCGCAACACACAGCGGTTGAGCGATATTTACGAAAACCTGAGCAAACGGTATCAGAAGGCTGATTCCGCTTTGGTGGTGATAGAAGAAGGACAGGTGCAGCGTGCCAAAGCCATCGTAGGCGACACGGTGGACATCTGGATTGGTGAACGCCTCTGTTGTCTGTCGACAGTGCCGCTGACCAATAAACTTACCTTCAACATCGAAGCGACGGACACCAACTTCAAGGCACGCGACAGCTACCGTTGGATACTGGATGCCCATTTCCTGCAACAGGATACGGCCGGACAGTATGCGTTGATGCAACTGGACGTTCACTATAAGAATGACTCCACTGCCTCGGTGCGCAAAGCGTTGGCCGAGGGACAAAACAGCTTGTACCTGCCCACGGATACGTTACCTATACAGTCGGTACGCGGTGATGTCTACTTCAAGAACGATACGACGGGTGAATCTATCCGCACGTTGTTGCTGCACAAGATTTCGCTGATGCGCTACCATACGTATGGCGAACCGGAGACTGAGAAGGTTGTCGAGGACTCATTGGCAACCGCGGTCGCCGCAAAGGATTCCTTAAAGAACGAGGCGCGGCAACCCGAAGAAAAAGACTCTGTGGCGGTGGATTCTTTGGAAGAAAAACAACTCCGTCTCTCGCCCAAAGAACTGCGTGAGCAGAACCGTCCGCAGCAACTGCGCAAGAACAGTAAGCCTGTGCCCAAGGTAACTCCCAACAACGGCAACCGCCGTACGCGACAAACCGCAAACAGACGATGAAACGGAACTATGCGGCTCATCAGTTAGTCCTCTCTGCCGATGAACGTTTGTCCCGTCAAGTGGTGACGTTGGAAGAAGGGCGTTTGGCGGGCTATTTCCCCTTGCAGGGTGAACCAGCGTTCACGCAATGGCTGGGCGGCATGATTATTCTCTCCTCGTTGGACACATTGCCCGATGCGGCGCAATGTCCAGTCTCGTTGGATGAACTTGTCCGTTTGTTGACCATGGAAAACAACGAAGCCTCAGACCTATATGCGTGGCACGTCGCAGCCGCGGACGTGGCTACCGGTTTGGTTCGTGCCGTCCGGCTGCTGCGTTAGCTTCCTACGGTTGGGTAGGCAAAGCCGTCTTGACCTTGGTTGGCTTGCATGGACTTTGCCGTTTCCTGTCCGCTTATTGCATTCTGCGGCGGAACTCCGCACAGACAACAGCCGCGGCGATGGCTACGTTCAGTGACTCGGCGCACTCGCGCCCGATAGGGTAGTTGGGGATGTTGAGCCGTTGATTGACCCGCTTCGCCACCTCTTCACTGATGCCGTTGCCCTCGTTGCCCATGATGATGATGCCATGAGTGGACAGACTGTGCGCGTAGAGATTGTCGCCGTCCAAGAAAGTCCCATAGACGGGAATGTCCGGTCCGGCGGACTCAATCATCCGGGGCAGCGACCCATAGTGCAGTTGCACATGCGCCAGACCGCCCATTGTGGCTTGCACCACCTTGGGACTGTAGGCATCCACCGTGTTTTCTGAGCAGAAGATGTGCTCGATGCCGAACCAGTCCGCCAGACGGATGATTGTTCCCAAGTTGCCAGGGTCCTGTACGCCGTCCAACGCCAGACAGAGATTCTCCCGTGCATACTCGTCGCACCATTCCGTAGCCCGTTGTTCAAACAGAGCCAACACACCCTGCGGCATCTTTAGGAAACTCGCTTTTAAGAGTTCGTCGGCCGTTGCCTCTGTCACCTCGTCCGCGGTGTAAGGGTTGGCTCGTAGCCATTCGGGCAACGCCACCAACAACCGACAATGATAGGTGCTCATCAAATCGCCTACCAACTTAGGCCCTTCCGCTACGAAAAGCTGTTCGCTCTTGCGGTTTTTCTTCTGTTCCAGCGAACGGATGTATTTGATTTTCGCTTTGCTCAGCATTCTTTTCTTAATTGACAATAAAAGTTTAACAAAGCTACCGATTATTATTGATATAATAGCTAACTTTGCTAAGTTAATTTGTTCTACGCATCCGTTTTTCAATGAAGATACCTAATGTCCGATATGGTTGGTTGGCATTGTTGCTCCTATTGACCTCATGCTCAGTGTCTAAATTCATACCGGATGGCAGTCACCTGTTGGATAGGGTGGAAGTGGTGTCGGACACAAAGGCCGTAAAGCCCTCCGAAGTGAGCGGCTATGTGAGGCAATATCCCAATAACCGGTGGTTCAGCACCGTGAAAGTTCCTCTTTACATCTATTCGCTCTCCGGACTTGATTCCACCAAATGGCGCAACCGCTTTGTGCGCAAACTTGGCGACGCTCCCGTCATCTATGACGAGACGTTGGCGCAACGCTCGGCAACCGACATTAAGCGAGCGTTGCAGAACAAAGGCTACATGCGGGCAAGTGTGGAGGTGCAGAAACAGGTTGTCAAGAAACGGATGAAGGTGACCTATCTGTTGCACACCGGACCGCGGTACGCTGTGCGGAACATCGCTTACGATTGGCAAGACCCGCAAATGGAGGACCTCATACAACAGTCGTTCCAGTGGAACCTCCGTGCAGGCATGCCTTTTGACGTAAACCTGTTGAACACTGAGCGGCAGCGCGTCACCGCGTTCCTACAGTCCAACGGATACTATAAGTTTCACAAGGACTACATCACCTTTACGGCGGACACCACGCTGAATGCCATGACGGTAGACCTTACCCTCCATCTGCTTCCTTATACAAAAGAGAACGAGAAAACCTCGCATCCGAAATATACGATAGACCGCATCCGTGTCTTCACCGACTTCGACCTGTCGAAAGCCTTGACCGGTGGACGGTTGCAGACGTATGACTCGATTCGGTACGAAGGACTGGACATCTATTACCGGAAGAAAATTCCCCTCCGCCCCAACGTGTTGGCAAACAGTGTCTATATGGCATCCGGCGAACCTTATAACGAACAGAAGGCGCAGAGTACGCAGAACGCTTTCTCGCGTTTGGGCGCACTCAGGTACACGGACATCCGTTTCGACGAGAAGCCGTCCGGACAGTCCGCCAATCCTCAGCTGGACTGCTACGTCCTCCTTACACGGAACAAACAGAACTCTATCAGTGCCGAACTGGAAGGTACCAACTCCTCGGGCGACTTGGGAGCGGCTGCCTCTGTCTCGTTCCAGAACAAGAACCTCTTCAAGGGTTCCGAACTCTTCACCTTCAAGCTGCGCGGAGCCTACGAGGCGGTGACGGGATTGCAAGGCTACACCAACGAAAACTATACCGAGTATGGAGCTGAAGCAAGCATCAACTTCCCCCGGTTCTTGTTCCCGTTCCTTTCCAAGGACTTCAGAAAACATATCCGGGCCACCTCAGAGGTGGACATTCAGTATAACTCTCAGAACCGACCCGAGTTTTCGCGCCGTGTGGCTTCCGTCTCGTGGAGCTACAAATGGAGTTCCAAGCGCAACATGCAGCATAAAGTAGACCTGATAGATCTCAACTACGTCTATATGCCATGGATTTCGCCCACTTTCAAGAAGAATTACCTGGACAGCGTCAGCAACCAAAACGCTATCCTGAAGTATAACTACGAGAATCTCTTCATCATGAAGATAGGGTATGGCGTGTCGTACCATTCGGGCGGGGCTTCCTTGCGTACGGCTACGGGAAATTCCTACTTTGTGCGCTTCAGCGCGGAAACCGCCGGCAACGCCCTTTACGGGTTGTCACACCTGTTCGGCAACAAACGAGGCACGGATGGCCAGTACACTATCGCCAACATTGCCTATGCCCAATATGTGAAAGGGGATATCGATTATGCCAAGAGCTTCCGCATTGACTCCAAGAACTCCATCGTGTTCCACACGGCTATCGGCGTGGCTTATCCCTACGGCAACTCATCGGTGTTGCCGTTTGAGAAACGCTACTTCTCCGGTGGAGCGAACAGTGTGCGCGGATGGTCCGTGCGCCGGCTCGGTCCGGGTAAGTTTGCCGGTAACGATCGCAACATCGACTTTATCAACCAGTCCGGTGACATCAAGCTCGACTTGAACCTCGAATACCGTACTCACCTCTTCTGGAAAATCAACGGTGCTCTCTTTGTGGATGCCGGCAACATCTGGACGATACGCGAGTATGAAGAACAGCCGGGCGGAGCGTTCCACTTCGACACGTTCTACAAACAGATAGCCATGTCATACGGCATGGGAATCCGGTTCGACTTTGACTACTTCATTCTCCGTTTCGATGGGGGCATGAAGGCGTTGAACCCCGTTTACGACGGGAGAGACCGCTATCCTATACTGAAGCCCAGTCTGGACCGTGACTTCGCTTTCCACTTTGCCGTGGGCTATCCATTCTGATAACGAAAGAAACAACAAACGATATGATACGATTCATCAGCCTTGCCAGTGGCAGTAGCGGAAACTGTTACTACCTCTCTACCGAAACCACCGCCGTGCTTATCGACGCGGGGATAGGCATACGCTCCATAAAGAAACGTTTCCGCGAACAGGGACTTGTCTTTACCAAGGTGAAGGGACTGCTCGTCACGCACGACCACGCCGACCACATCAAATCCGTCGGGGTGTTGGGCGAGGACTTGCGCATTCCCGTCTATGCCACCCAAGAGACCCATGTGGGCATCAACAAAAACTACTGTACGAAGAAGAAACTGAGCGACCGGTCCGTTACCTACATAGAGAAGGGAAAACCCTTTACGGTCGGCGACATGACCATCACCCCCTTTGAAGTTCCTCACGACGGTACGGACGACGTGGGCTATCTCATCGAACTGGACGGCAAAACCTTCTGTGTGGCCACGGACATCGGTTACATTACGGAAACAGCCTCTTCCTATATGTGCAAAGCCGACTATTTGGTGATTGAGTCCAACTACGACGCTGCGATGTTGGCTGCCGGCCGTTATCCGCAACGGTTGAAAGAACGTATTGCCGGACCGAAAGGGCATCTCTGCAATACCGAGGCTGCGTCGTTCATTGCCGAGCAGGCTGCGGCTGGACATCTGAAGTGCGCTTGGCTTTGTCACTTGAGCCAGGACAACAACAATCCGGAACTGGCGTTGAAAACCGTAGCGGCCAAACTTGAGGAGAAGGGGCTGCTGATAGGGAAGGATATCGAAGTGACACCACTGAAGAGGCAGCAACCTTCTCCGATGTACGAGTTCGAGTAGCGGGTTCGTGTCTCTTTCTCTCGTGCGTCCGGTGTAAAACCGCAACGGAGGGTGGAGGAACGGAAAAATAAGTCAGTTTGGAAATCTTTGATTCATAGAATCTTATGTTGAACTATAGAAATAAAGAAGAAAAACTTGATAAAAAACACTTGAAATGTTTTGCCGGTTCGCGAAAAAGCTCTACATTTGCAACCGCAAAACGAAAGGTAATGCACTCTTAGCTCAGTTGGTAGAGCAACTGACTCTTAATCAGTGGGTCCAGGGTTCGAATCCCTGAGGGTGTACAACGGCAAGGGTTCTGAAATTTTTTCAGAACCCTTGCCGTTGTATTGTCTCGCTATGCCGAGTGCGTCTGTGGTGGTCGGCGCGTTTTCCGTATGACTTAGTACAGATTTACTTTACACCGTTTTAACACTTTAAAAAGTAAAGAAAT